>JBBQMC010000171.1:0-4223 GCA_038328565.1 Candidatus Limnocylindria bacterium
CTGCTGCCGGACAGCGGCCGCAACTATGTGGGCAAGCTCTACAACTATGACTGGCTGCGCGAGAAGGGACTGCTCGAACCCGACGTGCGCGTCGCGGAATACGACTGGCGCGCAACGCGGCCCGCGGTCGTCACGCACCGCGGCGACGTCGCCCCGGGCTGAGGATGGCCCACGGCATGCTGGATCCCCGAGTCAGTCCGGAGAGCTGATCGGCATTGGCGGCCGGGTCAAGCCCGTCCGGGGATCCTATTGCCGGGTGAGATCCCTGGTCGCGCTGGCTGTCGTGATCTCAGCGATCTCGGAGGGCAGCCAGCGTTCGCGCCGCTCCGGCTCGTGCTCGTCGCGGTAGACGCAGCCCGCGTGCGCTAGGCCGCCGTCCATCTCGTTCGCCATCCACGCCTGGCCCGATTCGATCGCGTCGCCGCACAGGGCGCATCGCTGGTGCTGCTCCATGCGTCGGACGATACGCCCGTGGCGCAACCGGTGGGATGGACCAGATTCACGCAGCATGACCGGTATCGGCCCGGGAGCGGCCGCGGAGCAGTGGGATTCACGCGTGGTGTGGTCCTGACGGCTGCGCTGCCCGTCCTGCCGCGATAGTGGTCATCTCATGTGAATCCGGGAGCAGCGAAGGCCGACCATTGCCTGCCTGCGGGCCAGCCGCCGCGCTGACGCCCCGGCGCCCGCGGAGTAGAGTGGGCGCCTCATCCACGGAGGCACAGGCGAGGGTATGGCGCAGGTCGCGGAGACAGCGGTCGGAACGACCGGGCAGGCAACCGAGCGAGTCAACCACTGGATCAACGGGACCCGCGTGGCGGGCAGCTCCGGGCGCAGCGGACCGGTCTACAACCCGGCTACCGGGGCGCTGGCGCGCGAGGTCGACTTCGCTTCGGTCGAGGAGGTCAACGCCGCGGTGCAGGCCGCGCATGACGCGTTCCCCGCGTGGCGCGCCACCTCGATCAGCCGGCGCACCGAGATCATGTTCCGCGTCCGCAACCTCGTCGACCAGCATCGCGAGGAGATCGCGGCGCATCTCACCCGCGAGCACGGCAAGGTCCGCACGGACGCACTGGGCGAGGTGGCCCGCGGCCTGGAGAACATCGAGTTCGCGACCGGCATCCCGCACCTGCTCAAGGGCGGGTTCAGCGAGCAGGCCAGCACGGGCGTCGACGTCTACCAGATCCGCCAGCCGCTCGGCGCGGTGGCGGGCATCACCCCGTTCAATTTCCCGGCCATGGTCCCGATGTGGATGTTCGCCAACGCCATCGCCTGCGGCAACACGTTCGTGCTGAAGCCATCCGAGAAGGACCCGAGCGCATCGGTCTATCTCGGAGAGCTGCTGAAGGAAGCGGGCGTGCCCGACGGCGTCTTCAACGTCGTGCACGGCGACAAGGTGGCGGTCGACGCGATCCTCGGGCATCCCGACATCGCGGCCGTGAGCTTCGTTGGCTCGACGCCCATCGCGCGCTACATCTACGAGGCCGGCACGAAGGCCGGCAAGCGCGTCCAGGCGCTCGGCGGGGCGAAGAACCACATGGTCGTCCTGCCCGATGCAGACATCGAGATGGCTGCCGATGCTGCGGTCTCGGCTGCCTACGGCTCCGCCGGCGAGCGCTGCATGGCGATCAGCGTGGTCGTGGCGGTCGGTGACGTGGCCGATCCGCTCGTCAGCGCCATCGAACAGCGGCTGCCCAAGATCACGGTGGGGCCGGGGAACGAGGAGGGCTCGGAGATGGGCCCGCTCATCACGAAGGAGCACCGTGACAAGGTCGCCTCGTACCTCGAGAGCGGCGTGTCGCAGGGCGCGACCCTGCGTGCGGATGGCCGGCAGCACGTCCTGTACAACGAGTCGGACGGTTTCTTCCTGGGCTTGAGCCTGCTCGACAACGTGACGCCGGAGATGGAGTGCTACCGCAACGAGATCTTCGGCCCGGTGCTCGAGATCGTGCGCGTGCCGACCTATACCGATGCCGCCCAGCTGATCAACGACAACCCGTACGCCAACGGCACGGCGATCTTCACCCGCGACGGCGGCGCGGCGCGCCAGTTCCAGTTCGAGATCAACGTCGGCATGGTGGGCATCAACGTCCCGATCCCGGTCCCGGTCGCCTACTACAGCTTCGGCGGCTGGAAGGCATCGCTGTTCGGCGACATCCACATGTATGGCCCGGAGGGGATCCAGTTCTACACGCGGGCCAAGGTCGTCACCGCGCGCTGGCCCGATCCGGGGACCTCGAAGGTCGATCTCGGTTTCCCGCGCACGCGCTGACCGAATGACCGATCACGAGCACGATCGCCGCGGCGGCGATCGCTTCGAGACGCTCGCCGTCCACGCCGGCGCCGAGCCTGACGCGGAGACGGGCGCCGTGGTCCCCGCCATCCAGATGAGCACCACGTTCAAGCAGGACGGGGTGGGCGGCACCCGCGGCGGATTCGAGTACGGGCGCAGCGACAACCCGACCCGGCGCGCGCTCGAGTCGGCGATCGCCACCCTGGAGGGGGGCGCGCACGGCCTTGCCTACGCGTCCGGCCTGGCTGCGACGCAGAACCTGCTCTACCTGCTCAGCCCGGGCGACCGGCTCCTCATGAGCGACGACGTCTACGGCGGCACCTGGCGCCTGGCGGACAAGGTCTGGACGCGGTACGGCATCCAGACCGATGCGGTCGACCTCCGCGACCGCGACGCGATCGCGTCCGCGCTGACTGGCGACGCGCCGCCGCGCATGGTGTGGATCGAGACGCCCACGAACCCGCTCCTCAAGGTGATCGACATCAGCGCGGTGGCGCGGCTGGCTGCCACGGCCGGCGCCATCACCGTCGTCGACAACACGTTCGCGACGCCATACCTCCAGCGCCCACTCGAGCTCGGCGCGGACCTCGTCATGCACAGCGCCACGAAATACCTCGGCGGCCACTCGGACGTGCTCGGCGGCCTGGTGGCGACGCGCTCCGACGAGCTCGCCGACCGGCTCCGCTTCTACCAGAACGCGGCCGGCGCGGTGCCGAGCCCGTTCGACTGCTTCCTCGTCATGCGCGGCCTGCGAACGCTGGCGGTGCGGATGGAGCGCGCCAGCACGAGCGCCGGACTCATCGCCGCGTGGCTGTCCGGCCGCGCGGAGGTGGAGCGCGTGCACTATCCCGGCCTGCCGGATCATCCGCAGCACGACCTCGTCATGCGCCAGATGCGGATGCCGGGCGCGATGGTCAGCTTCGAGGTCCGTGGCGGGGAGGCGGCGGCACGGGCATTCGTCGGCGCGACGCGCCTCTTCACGCTGGCCGAGTCGCTCGGCGCGGTGGAGTCGCTCATCGAGGTGCCGGCAGCGATGACCCACCTCTCGGTCGCGGAATCGCCGCTCGCCGTGCCGCCCGGCCTCGTGCGCCTCTCGGTGGGGATCGAGAGCGTCGATGACCTCGTGGCTGACCTGGCGGGCGGATTCGCGGCGGTCGCATCGGCCTGATGGAGGACCGCACCCCGGACCGGCGTCACGAGCGCAACGCGGAGGGGGAGGAGATCCTGGCTGACGGTCCGACCGAGCTCGTGGAGACCGATCACGGCGAGCTGATCGAGCGGCTCTCGGGCGGGACCGCGACGCTGCTTCTCGTCTGGCTCATAGCCGTCGGCGCGCTCTCGGTGCTGCTGGCGGTCTGGGCGTTCTGGTGGCGCATCACCGGGGAGCGGCTGGGCATCGGCGCGCTGTTCGGTGGGCTCGGCTTCTACACCGCCCTCGCCGGCGCGGCCGGCCCGTGCGTGCTGTGGCTGGCTGGGCGCGCGCAGGGCCACTCGCTCGGCTGGTTCATGGGGACGGCGGCGAAGATCGCGGGAGTCATGCTCGCGATCCTTGCCGCGGTGGTGGTCATCGCGGCCATGGTGCTTGCCGGCGCGCTCCCGTCCGGCGGCGCGATCCTCGCCGCGCTGCTCGCCGGTGCGCTCGCCGTGCTCGTCAGCCAGGTCTGGGCGCTGGCGACGTGGGGCGCGGACCGCTGGATCGCCCGCGCGCGATTGGAGTGAGGCGCGACTAGATCACGTAGCTCCGCTGCGGCTCGGCCACCTCGAGCGGTCCCTCGTACGTCGTCGCCGCCTGATCGCGCGCCCAGCCGTCGTGGTCGATGACCGGCAGGTGGGTGAGGATCAGCTTGCGCACGCTGCCGCGGGTCGCAATCTCGCCGGCCTCGCTCGGCAGCAGGTGGCCACGCGGCTCCGGTGGCCGCGCATCTTCAGCCAG
>JBBQMC010000172.1:0-4114 GCA_038328565.1 Candidatus Limnocylindria bacterium
ACGCGGTCGGTCACCTCGAGGCCGTTCGCGCGCAGGACGCGGATCCAGTCGCCGTAGCCGAGATGGAACGCGACCCCCGACTCGCCGGGCCACTGCTGGCGGTGCATCCCGAAGTACGGCCGCCGGAGGAGTGGCGTGGCCGGTCCCTCCGCATCGGTCTCCGGCACGCACAGCGTCGCGAGCATGCCATTCGTCAGGAAGATGAGCTCCCCACCGGGCCGCAGCAGGCGCGACGCCTCCGGGATCCAGGCGTAGGGGTCGCACCACAGGGCGGCGCCGTACTCGCTGATGGCGAGGTCGAAGCTCGCGTCGGGGAACGGTGTCGTCTCGGCGTTGCCGAGGTGGAGCGGGAACGCCAGGCCGTGCTCGCGCTGGAGCCGATGCGCCGTCTCGAGCTGCGCCGGGGAGTTGTCGATGCCCACCGGGCGCGCGCCACGCCGCGCCAGCCACGCCGAGACGTAGGCGGTGCCGCAGCCGAGCTCGATGGCGTCCCTGCCGGCCAGGTCGTCCGGGAGGAGGTGGACCTCGGCCTCCGGGATGCCCCAGATGCCCCAGCGTGCCTCGTCGGTCGCCCAGCTCGCCTCGCCGTTCGCGACGTAGTCGGGCGCCTGCTCGTCCCAGTACGCGCGATTCGAAGCAACGTGCTCGGGCAGCTCGAGTTCGCTCATGGGCCGCCGATGGTATCGGAGTCGGCGTCCGGTCGTTTCACCTCATCGGTCCCCCCCTCGTCGACGCCGCCGGTGGCGGAGATCCGCTCCGTCTCACCACGCGCGCCGGTCGCCAGCAGGATGCGGCCGGTTGCCTGCTCGCCGAAGAGCGCCTCCACGGTGGCGAGCGTGTCGATGTCGGCCGCGGTCTTGTCGTCGCGGATGCGGACGATGCGCGGGAAGCGCATCGCGAAGCCCGAACGATGGCGGGTCGAGCGCATGATGCGGTCGAACGCGATCTCGACGACGACCTCCGGGTGCACGGTCCGGTAGCGGCCGTGGTCGCGGAGCGTGATGCGGTGGAACAGCTCGGTCATCGTCGCGATTTCGGCATCGGTCAGGCCGGTGTAGGCCTTGCCGATCGTGAGGAGCGTCGCTCGCGCTTCATCGGTCTCGCGCACCGCGAACGTGTAGTCGGACAGGACGCCCTTGCGCTTGCCGTGGCCCCACTCGACGCCGACGACCACGCAGTCGAGCGTGGCAAGCGCCTTCTTCAGCTTCAGCCAGCCCAGGCCACGCCGCCCGGGCTGATAGGCCGATGCGGGATCCTTCACCATCAGCCCCTCGTTGTGCCGCTCGCGCGCATCGTCGAAGTAGCGATCCACCTCCGCCGCGGAGCCGGCCGTCGCGAGGTGGCTGTAGAGGATCCGCTCGCCGCTTGCCTCGGGCAGGCCCAGCCGCTCGAGCGCGGCGCGCCGCTCGCGGAGCGGCGTCTCGATCAGGTCGCGGCCGTCGTCGTGCAGCAGGTCGAAGGCGACGAGCACGACCGGAACGCTGGCCGTCAGCTCAGGTGACGGGTCGACGCGGCCGAGCCGCGTCTGGAGCGACGCGAAGTCGAGGACCGATCCCTGGCGCCAGGGGACCAGCTCGCCGTCGATGACGGTTGGGGCGCGCAGGGCCCCCGCGCCGGCAGCGATCACCTCCGGGAAGGCGCGGCTCACGTCGTTGAGGTCACGCGAGAAGAGGCGCACCGCGCCGGCCTCGTCGCGATGGAGCTGAGCACGGATGCCGTCGTATTTGTCCTCGATCCACGCCTCGTCCCCGACGCGCCGCATCACCTCGGTCGCATCGGCGACCGGCGTGGCGAGCATGAAGCGGATGGGCCGGCCGAGCCGCAGGTGCGCGTCGCCGAGCCGGCCGCGCCGCGCCAGCACCGCCGTCTCGCCGGGATCGGCGACGAGCATGTGGGCGCGCCGCACCGCGTCCAGCGGGACGTCGAAGGCGGCCGCGATCCCTTCCTCGAGCAGGCCCTCGCGCAGGCCGATCCTGGTCTCGCGGGCAGCGATCCGGCCGATGTAGCGCGCCTCCCCGCCGGTGGCGGCGCGGAAGAGGCCCTCCATCAGCCGCACGCGAGCCTCGGCGCTCCCCGCGGCGGCGATGGCGCGGAACGTCTCGGCCACGTCCGTGACGATGAGCTCGTCCGCGGGCCGCTGGGCGTCGAGCAGCTCCGCCGCCGCGTCTCCCAGGTCCGAGTGGCGGAGGTAGGCCGCGCGCAGCCGCTCCTCGTCGGCGCCGCTGGCCGCCGCCAGGGCCGCGCCCTGCTGCACCCAGCCGAGGCCGAGCTTCGCGTCCGTGCCGCTCAGCGGCTGCCCGGCGAGGAACGTGGCCGCCGCCAGGAGGTCCGCGTCGTCGTCAAGGCCGCGCAGGTACGCGCCCAGCACGTCGCGCTTGGCGAGCTTGCTGCGCGTGGCGGCGACGGCGTCCGCGGTGGCCGCGAACTCGGCGAAGGGGGCGCTCATCGATCCGAGTGTAGGCTCGTCGAACGCATCGAGGAGCACCCGTGTCCGACGCACCGACCCGTCGCCTCGTGGACCTGTCACATCCGGTGGCGGCGGGCTTGGGCACGTTCCCGGTGCGGGCCTGGGCATCGGTCCCGTCGTCACCGGCCTCTTGACGTCAGTCCGCGTCCGCGCTCAGGCTGCGCGCATGACCTTCCCGTGGCAGAAGCGCGTCCCGGACGAGCTGAAGGAGCGGATCCCGCCGGGCCAGGTGCTGACCGAGAAGTTCCCCGTCCTCCATTTCGGGCGCGTGCCGGACTACCCGGATCTATCCGCGTGGACGTTCCGCGTCTTCGGCGAGGTCGAGACCCCGTTCAGCCTGAGCTGGGCCGAGTTCCGCCAGCTGCCGGTCACGACCCAGACCCTCGACGTCCACTGCGTGACGCGTTGGTCGAAGCTCGACACGACGTGGGAGGGCGTGCCTTTCAGCCACATCGTGGAGGTGGCGCAGCCCCGGCCTGCGGCGCGGTTCGTCATCTTCCACGCCGAGGCCGGCTTCACCTCGAACGTGCCGCTCGACACCGCCATGCGGCCGGAGTGCATGCTGGCATGGAGCTTCGACGGCCAGCCGCTAAGCGCCGAGCACGGCTATCCGTTGCGGGCGATCGTGCCGGGCACGTACTTCTGGAAGAGCGCGAAGTGGCTGCGTGGGGTCGAGTTCGGCTCTATCGACCAACTCGGCTTCTGGGAGCGGAACGGCTACAACAACAGCGCCGATCCCTGGCGCGAGGAACGCTACGCGGGCTGACCGCGCCTACGCCTCGCCGCGATCCATCCGCTTCGCGCGATCGATGAGCTCGGCAACCTTCCGGCCGCCCTTGCGTCCGATGGTCTGGAAATGCTCGTGCGAGTAGCGCTCACTTACGGCCTTCCCGCCCTTCTGGCCGATCTCCTGGTAGAACTCGGAACCGTACCGCTGGCGCGTGGTCTTCCCACCCTTGCGCCCCGCCTCGCGAACGCTCATGTTCCCGTTCTCGGTCGTGTCCGCCATGCGGCGCCTCCAAGAAGTTGCGTCGAGTCCCCCGGCCCGCTCCGGTTGCAAGATGCGTACCGCTGCACGCTCGGCGACCGAGCGCCACGTCGCGGACGGCGACGCCGGGCATGGCTCCGACGGGCGACTAGAATGGCGCGCCGATGCATCCATTCGCCCGCAGCCTGATCTTGGTCCTCGTGGCGCTCATCATCTCCGGCGCCCTGCTCGCCCTCTCGCTGCTCGGCGAGAACTCGGGCCTGTCCGTCATCCAGTTGCTCGCCTCGGGCGCGATCGCCGCCATCGCCGGGATCTTCCTCTTCGTCCAGGGCTGGCGCTGGTCGCAGCGCGCCTGGAACGGCGGCTCGAGCGGCGCGTCGGTCGCCATGGCCTTCGCGGGCGGCATCGGCGGCATCCTCGGCGCGGTCGCCCTGGCGGGCGTCGTGATCCTGCTGCTGCTGTTCTACGTGAACTGAGCGCGGCGGGGCACGCTCACCGGTCGGCTAGGATGACCCGTAGCGATCGGCGCCCCCATCGTCTAGAGGCCTAGGACGCCACCCTTTCAAGGTGGAGATCACCGGTTCGAATCCGGTTGCGGGTACCAATTGTCGTCGGCACTCTTTCAGTAACGGCCGTGTGTCGACTTCACTGGCGGTGGT
>JBBQMC010000173.1:0-4052 GCA_038328565.1 Candidatus Limnocylindria bacterium
GCGCGGCACCCTCCCCGTCGGTATCGCCGTTCGGTCTGCCTCCCTTCTTCACTCGGTCGCCGTTCGTCACCCCGCCGCCCATCGCGACGCCGCCTCCGGGCGGCGCCACGCCAAGTCCGACGGCCGGAGTGACGCCCACGCCGACGGGGTTACCCACGCCGACTCCCACGGGTGTGCCGACGCCGACTCCCACGGGTGTGCCGACGCCAACGCCAACGGGCGTCCCGACGCCAACCCCGGTGCCGACGCCCGTGCCTACGCCCGTCCCGACACCAGTGCCGACGCCCGTGCCCACGCCCGTCCCGACGCCGGTGCCCACGCCCGTCCTGACGCCGGCGCCCACGCCCGTCCCGACTGATACCCCATCACCCACCCCGGTGCCCGACGACTGCGCCGACGGGATCGACAACGACGGTGACCTGCTGATCGACCTGCTCGACCCGGGATGTCTCCTCGACGGGAACGAGCCCTCGGCCTGAGCTAGCGGTCGCGAACGTCGGAGGACGCGATCGCGGCCTGCGCCGCGGCCAGGCGCGCCACGGGAACCCGGAACGGTGAGCAGCTGACGTAATTCAGTCCCACGTCGTGGCAGAAGGCGATGCTCGCCGGGTCGCCGCCGTGCTCCCCGCAAATGCCCACCTTGAGGTCCGGCCGGGCGGCGCGGCCCTTCTCGACGCCCATCCGGACCAGCTGCCCGACCCCGGTCGCGTCGAGGACCTGGAACGGGTTCTCCGGCAGGATCTTTCGCTCGACGTACTGCATGAGGAACTTGCCTTCCGCGTCGTCGCGCGAATAGCCGAACGTCATCTGCGTCAGGTCGTTCGTGCCGAAGCTGAAGAACTCGGCGTGTTCGGCGATCTCGTCGGCGGTGAGCGCGGCGCGCGGGATCTCGATCATGGTCCCGAACTTGTAGGCGACGGTGACGCCGCTGTCGGCCACGATTCGCTCCGCCTCCGCAACGAGGATCTCGCGCGTTGCCTTCAGCTCGTTCACGTGCCCGACGAGCGGAATCATGATCTCCGGCAGGGCGGTCTTGCCCTCCGCGTTCACGCGTGCCGCGGCGTTGAGGATGGCCCGGGTCTGCATCTTCACGATGTCCGGGATCAGGAGCCCGAGGCGGCAGCCGCGCAGGCCGAGCATCGGGTTCTGCTCGCGCATCGCCTCGACCGCGTGGAGCAGCTCGGTCGCCTCGTCGAGCTCGGCCGCGTCGATCGTCCTGCCATCGTCGCGCTGGGTGCGGAGGCGGGTCACCTTCTCGATCAGCTCGTCGGACGACGGCAGGAACTCGTGGAGCGGCGGGTCGATGAGGCGGATGACGACCGGCAGGCCGTCCATCGCCCGGAAGAGGCCGGCGAAGTCATCGGTCTGGAGCGTCTCGAGCTCGGCGAGCGCACCGTCGAACGTGGCGATCGCCTCGCGATCCTCCCCGGAACGCTCTCCATCGGTCCGGTTCTTGGCAGCGGTGGCGGTGTTGGCGGCGAGGATCATGCGCCGCACGGTCGGCAGGCGGTCCTCCTCGAAGAACATGTGCTCCGTCCGGCACAGACCGATGCCCTGCGCCCCGAAGGCCCGCGCGCGCTCGGCGTCGCGCGGGTAGTCGGCATTCGCCCATACCTGGAGGCGGCGCGTCTCGTCGGCCCAGCCGAGGAGCGTCGCGAGGTCGTGCTCGTCCTCGAAGCGCGCCTCGATGGTCGGCAGCTCGCCCGCGTAGATCTCGCCGGTCGTGCCATCGATGCTGATCATGTCGCCCTCGGCGACGGTCACACTCCCGGCCTTCATGGTGCGGCCCGCGTAGTCGATGCGCAGGCTCTCGGCACCGGCGACGCAGGGCAGGCCCATGCTGCGGGCCACGACCGCCGCGTGGCTGGTGGCGCCGCCACGCGCCGTCAGGACGCCCTTGGCGGCGAGCATGCCGTGGACATCGTCCGGCGAGGTCTCGATGCGCACGAGGATGACGGGCTCGCCCGTACCTTTGAGCTCGACCGCGCGGTCCGGGTCAAAGACCGCTCGTCCGGTCGCCGCGCCGGGTGACGCGTTCAGGCCCTTGCCGAGGAAGCGGTCCTGGGCGGCGCCCTTCGCGGCCTCGTCGAAGCGCGGCAGCAGGAGCTGGACGATCTGGCCCGGCTCGACGCGCTGGAGCGCCTCCTCCTTCGTCAGGATCCCCTCGCCCACCATGTCGACCGCGATCTTCACCGCGGCCGGCGCGGTGCGCTTCGCGGAGCGCGTCTGGAGCATGTAGAGCGTGCCGCGCTCGATCGTGAACTCGAGGTCCTGGACGTCGCGGTAGTGGTTCTCCAGCTTCTGACCGATCTCCTCGAACTGGCGGTAGACCTCCGGCAGCTCGTCGCGCATCTGGCTGATCTTCGCCGGCGTCCGGACGCCGGCGACGACATCCTCGCCCTGCGCGTTCGTGAGGTACTCGCCGTACAGGGCCTTCTCACCGGTATTCGGGTCACGCGTGAAGGCGACGCCAGTGCCGGAGTCGCTCCCCATGTTCCCGAACACCATCGTCACGATATTCACCGCCGTGCCCAGGTCGTGCGGGATCTTGTTGAACTCGCGGTAGTCGTGCGCCCGCTTCCCGAACCAGCTGTCGAATACCGCACGCACGGCCAGCTCGAGCTGCCGGTACGGATCGGTGGGAAAGTCGTTGCCGGTCTTCTCCGTCACGATCCGCGTGTACTCGTCGGCGAGGCCGCGCAGGTCGTCCGCCGCGAGGTCGGTGTCGGCCTTCGCGCCACATTCGTCCTTGAGCTTGTCGAGCGGCTCGTCGAACGTGGTGGCGGGGATGTCGAGCACGATGCGGCCGAACATGGCGGTGAAGCGGCGCCACGCGTCCCATGCGAAGCGCTCGTTGCCCGTCAGCGCGATCAGCCCCTGGACCGTCTCCGGATTGAGGCCGAGGTTGAGGACGGTGTCCATCATGCCGGGCATCGAGAAGGCCGCGCCGGAGCGCACGCTCACGAGGAGCGGGTTCGCGGCATCGCCGAAGCCCTTCCCGGTCTCGCGCTCCAGGTCGTGCATGTGCGCCACGATGTCGTCCCAGAGGCCGTCCGGCAGCTGCTTGCCGCCCGCGTAGTACGCGTTGCAGGCCTCGGTGGTGACCGTGAAGCCGGGCGGGACCGGTAGCCCGGCGTTCGTCATCTCGGCGAGGCCGGCGCCCTTGCCGCCAAGGAGCTTCCGCATCTGGGCGTTGCCCTCGGCGAACGTGTAGATGAGCTTGGTCGTGGTGGTGGTCACGAGCGGCGCGGTCCTCGTCGTGCGGATGGCATCGGATGCCGATCAAGTGTACCCGGGCTCAGCGGCTGCGAGCCGGACCTAGGGCTGCCGGAACATGAGCAAGCGCCGCGAGCGCGCGAAGATCAGGGTCCGATCGCGAGCGCCGCCATCAGTCGGCGTGCCGCGCCTCACCCATCAACGTGGAGCCAGCCGGCGCGGAGGGCGAGGCCGAAGAGGGCGGGCCATCGCGCGACGAGGCGGCCGCCCCAGCCCGCGCCCTGGAGGTAGCAGCGCCGCGCCTTGTCGACCACGCGGTTGCGGTCCGCATCGACGAGCTCCTGGGCCAGCGCGCGGTAGTCGTCGAACGCCTCGTCCCGCCGGCCGGCGAGCCAACGCGCGTCGGCGAGCGTCTCGCGCGCATCGAGCGCGTTCCCTAGCAGCCGGAGCGCGGCGCCGGCCGCCTGGTACGCGCCCCGCGCGTCCCCAGTCCGCACGAGCGCCTGGGCGAGGGTCAGCTGCGCGCGACCGTTCCGCGGGTCAAGCCGAACTGCCGCACGTGCCGCCTCCACGCCCTGCGCCACCTGCGCCGCGTCGAGGCGCTCCCCCGCCTCGGCGAGGAGCCAGTCCGCCTGGTGCGGGTCGTTGCGCGCCAGGCGCCCGAACTCGGCGGCCGCGTCACCGTGCGCGCCGACCGCCGAGAGCACCTCGGCGAGCAGCTCCCGGTACCGAATCTCGTCCGGGTCGAGGCGCACGGCCGCCTGCGCATGCTCCTCCGCGTCGGCGGGGCGGCCGAGCGCGAGCAGAGAGCGCGCGCGCAGCTCGTGGGCGGCATC
>JBBQMC010000174.1:0-3973 GCA_038328565.1 Candidatus Limnocylindria bacterium
ACTCGGGTGCGCTGCCTCCCGACGCAGTGATGATCGGAAAGGCCATCCGCGAGGAGCACCCCCGACCGCGCCCGCTGAACATCACCGTCGAGCACTTCTTCAAGGGCAACCCGCTGTTCTCGATGCTGGTCGCGAAGATCGGCGGCGTGCCGGCCCACCCGGCCAACGTGCAGCGGCTGCTCTACGACGAGCGCCAGCTCGTGCTCGTCTTCCCCGAGGGGCGCAAGGGCACCGAGAAGCTCTACAAGGACCGCTACCGGCTGCGGCGCTTCGGGCGCGGCGGCTTCGTGGAGGCGGCCATGCGCGCGCAGGTCCCGATCGTCCCGATCGCGCTCGTGGGGGCGGAGGAGGCGATGCCGATCTTCGCCCACATCGGCGCCCTGCAGCGCCTCACCGGCCTCCTGTACTTCCCGATCACGCCGACCTTCCCGCACTTCGGGTTGGCGGGCTTTCTCGGCTACCTGCCGGCCAAGTTCCGCATCCGCTTCCTCGAGCCCGTCCCGACCGACCAGTGGGGCGCGGAGCCCTGGAACGACCGCGGGCTCGTGCAGCGCGTGTCCGATGAGATCCGCGCCCGCATCCAGGAGGAGCTCTACGCCATGCTCGCCAAGCGCCAGTCGGTCTGGTACTGAGTGGCCCGCCGCGTCCTCGTCACCGGCCTCTCGAGCTTCTGGGGCGGCAAGCTCGCCCAGACGCTCGAGCGCGACCCCGCGATCGAGGTGATCGTCGGTGTCTCGCCCGACGACCCGACCTGCGAGCTCGAGCGCACGGAGTTCGTCCGCGTCGGCACCCAGCACGCCCTGCTGCGCCGGATCGTGCAGGCCGCGGAGATCGACACGGTGGTCGACTCGCGCCTGATCGTCGACTCGACCACCACCTCGGCGCGCGCCGCCCACGAGGCGAACGTGATCGGGACGATGAACATCCTCGCCGCCTGCTCGGGCCCGGACTCGCCCGTGCGCAAGGTCGTCTTCAAGTCCTCCGCGCACTACTACGGCTGCGAGCAGGACGACCCGGCGTTCTTCACCGAGCGGATGCAGCGCCCGCACCCGCCGCACACCCGCATCGAGCGCGACATCGTCGAGGCCGAGAAGTCGGTGCTCTCCTTCGCCGAGCGCAACCCGGATATCACGGTGACCACGCTGCGCTTCGTCAACGGGCTCGGGCCCGACCTGCGGACCGGCCACACCGCGCTGCTCTCGTTGCCCGTCGTCCCCGGCATCCTCGGCTTCGACCCGCGCTACCAGTTCATCCACGAGAATGACATCGTCGGCGTGCTCGAGCACGCGGTCCGCGAGGACCTGCCGGGCGTCTATAACGCGGCCGGCGACGGGCCGCTCGTGCTGTCGGAGCTCGCCGGGCTGCTCGGCAAGCCGTTCGCGCCGCTGCTGTCGCCGTGGGGGACGGGCCTCGCCGCCGTCGCGCTGCGCCGCCTCGGCCTCAACCTCCCGCCCGAGATGCTCAGCCAGCTGCGCTTCGGCCGGGCCCTCGACAACCGCAAGCTCAAGGCCGCCGGAGCGCCGCTGCGCCACACCACGCGCGAGACCGTGCAGGCGTTCGCCGAGCACCTGCGGATCGCCGCGATCCGCAGCGGAGAGGCCGTGCCGTACCGCTACGAGCGGGAAGTGGAGGAGTTCCTGCGCTACAGCCCGAGCGTCCGCCGAGGGGTCGAGCCGGCCGCAGGTTCCTCAGCTGACCGCCAGTAAAATTGCAGGACTGGTAGCGGGTATGCCTCCCGTCCTACCATGAGTTCGAGAAAGTGCGCTCCCGGTCCTTCTTCATCGTCGCGGCGGTCCTCGTCCTGCTGCTCGTCGCGGCGGGTGGCGTCTACGCGTATGACTCCGGTCGCAAGGACCAGATCGCCAAGGGCGTCACGGTCGGCGGCGTCGACGTCGGCGGTCTCAAGGCCACGGCGGCCGAGCACCGCCTCCGCGCCGCCGTGCTCGAGAAGCTCAACCGCCCGGTGGTCGCCAAGTACCACGGCAGGCACTTCACGCTGACCCCGAAGCAGGCGCGCGTCGGCGTCGACATCGACGGCTCGGTCGCCCAGGCGCTGCACCGCTCGCGCTCGGGAAGCATCCTCGCGCGCACCTCACGCAACCTCCGCGGCACGAGCCTGAACGAGGATCTCAACCTCGACATCTCCTACAACAAGGCCGCGATCCGGAAGCTGGCCAAGCGCGTCAGCGCCAGCATCGACAAGCCCGCCCGCGACGCGGCGGTCAACCTCGGTGAGGGCAACGTCAACCCGACGCCGTCGGCCGACGGCCTGGCGGTCCGCACCGCGAGCCTGCGCTCGCAGCTGCGACGTTCCCTGCTCTCGACCGACGGCCCGCGCACCGTGCGCGTGCGCACGAAGACGGTCAAGCCGGCGGTCACCACCGACAAGCTGGCCGAGAAGTATCCGGCCATCATCATCGTCAACCGCGGCGCGTTCAAGCTCACGCTCTACAAGAATCTGAAGCTCGCCAAGACCTACTCGGTCGCCATCGGCCAGGTCGGCCTCGAGACGCCCGCCGGGCTCTACCACGTGCAGAACAAGGCGGTCAACCCCGCGTGGACGATGCCGAACTCGTCCTGGGTGGCGCCCAAGGACCGCGGCAAGGTGATCCCCGGCGGCACGGCCGCGAACCCGCTCAAGGCGCGCTGGCTCGGGATCTTCGCCGGCGCCGGCATCCACGGCACCGACAACGTCGGCTCGATCGGCACGGCGGCCTCCCACGGCTGCATCCGCATGCGGATCCCCGACGTGGTCGAGCTCTACCCGCAGGTCCCGGTCAACGCGCCGGTGTACATCGCGTAGCGCGGATCTCCTCGACGGACACCTCCTGCCATCCCTTCTGCAGGAGGGAGGCGTGATGGTCGGAGTGGCGAATGCACAGGGCACCGATGTACACGTCCTGCACCCGCTTCCGCATCACGGCGTACCAGAGGGTTGTGGCGTCACGCGTCCCCTGGATCGGGAACCACGGCTTCGGCGGCCGGCCCATCGTGACCAGCCCGCGCTCGTCGAGCTGGCGCAGGGTGGCGACCTGACCCGTGTCGGTGTCGATGAAGAACGAGGCCACGGCGCCTCAGGCTAGCGACGAGTGGCGGGCGGCGATGCGGCTGTTCGACCGCGAGCTCCAGCGCCGCGGAGCCGCCGAGCGGACCCGCCGCGCGTACGGCGTCGACCTCGGCCAGCTCGCGCTCTGGAGCAGCGCCAACGGCGTCCAGCCGACCGGCGTCGACCACTCGGCCCTGCTCCGCTACGCCGCCCAGCTCGCCCGTCGTGGCGCGGGCCCGCGCGCCGTCGCCCGCAAGCTTGCGGCGATCCGTTCGTTCTACACCTCGATGGTCGAGCTCGGAGAGATGACGGCGAACCCCGCCGACCTGCTGGCCGCGCCCGAGCAGCCCCAGCGGCTGCCGCGGACGCTCCAGGCCGACGACCTCAGCGCGCTCCTGAACCGGATCCCGGCGACCACGCCGCTCGAGCTGCGCGACCGCGCGATGTTCGAGCTCGCCTACGCGTGCGGGCTGGGAGCGGAGGAGATCGTGCAGCTGGAGCTTGAGTCGATCGACTTCGATGCCGAACACGTACGGGTGCAGGGAAGAGGGGGCAAGACCCACACCGTGGCGGCCGGCGAGCCGGTACTGCGCTCCGTCGCTCGCTACCTCGAGCGCGGCCGCCCCGGGCTGGGCGGGGCCGAAGGGTGCTCCGCGCTGCTGCTCTCGAAGTCCGGACGCCGCCTCTCGACCTCCGACGTGCGTCGCCGACTGCGGGTCTGGGCGGGTCACGCCGCACGCCACGGCGACCCATCCAGATCCACGACCCGGCTCTACACTCGGATAGAGTCGGCACGGCTGAGGGACGCGTACGCCCGCAGTCATCCGCGGGCCTAGGCACGGGAGGCGGTTCTGGAAACCAATGTGAAGGCGATCGAGTTGCGGGACCTGTGGCGCCGCTACAAGGCGTCAGGTTCTGATCGCGCCC
>JBBQMC010000175.1:0-3970 GCA_038328565.1 Candidatus Limnocylindria bacterium
GACGCGCTGCCGGCGTTCTCCTGCGCGGTCCCGATCCACGGCGACGGCACCGTGCCCCGCGCCCAGCTGACCGACGTCCGCGTCGGCACCCATGACGGCTACGACCGGATCGTGTTCGAGTTCGCCGACGGGGTGCCGGAGCTCGACATCAGCCAGGCCACACCGCCGCTCCTCGCCGACGCATCGGGCCAGGAGCTGGACGTGGACGGCAACGCCTTCGTCCAGATCGTCATGCACGGCGGCACGAAGCAGACCGATGCCGGCGGCTCGAGCTATACCGGGTCCACCGACTTCACCCCCGGCTTCGACCAGCTCGCCGAGCTGATGGAGGGCGGCGACTTCGAAGCGGTGAACACGTGGTACGCCGGCCTGAACGCCGATGCCTGTGCGCGCGGCTTTACGCTCAGCAACCCGTCCCGGATCGTCATCGACATCCAGCACTGAAGTGGGGCGGCGGGCATCGTCGCCAACGCGATCGGGCAGGGCCGACTACCATCGGCCCATGCCTGATCGACCGACTGCTCCGCGCGGCGACCTCGACACCTCGAAGTCGTACCGCGCTCGTTTCAAGACCGCCAGGGGCGAGATCGTGTGCGAGCTGTACGCGGACCGCGCACCGATGACCGTCGAGAACTTCGTCAACCTCGCCCGTGCCGGCTTCTACGACGGCACGACCTTCCATCGAGTCATCGGTGGGTTCATGGCCCAGGGCGGCGACCCGACCGGCACCGGTCGCGGCGGGCCGGGCTACGAGTTCGCCGATGAGTTCCATCCGACGCTGCACCATACCGGTGCGGGGACGCTCTCGATGGCGAATGCCGGCCCGAACACGAATGGCAGCCAGTTCTTCATCACCTTGGCCGCCACCCCGCACCTCGACAATCGGCACAGCGTGTTCGGCAAGGTCGTCGAGGGCATGGACGTCCTCAACCGGATCCGCGAGCGCGACCCGCAGATGGACCGCGAGCCCGGGGACGCGATCCAGGCGATCGAGATCGAGGAGAGCTAGGCCTCAGCCCCCGACGCCAAGGTCGCTGGCACTGGGAACCGGGCTCGCGCTCCGGATGATGAGCGTGTCGAGGCTCGTGGCGCGATACCGATCGACCCACTCGAGGACGGCGTCGGCGTAGGGGCCCGACGCGTTGTAGCGGACGAGCGCCGCACGCAGCCCCGCGCGGTCGCCGTACGTCCCCGGCTCGCGGAGGCACAGGTGCGCGGCCGCCGTCAACGCCGCGTCATAGAGGTTGTCCGGGTCAGCCACGCCGTCGCCATTGCCGTCGCGACCGAGCTCGCGCCACGTGTCCGGGATGAACTGGAGGGGCCCCATCGCGCGGTCCCAGGTGGCGTCGCCGTCCAGCTTGCCGTCATCCGTGTCGAGGATCGCCTGCCGCCCGCCCTCGCCGTCCAGGGCGGGACCGCGAATGGGCGGCGTGACGTCGCCCGAGGCCTCGAGCTCGCGCGGTCCGTCGACCCGTCCATGGTTCGACTCCACCCGCCCGATGCCGGCAAGGACCTGCCAATCGACCTTGCAGCCGTCCGCGATGTCCGGAGCCTGGGCGGCGGCGGACCGATACGCGTCGTAGGCGACCTCCGGGATCCGCGTCCCCATCAGGTCGGCGTTCGAAATGCCGCACGCGCTGGCGAGCGTCGCCAACGCCACCAGCGCGACGATCGGGCGCACCAGCCGGCGACGTGCGAAGCCTTCCATTGCCCGCGCAGTGTGGCCGAAGGCGGTCCCGCGTGCAGCGGGCGGCCCCAGGTCGATCCCGTACCATCGGTCCCGTGGCAGCCCGCTTGACGCTCGACGACCTCGCCCGGCTGCCGGCGCCCGGGATGGACGCCCCGTCGAAGCTCGCCTTCGCGCCCGATGGTCAGAGCGTGACGTTCCTCGCCGCCGCCGACCGGACCAACCGGCTCTCGCTCTGGCGATGGGACCCGCGCAGCGGCAACCGAACCGAGCTTCTCGGCCCGGTCGCCGCGACCGACGAGGCCGGGCTGCGGGCCGATGACGTGCTCCGGCGCGAGCGATCGCGCGAACGGGCGCTCGGCGTGACCGACTACCACGTCGCCGAGCTCGCCAATCGCCACGTCCTCCTCGCGCCGCTCGACGGACGCGCCTACCGTTCCATCGATGGCGCGCCGGCGACCCAGATCCCGGGCCTCACCGAGCTCCAGGACGTCCGCCTGGCGCCCGACGGGGAGCGCCTCGCCTGGGTGCGCGGCGGCGACCTGTTCGCGGCCCACCTCGGCACTGACGGCGTTCCCGGTGAGGTGCGCCGACTCTCCACCGATGCCGAGGACGGGGTCACGAACGGGTTGGCCGACTACCAGGCCGCGGAGGAGCTGGGACGTGACCGCGGCTTCTGGTGGAGCCATGACGGCCGGTCGGTCGCGTACGCCCACGTCGACGAGCGCGACGTGCCACCCTTCGTGATCCAGCACCTCGCCGTGGATCCGTCGCGGGTCGAGCGGCATCGGTATCCGTTCGCCGGCGGCCCGAATCCGACGGTCAGTCTGCGCGTCGCGCGGGTCGACGACGGGTCGTCACGCACGGTCGCACTTCCCATGGAATCCGGCGACTATCTCGCCCGCGTGGTCGCGCAACCCGGCGACGGCTGGCTCGTGGCCGTCCTGCCGCGGGCGCAGCGCAGCCTGCACTGGCTGCGCGTCGGGGCCGATGGAGCCGCGACCGAGCTGTGGACGGAGTCCGCGACGCCGTGGCTGAACCTCGACGACCAGACCCGCGTCCTCGACGATGGCCGCATCCTCCGCGCGACGGAGGCGACCGGCCATCGCCACCTCGAGCTGCGCGCTGCCGACGGCACCCTGGAGCGGCGGCTCACCGAGGGTCCGTGGGTCGTGACCGCGCTGGTCGCCGTGCTCGAGGCGCGACACGAGGTCCTCTTCACGGCCACGCGCGACGGCGTGCTCGAGCGCCACCTGTACCGCGTCCCGGTCGACGCCCCACGCCCGGTCGCCGAGCCGGAGCGCCTCAGCGGGGAGCCGGGCTGGCACGAGGCGGTCGTCGCGCCCGACGGAACAAGCTGGATCGACCGCTGGTCGAGCCTGGTGTCCGCGCCGCGGGTCGTGCTCGTGCGGCGCAATGGCGGGCAGGAGGTGCTCCACGCGCCATCCGTCAGCGCGGCCGAGCTCGGCCTGCGGCCGCCGGAGCTCACCACCGTGCGCGCCGCGGATGGTGTGACGGAGCTCAACCTCGCCGTCTACGTGCCGGATGCGCCCGCGGCGGTTCCCCCGCCGGCGGTGCTGTGGGTCTACGGCGGCCCGCATTCGCAGAAGGTCGCGAACAGTTGGGAGCTGAGCGTGATGCTCTCGCGCCAGCTGGTCGCGCAGCTCGGCTGCGCGGTGGTCGTCGTCGACAGCCGCGGCACCTTCAATCGTGGCGTCGCGTTCGAGGCGGCGCTCGACCGCGCCCTCGGCAGCGTCGAGGTCGACGACCAACTCGCCGCCCTCGATCAGCTGGCGAGTCGCGGCATGCTGGACTCCAATCGGGTGGCAATCACCGGTGGGAGCTACGGCGGCTACATGACGATTCGGGCCCTGCTCGCCCATCCCGACCGCTTTCGCGGCGGCGTGGCGTGGGCGCCGGTGGTGGCCTGGCAGGGCTATGACGCCGCGTACACGGAGCGCTACCTCGGAGCGCCGGCCGAGGCGCCGAGCGCCTACCGCGCCGCCGGGCTGCTGGACTCCGCGGCGCGGCTCGAGCGGCCGCTGCTCATCCAGCATGGGATGGTGGACGAGAACGTCCACGTGCGCCACACGATCCGCTTCCTCGATGCGCTGAACGAGGCCGGGCTGGCGTGCGACCTCCAGCTCTTCCCCGGCTCGCGCCACGCGGCCCGCGGCACCGCCACGCTCATCAGCCGCGACCGCCGCGCGATCGAATTCCTGGCGCGGACGCTCGAGCTGCCGCTCCCCGATGGCTGGGCACGCGCCGCGACCGGCCCGCCGG
>JBBQMC010000176.1:0-3958 GCA_038328565.1 Candidatus Limnocylindria bacterium
GAACATCGCGCTCCTGTCACCGGGAGCCGACGACGTGCGTGCGCTGGCGCGGCTGTTCGAGCCGATCCCGGCCGACGAACTGCTCCGCCTCGGGCGGTTCGAGCTCGCCCTCCGGCTCGACGGGCCGGACGGCCGGCCGCACGTGGTCGACGGGCGGATCGCCCCACCCGGTCCGGCCGACCAGCGTGCCGCCGAGGCGCTCATCGTGGCCAGCGACGCGCGCGACGCCCGGCCGCTCGAGCACGTCCGTGCCGAGGTCCGCCGTCGGGCGGGCGGCGGTCCTGCCGGCCGAAAGTCGGCCGGCACCGACCCGACGTTGACCGGACGGCAGTGAGCACCAGGCGGCGCGCGACCGGCGCGGGGCGGGCGCGCGACCGAGTCGTGCCGCGCCCGCCCCGCGCCCGCATTCTGTGTGCCACTCGGCTGCCCGGGCCGCGGAACTCCCGACCATGAGCGCCGTCTTCGAGCTCCACCGCGACCGCGCGCCGCGCCGCAGTCTCGACGTCGGGCTCCTGCCGGTCGTCGACCGCGCCTGTCTGCGACTCCTCGGGCGCTGCGAGGCAGCCACGGCAGAACAGCTCGCCCGCCTCGTCTACCGCAGCCGGCGAACTGCCCAGAAGCGCATCCGCCGCCTGTGGCAGCTCGGTCTCGTCGAGCGGGCGCTCCTGCCACCCGCCCACGGCGGGGCGCCGGTCGCGTATCGGGTCAGCGTCCGCGGTCGCGAGCGTCTCGGTTACCCGGCCCGGCGAAAGGAAGGCGTGACCCACCTCCGCCACACGCTCGACAGCGTCGAGACCGTGTGCGCCCTCGTCGGCGACGATCGAGACGACCCCGCCGCGCTTCCGGTCACGCTGTGGCTGACTGAATCGATGAGCCGCGACGTGCTCGGCGGCGACGTCCACCCCGACGCCATCGTTGCGCTCGATCATGCCGGCGGATCGGCGGTCGTCTGCCTGGAGGTCGATGAGGCGACCCAGCATGGCCCGATTATCCAAGGGAAGCTCGAGGCGTACGAGCAGGCCCTGACCGGACGCGCCGGGTGGCATCTGCTCTTCGTCGCCCCGAACGACGACCGGGTCGACTGGATCCGCACCCTCGCGCGGGGCCGCCTGGGGCAGACCTTCGCGGGTCGCGGCTGGACGGTCACGCTCGAGGCACTCCGCGCCGGTGGGGCCAATGCCCCGCTCAGGTCCCTCGGTCCAGGTCGCGATGAACCGCCTCTCGGAACGCTGGCGACCGATCGAGGACGTCGCCGCTCCTCGGCGCCGGTCGGCTCGGCGGCGTGGGTCGAACTGCTCGGCTATGGCGGTGCCGAGGACACGGCGGCGCTCGCCTGAAGACTGTGCGCCGAGCGCCATCGCCCGAGGCGGCGCGCGAACGCGCGAAGGTTCGGCCGGCTGCTACGCCCCCAGCAGCGCCAGCGGCACGACGGCGACCCCGTCGGCGTCGCGATACTCGTCGGTGCCGGTTGAGAGGATCACGCCGCCGGCGAATCGGTCGCCGAGCTGCGAGCGCAGCCACCGCAGGTGCTCGGTGTCGCCTACGCTACATTCGGTCGGATGTCTACGCTACATCTGGTCGACCACCGAGACTCGATGCAGTCGCGGCGCTACGCTCTACTCGGTCGCCGTCGTGCCAGCGCCCGTCGAGCTCGAGCGCGGCGCATCCGGCTCGCGCGGCGTCGGTGACCGCGGCAACGAACGCCACGAGCTCGGAGCTGACCGTCACGACGAGCTCGGCGAGCTTCGGGCCGACTGCGCTGAGGATGGTCGCGTGGAAGGGAAGCCACGCGAAGGCCTCGCGGCGCTCGTCGGCGGGGCGACCCCCTTCTCCCAGACCGGTCCGCTGTTCTCGCCCGCCCGTCAGGCAGCCCGAGTCAGGAGATGTGGCCGGGGGGTCCCATTGCCTCATCACGTCCAGTCCTGGCGGTCCGACCTCCAGCGCCCGGTCGCGGTTCCTCCGAGGACGGGGTCGAGGAACCGTTTGACCGTTCCCAGTGCCGCGTCAAGGTCGCGCTCCGCAAGGCCTGGCACGTCCTTCGCAACGCGCGCGTACCCGGTTCGCCACCCGGCGGCGTCAGGCGCGCTGATGGTCGTGGGAAGCTCGATGCCACGGCGACTCGACTCGGACGCCAACGCCTTCTGCAACGCCGCGGCATCAACCGACTGCGTGTGCGCCATCACGGCCAGGTCGGCCAGGTCGCGGTAGCGGGTGCTCGCCTGGGCAGGACGACCTATGCGTGGATGCAGCTCGACAAGGGCGCAGACCTTGTCCGCGACGTGGTCGACGACCGGGTAGGCGCGGTAGTGGACGCTTACGATGCCTGGCAGGTGGATCGGCACTAGTGGCGCGACCTCATCGGGCTCGCCGGTCATGACGACGTCGGACACCAGGTCGATGTGGAAGCGAGCGAATTCGGTGGCTCCGAGGAACGCGGTGACTGCGACGCGCAGGGTCGCCCGGCCTTCGGCGATCCGGCGGCCAGGCGCAAGCGTGAATCGAAAGTAGTCGCCCATGTCGGCCGAGACGACGGCCCGGAGGGCGGCCTCGGCCTCATCGAGTCGCGCCTCGCGGCGGTAAAGGTCGACGTCGAGGGTGTGCCTGGCCGAGCCCTCGAGCCGCGCCAGGAGGGCGGTTGCTCCCTTGAGCACCCATGCCTCGGGCTCGGCGCTGAACACCCGAGCAAGCAGCCGATCGTAGGCGAACTGGCGCTGGAGGTCGCTAAGTTGGGCTCCGGAGCGATCCCGGGCAACTTGGCGGAGCCGATCCGCGATCGCCTGGCGGAGCGCGGCGGGGTCTGGGTATCGACGCTCGCTCACCGGCGGCGCGCCTCGGCCATCAGCGCCTTACGCCCCGGCGCACTTGCCCGCAGCAGGAGCTCATCGAGGAGTCCACTCCCACCGCCTCCTTCCAGCCCGAACCGCGCGGCGTACGGGGTGACGGATTGGGCGACGTCGCCCGGATAGTCGAGGCCGCGCTCCAGAACCTCCCGGGTGATCTCGGCCACGGCATCCACGTCAACGTGGTCTGCGAGGAGCTGCCCGACCATCCACGCTGCGCGGGTCGTCGGGAGCCCACCGATCAGGATCTGGCGATCCTTCGGGACGATGCCGCGATGGATGCGAACGTCAGGACGCCTTGTCTGGCGCCGCTGAGCGACGGTGAACTCGTGGACATCCGCCCGTAGGTCGCCCACGCCGTAGAGGCTGGCCGCCGACGCGTGGGAGACGACGGCGACGTCCGGCTCTTCAAGGCGTCGCCACGCCGCCTGAGCCGGGTCGAGCTGAAGCCAGGCGGCGCGGAGGTCGAGATGATCTGGCTCCGCCGCCCCCCGCACGCGGTAGACGCCGTGGGCCACCCGCTCGAGGAGCCCGGCCTCGACGAGACGCGTCAGGGAGCGCCAGGCGACGCCGGCGGCTCGGGCCTGTTGGAGCGTGACGAGGCCCCACTGCCCCTCGGCAAGGTCGCGAATGCGAGTAAGCGGGCTCGGCATGCTGCGAAGTATACCACCCGCGTCATACTATGCAGCATGGTTCTGGTTTCGCTGAGGAACCCGGCCTCGACGAACGCGGCGAGCGTCGACGGTCTAGTCATTCAGCCACCGGCCGGGCCGGGACGAGCGGCACGCGCGATCCGGCGAACACGGTCTCGATGAACCGATCGCCGGCGGCGCGCAGCCGCTCGAGCTCGGCGCGCTCGAAGGTCGCGACGTTGACGTCGCGGTCTTGCCCGAGAGGCGGCGGCCAGGCGCGACGAGGCGCTGCGGCGTTCGGCCCTCGGCCTCGTCGATGACCCGCGGCTGACCGTCGAGCACCTGCTCGAACGGTGGCTGGCCGACGTGGCCGCGGTCAAGCTTCGTCCGCAGAGCCTCGAGCGCTATCGCGGCATCGTCCGCGGCCACCTGATCCCGGCCATCGGCACCGTCGCGCTGCGCGCGCTGACCCCCCAGCAGATCGCC
>JBBQMC010000177.1:0-3952 GCA_038328565.1 Candidatus Limnocylindria bacterium
GAGGCCTTCGGGATCCCGCCCGGCATGACGTACCCGGAGCCGGTCGACCACTGCGACGTTTGCCGCTGGAACGAGCGCTGCGTCGCCCAGCGCCGCGCTGACGACCACCTCTCGCTCGTGGCGGGCATCAGCGGCCGGCATCGGAAGGCGCTCGTGTCCCGCGGCATCGACACGGTCGTGAAGCTCGCCGCCGCCCCCATCCCGTTCGACCCGCCGCTCGACGGGACCGGCGCCGCGAGCATCGAGCGCGTGCGCGAGCAGGCGCGGATCCAGGTTGACGGGCGGGCCGTCGCCCCGGAGCTGCTCCACGAGCTGCTCCCACCTGAGCCGGAGCGCGGGCTCGGCATCCTCCCACCGCCCGACCCGGGCGACTTGTTCCTCGACCTCGAGGGCGATCCGTACGCCGCGGACGACGGGATCGACTATTTGTTCGGCCTGCTCGAGACGGATGGGACGTTCACTGCCATCTGGTCGACCGATCCGGACGATGCCAGGGACATCACCCTCGCCGGCGAAAAGGCGGCATTCGAGCGGCTGATGGACCGGATCGCTGCCCAGCGCGAGCGGCACCCGGCGATGCACGTCTACCACTACGCGGCGTACGAGCCGACCGCGCTGAAGCGGCTCATGGGACGCCACGCGACGCGCGAGAAGGAGGTCGACGAGCTGCTCCGCGGCGGCGTCCTCGTGGACCTCTACCGCGCGGTGCGGCAGGGGCTGCGCGCATCGGTCGAAAGCTATTCCATCAAGCGCATCGAGCCGCTCTATGGCTTCGTACGCGAGATCGCACTCAGGGACGCGACCTCGAGCATCGTCGCCTTCGAGGAGTGGCTCCAGCTCGCGCAGGGGGCGCGGCCGACCTCGAAGCTCCTCGGCGAGATCGAGGCGTACAACCGCGACGACGTGCGCAGCACGCTCGTCCTCCGCGACTGGCTCGAGCAGCTTCGCGTCGAGGCGGCGGCGCAGTTCGGAGTCGAGGTCCCGAGGCCGGCGCCACGCTCACCGGACGCGCCGGAGGAGCTCACCGAGGCCGACGAGCGGGTCCGCGAGCTCGCGGACCGCCTGACCGATGGCGTCCCAGCCGAGAGCCGGACCGAAGAGGAGCAGGCGCGATGGCTGCTGGCCCAACTCCTCTCGTGGCACCGGCGCGAGGCCAAGGTGGCGTTCTGGGAGTTCTTCGACCGGATGGGCAAGGAGGGCGCCGATGTCGTCGCGGATCGGTATGCGCTCGGCCCGCTCGAGCCGCTCGGCAAGGTGGGCGAGCCGTGGCGGCCGAGCGACCGGGCGAAGTGGCGCCAGACATGGGCGTATCGGTTCGAGCCGCAGGAGTACGACCTCGGTGGCCGGCAACCGGCGCTCTACGACCCGGCGCTCTACCGCGAGCAGCCGGACGCGAAGTGGCGCGCGTGGAAGGTCAGCGGCAACCTGCTCCGGGTCGATGACGCGAGCGCAATCGTGCAGCTGACCTGGCCGCCGGAGGTCGTTCCGCGGCACCCCCAGTCGCTGAACCCGCTGAACATCTTCAACGACGAGGAGCAGCGCGCCGCGCTGTTCGAGCTCGGCACCTGGGTCGCGGACCACGGCGTGGGGGCGGACGATCCCGACTGGCGCGCCGCGCGCGACCTGCTCCTGCGACAGCCGCCGCGGGCGGGCCAGGCCGATGGCGCGGCGGTGCGCGGTCGAGAGGAGCCGACGCTGGACGCCGCGTGCCGGATCGCCTCGACCCTCGACGCGAGCGCGCTCGCGATCCAGGGACCGCCCGGCTCGGGCAAGACGTTCACCGGCGCGCGAATGATCGTCGCGCTCCTCGCCGCGGGGAAGCGAGTCGGCGTCAGCGCGACGAGCCACAAGGTCATCGGCAACGTCCTGCGCGAGGTGCTCGCCGCGGCCTCGGAGGCGAACGTCGAGGCGAGGATCATCCAGAAGCCGGGCGACGACGGGGTCGCGGACGAGCGGATCGTCGAGGCGAAGGAGAATGGCGACGTCCAGGCCGGCCTCGCGGATGGGACCTTCAACGTCGCCGCCGGGACCGCGTGGCTGTGGGCGTCACCGAAGAGCGCCGGCCATGTGGACACGCTGTTCGTCGATGAGGCGGGGCAGATCTCGCTCGCCAACGTGCTGGCCATGGGGCGGTCGGCGCAGAACATCGTCCTGCTCGGCGACCCGCTCCAGCTCGAGCAGCCGATCCAGGGCTCGCATCCACCGGGAGCGGAGCGGTCAGCGCTGGCGCACCTGCTCGGCGAGCACGAGACGATGCCGGAGGAGCTCGGCCTCTTCTTGCCGCACACGTGGCGGATGCATCCCGACGTGACCGCCTTCACGTCCGAGGCGTTCTACGAGGGCCGCCTGCATTCCGAGCCCACGCTCGAGCGGCAGTCGCTCGCCGGGCCGCGGCCGCTCCGCGGTGCGGGCGCCCGGGTCATCGCCGCCGAGCACGCAGGTGGCGAGAACGTCTCGCCGGAGGAGGCGCGCCAGGTGGCCGACATCGCCGCGCTTCTCGTCGCGAGCGGCGCGTCGTGGACCGATCGCTTCGGCGACACCCGGCCGATCGGCTGGAACGACGTGCTCATTGTCGCCCCGTACAACGCCCAGGTCGGCGCGATCCGCCGCCTCCTGCCGCCCGAGGCGCGCGTCGGCACGGTCGACAAGTTCCAGGGCCAGGAGGCGCCGATCAGCATCTACTCGATGACGAGCAGCTCCCCGGAGGACGCGCCGCGCGGCATGGACTTCCTCTATTCGCGCCATCGGCTCAACGTGGCCACCTCGCGGGCCCGCTGCATCGCGGTCGTCGTGGCCGAGCCGGCGCTCCTTCGCGTTCGCGCCCGCACGCCGGAGCAGATGCGCCTCGCCAACGCCCTGTGCCAGTTCGCCGAATTCGCAGACACGCGTGCCGATGAGCCGATCTAGCCGATGACGCGGCCCGTCAAGCGAGCAGTGCGTCGAGGATCGGCCCGAGCGAGTCGACGGCGAGGGTGAGATGGCCATGCTCGGGATGGAGATGTGGTACGGCAGACGGAATGTGGGCCGCCAGCCACTGGCCGTGCCCGAACGGCACCATCCGGTCGTGGCCGCCCTGCCAGATGTGGACCGGCACCCGCATCGAGGCGAGGTCGAAGCCCCAGTCCCTGGCGAACGCCATGTCGTCGTCGTACCAGCCCCAGTACGAGTTCCGGAGGCCCTCCCGGGTGGAGGCGGCCACGCCCTCGGCAAAGGCGCCGGTCAGCGAGCCGCGGTCCACGTCGTCGATGAGGTCGCCGAAGGCCTCGGCGATCTGCTCCCCGGAAATCGAGCGGAAGATCGGCCACCACCGCTCCTTGAAGGGGATGAGCGCATCGTGGCCGGCCAGCGCGGCGTGGAACTCCTCGATGTTCTCCGCACCCATGTCGGCGAACCAGTCCAGGCCCTCGGCCGGGTACGGTGCCACGCCCCCGATCGTCGCCGCGGCGCGCACCCGGTCCGGCAGGAGCGCAGCGATCGCGATCGCGTGCGGGCCGCCGCCCGACCAGCCGAGCGTCACGCACTGGGCGACGCCGAGATGGTCGAGAATCGCGGCGGTATCGGCCGCAACCGCGGCGATGTCCCGTCCTGGCAGGCGGGTCGAGTCGCCGTAGCCGGGGCGGCTCCACGCAAGGAGGCGGAGTCCGCGCGGCGCCGCCGCAGCAACGAGCTCATCGGAAAGCTGGCCGGAGCTCGGGGTGCCGTGATGGAAGACGAGGAGCCGCCCGTCGTCGGGGCCGGCGAGGTATCCGTCGAGCGTGCGCCCGTCGGGCAGGGGAAGGGTGACGGCGCTGGTCATTTGGCGCGATCCTACATCGGTCTAGTCTGTGGCCAACTCGCAGGAGACGATTCGACCGATGGCATTCGAGCGCACCAGCCCGGGCACCGGGATCGGCGCCGAGCCGGGCATTCCTCCGGGCACGATCGAGACCGATGCCGGCGGGCCGGCCTCGGC
>JBBQMC010000178.1:0-3932 GCA_038328565.1 Candidatus Limnocylindria bacterium
CCGAACAAGTCGCCGCGCGCGTTCTGCATCCCGATCCGCGTGCCGCAGGACGTGCGGCTCGTGGTCCAGCCCCGCGGCGGCCATCACGACTACACGGCCATGCTCCACGAGCTCGGCCACGTCGAGCACTTCGCCCACGCCGCCGCCGACCTGCCCGCCGCGGATCGCCACGTCGGCGACACGAGCGTCACCGAGGGCTACGCCTTCGCGCTCGGGTCCCTCGCCACCGAGCCTGCCTGGCTCGCCGAGCACCTCCACATGCCGCCCGAGGAGATCGCCGGCTACGGCGACTTCGCCGCCTTCGGCAAGCTCTTCATGCTGCGCCGCTACACGGCGAAGCTCCTCTACGAGCTGCGGCTGCATCGGGATCCGGACCCGGCCATCGGCCGCGCCTACTACACGGGCCTGCTCGGCCTGCTGACGGGCGTCCAGACCGCGGAGGCCCGCTGGCTGTCCGATGTCGACGACAACCTCTATACCGCCCGCTACCTGCGCGCGTGGATGCTCGAGGCCAGCGTCGTCGCGCATCTGCGCACCGTCCACGGTGCCAGCTGGTGGCAGTCGACGGCCGCCGGCGAGGAGCTCGTCGGGCTGTGGCGCGAGGGACAGCGTCCATCGGGCGAAGACGTCCTTGCGCGCGTCGGGTATGATGCCTTCGACTGGCGCCCGGTCCTCCTCCAGATCCGCGAACGTCTCATCGGAGAGCTCAGCGGCTACGGCGGACCGAACATCACCACCCGGGCCGGTACCCGGAAAGTCTGACCCGCTTGGACGACGGCCAGTCCCCCGTTTTCGCAGCGAGGCGCTTTCGCACCACGCCCCATGCACCACGACGTCACGTCCCGTGGCACCCGCCGGTCCCGGCGCATATCGCGCCAGGCGTGACCCCAGCCTCGCCCTCCCCATCTGATCCGAGGTCTCCGCTTTCTTCCATGAATCACCCGAGGCGTCCATGAACGACGAAGCCCGCCCACAGCGCCGCAACCGATCCCGCCGCCGCTCGGAGGGAGGCGGCGCACGCCGCCAGGCGCCACGTCCGGCCTACGCACGCCGGCGGAACGATTTCGCGTCAGGCGGCTACTCGTCGATCTACGCCGGCCCATTCCCGGGTGACGTCGACGAGGGCATGAACCTCGCCGACCTCCAGGCCAAGCCGCTCGACGAGCTGCGCGAGATCGCCGGCGAGCATGGGATCGAGGGCGCGGACGATCTCGATCACTCGGACCTCGTGCTGAAGCTGCTCGATGTCGTCACGCTGACGCCCACCCGCCGCGAGCCGGAGCGGATCACCGAGCCGGGCATCGCGGACGGGATCCTCGAGATCGTCGAGGAGGGCTTCGGCTTCCTCCGCGTCCGCGGTGTGATGCCATCCAACGACGACATCTACGTCAGCTCGAGTCAGGTGCGCCGTTTCGCGCTCCGGACCGGCGATCGGGTGACCGGCCAGACGCGCCCCCCGAAGGACCAGGAGAAGTACTGGGGCCTGCTGCGCGTCGACACCGTCAATGACGTCGAGCCGGAGGTCGCGCGCCGCCGTCCGTACTTCGACCAGCTCGTGCCCGTCTTCCCGGACGAGCTGTTCGACATCGAGACCGACCAGAAGAACCTGACCCAGCGGCTCATCAACCTGATCAGCCCGATCGGCAAGGGGCAGCGCGGGCTGATCCTCTCGCCGGCCAAGGCGGGCAAGACGACAGTGCTCAAGCACATCGCCGCCGGCATCACCGACAACTATCCCGAAGCGCTCCTCATGGTCGCCCTCATCGGCGAGCGGCCCGAGGAGGTGACGGACATGCAACGCAGCGTCAAGGGCGAGATCTACGCCTCGACGTTCGACGAGCCGACCGAGAACCACACCCGCGTCGCTGAGATGACGCTCGAGATCGCGAAGCGCCAGGTCGAGACCGGTCGCGACGTCGTGATCCTGCTTGACTCGATCACCCGCCTTGCGCGGGCCTACAACCTCGCCCTGCCGGCGAGCGGCAAGACCCTGTCGGGTGGCGTCGATCCGGTCGCGCTCTATCCGCCGAAGCGCTTCTTCGGCGCGGCTCGCAACATCGAGCACGGCGGCAGCCTCACGATCATCGCCACCTGCCTCGTCGACACCGGCAGCCGCATGGACGACGTCATCTACGAGGAGTTCAAGGGCACCGGCAACATGGAGCTCGCGCTCGATCGCAAGCTCTCCGAGAAGCGCATCTTCCCGGCCGTCGACGTCCTCCGCTCCGGCACCCGCCGCGAGGAGCTGCTGCTCGACGAGAACAGCCTGCGGATGGTGTGGACGATGCGTCGCATGCTCTCCGCCGTCGGCCCGAACGAGGGGATCGAGCTGCTCATGCAGCGGCTCGGCAAGACGACGAACAACGCCGAGTTCCTCGTCTCGCTCAGCAAGAGCGTCGAGGCGTCCGAGCGGACCTGACGCACCCCGGAGCCCGCGCACGCATGACTGGCCGCCACCCGTCCGTCCGTCGGCGGCCGGGCCGTGCCGCGACGGTCGCGGTGGCGGTGCTGATCAGCCTGGTCGGTTGCGGCGCCCCGTCGCCCACGCCGAGCGTCGTCGGATCGCCGTTGCCCAGCATTCCGGCCCCGACCGCATCGGCGTCACCGACCGACGGCGCGGTGGTGCCGGCTCCCGGGTCGGACAGCGCCGTCTATGCGCCGAACCCGGCGGCCGTCGTGGTGGCCATCGACCCCGGGCACGGCGGTTGTCTCGACTGGGGCGTTCCTGACCCGTCGAAGCGCGGGGTCGAGTTCAGCGAAAAGACGATGACGCTCGGCATCGCGCGAAACGTCCGGGATCTTCTCAAGGCGCAGGGCATCACGGTGGTCATGATGCGCAGCGACGACTCGGCCCTCGCCGGCGACGACTATCCGCAGCTGGGGTGCAACGGTCCCGCGTGGCGCGACGTGGACGGGGACGGGCAAGCGGGCTTCGAGTCGACCGGCCGGGTACGGACGCGCGACGAGCTCCAGGCCCGGATCGACCGCGCCAACCTCGCCCGCGCGGACGCCTTCGTGAGCATTCACATCAACTCGCTCACCCAGAACGGGGTGAGCTACGAGATCGCGGCCACCGAGTCCTACTTCGACGATGAGTCGCCGTGGGGCGTCGACGGCAGCGGCGTGCTCGCCGGCGACGTCCAGACCGATGTCGTGGCGGCACTGGATCCGCTCGCCACCTACCAGCGGCAGGACCGCGGCACCGAGGCGGTCGCCTACTACGCCATCAGCCGCGCCTGGCGCGACGGCGACACCTGCGAGGTGCCCGGCGACACGTGGTGCAAGCCGCATCGCGCGCTCCAGATGCCGGGCACGCTGAGCGAGGTCGGCTCGATCTCGTTGCACGCCGAGCAGGACCTCCTGTCGAGCGTGGCAGGGCAGGCGGCCGCTGCGCACGGCGTGTACGACGGGCTCGCCGCCTATCTCTCGTCCCGTCCCCAGGCGGTGCGCTACGACGTCGTCGGCGCCCCCGAGCCGCTCGCGCAGTCCATCGGGCCGCTTGCCTCTGCTCCGCTGCTGCCGGGCGGCGACGTCTCGCTGACCCTCACGAACCGCGGCACTGCGCCATGGCCGGCCGGCCTCCGGCTCGTCGCGGGATGGCAGGCGAGCGAGCTTCCGTACCTGCCCGCCGCGCCGGCCGCGACCGCGCCACTCGAGGCCGAGGTAGCCGCCCTCGGACCGGGCGAATCGGTGACGCTGCGGATTGCCCCTCCGTCGTTCGACGGTCCCGGCCGCGCGATCTGGTGGGCCTCGCTGGCCGGCCGCGACGGCTCGTACGCGGACCTCGGATCGCCGCCGCTCCAGCTTGCCAACGTCAAACCTTCGTCAGGTTGACCCAACGCCGAACGTGCTGGTAGGCTTCACCCGCACGGTCCCACTCCGGAGGCCGAAGGTGGGCCCGGGGGGTGGGCTTGAACCCCCCCGGCCCCCAT
>JBBQMC010000179.1:0-3902 GCA_038328565.1 Candidatus Limnocylindria bacterium
CCTCAGCGCCGTCGCCGCCGCCGATGACCCGAACTCCGGCGGGCGCCAGATGCCCTCCCACTGGGGGCACAAGGACCTCAACATCGTCAGCGCGTCGAGCCCCACCGGCACCCAGTTCCTCCAGGCGGTGGGCTGCGCCGAGGCGTGGCTCCGCGTCTCGCGCAACGACGCGATCGCCGACAAGGACGCGCTCATCAAGGGTGACGAGGACGTCTTCTGCTCCACCGGCGACGGCACCACCAGCGAAGGCGAGTTCTGGGAGGCGATCAGCAGCGCCACCAATCTCAAGCTGCCGGTGGTCTTCGTCGTGGAGGACAACGGCTACGCCATCTCCGTTCCCGTCGAGGTGAATACTCCGGGCGGCTCGATCTCCAAGCTGCTCATCGGATTTCCCGGGCTCTACATTCAGGAGTGCGACGGCTGCGACGTGCTCGAGTCGTACGACACGCTCGCCCGCGCGGTGGACTACTGCCGCCAGCGGAAGGGCCCCGCCCTGGTCCACGCCAAGGTGATCCGTCCCTACAGCCACTCGCTCTCGGATGACGAGGTCTTCTACCGGGCCGCCGCCGAGCGCGAGGCCGATGCGGCGCGCGACCCGCTGATGCGGTTCCCCGCCTATCTCCTGGAGCAGGGCATCGCGACCACCGCCGAGATCGAGGCGATCAAGGCGGGGGTCGAGGACGAGGTGACCGTGGCGACCGACGTCGCCCTCGCGGCGCCACAGCCGGCCACGAGCACGATCTACAACTTCGTCTATTCGCCCGACGTCGACCCCACGAGCGAGCAGTTCGACACCGAGGACGATCCCCGCTTCACCGGCGAGCCGACCACGATGGTGGACCTGCTCAACTCCTGCCTCAAGGAGGAGATGGCCCGCGATCCGCGGATCGTGATGTTCGGCGAGGACGTGGCCGACTGCAGCCGGGAGGAGAACCTCGGCACGGTGAAGGGAAAGGGCGGCGTCTTCAAGGTGACATGGGGGCTGCAGAAGGCGTTCGGCTCCAACCGCGTATACAACTCGCCGCTGGCGGAAGCCAACATCGTCGGCCGCGCGATCGGGCTCGCGACCCGCGGCCTCAAGCCGGTGGTCGAGATCCAGTTCTTCGACTACATCTGGCCCGCCTACATGCAGATCCGCAACGAGCTCGCGCTCATGCGGTGGCGCTCCAACAACGCGTTCAGCTCGCCGGTCGTCATTCGCGTTACCTACGGCGGCTATCTCAAGGGCGGCTCGGTCTACCACTCGCAGACCGGCGCCGCGATCTTCACCGGCGTGCCGGGACTCCGCGTCGTCTGCCCGTCCACCGCGCTCGACGCCAACGGCCTGCTGCGGAGCGCCATCCGCTGCGACGATCCGGTGCTCTTTCTCGAGCACAAGCATCTGTATCGCCAGACCTACAACAAGGCGCCCAACCCCGGCCCCAACTTCATGATCCCGCTGGGCAAGGCCAAGGTGGTGCGTGAGGGGACCGACCTCACCGTGGTGACGTACGGCGCGGTGGTGCAGCGGACGCTGATCGCGGCCAAGGCAATGGAGGAGCGGCACGGCGTGAGCGTCGAGGTAATCGACCTGCGCTCCCTGAGCCCGGTGGACTACGAGATGATCTACGCCTCGGTGCGGAAGACCAGCCGGGTGATCGTGGCCTACGAGGATTCGCTGAGCTGGGGATACGGAGCGGAGATTGCGGCACGGGTCGCGGACGAGACGTTCGCGTTTCTCGACGCCCCGGTCAGGCGCATCGCCGCGACCGACACCTTCGTGGCCTACGCGCCCGAGCTGGAGGACGTGATCCTGCCGCAGGCGGAAAGCATCCTGCGGGCGATGGAGGAGATCGTCGCTTTCTAGACCGCCGAGCAGCTAGCGCAGCGCCTCGCGGATCTCCGCCGCCGCGCTGATCGCGTTGTCGACGTCGCGCGAGAGCGCCTTGGCCTGCTGTGTCGCCATGGTGAGATCGCCGAGGACGTTGGCGATGCCGGCCGAGCGCAGGCGCATCAGGTCCAGCCGCATGTTCTGCATCGCCAGCACGCACTCGTCCAGCCGCGTCGCCACCTGCGTCCGCCGCGTCAACAACTCGGCGTAAGTGCTGCGCTGGCGCTCCAGCAGGTCCAGTCGCCGCGCCCGCTCCGCACCATCCGGCTCCTTGTTCAGCGCCGCGATCCGCTCGTCCAGCCGAGCGACCCCCTCGACGTTGGTCTCGCTGTCGAGCGAGTGCAGCGTCCGGGCCAGGTCGACCGCCTTGTTGTACAGCCCGTCCGCGGTTTCCTGAATCTCCGCCGGCAGCTGCTTCCGCTCGGTCGGATCCATCCGGTCCAGCGCGCGGAGAATCGCCTGTCGGTCGCCGTGGATCTGGAGGACGTTGGCGTACTGCGCGCCGAACTCGTCGGGCTTGGGAGCCGGCAGCATGCGCGGCAGCTTGCCGTCCTTTCCCAGCTTGGTCTCGATCGCGTCGTGCGCCGGCGGCCGGCTCAGGACGTCACGCCAGCTGTATCCCGCCTGCCAGAGCTTCGAGTAGCTGCTCAACATTCCGATGGCCATGCCGCCGGCCGGGAACAGGAACCAGGGGTGATCGATTCCCGTCGCCACGTTCAGCATCATCAGGCCGCCGCTCACCGCGGCCCACTTGGCAAACTGCGCGCGCACCTGCTGCACGATCCTCGGCTCGCCCGTGTCGGGCAGCGGCGTGTCCTTCCCGCTCCGGCGCGACGGCTCCCAGTGACGGGCGCGGTCCAGGCGGTCCAGCCGGTCCATCGCGGCCCGCGGCGCGGGCAGCCCGCGCGGGCTCCGCGGCTCGCCCATTCCGGCTGGGCGCGGGCGGTCGCGGAGCGATCGCTGGGCACCGGTGGCGGCACGCCCCTGCGCCGCGCCGGCCAGCCCCCGTCCCGCCTTCCATCCGAGCCCCGTCGGCTGGTAGCCGGTGACGACGCGGCTTTCGAGCGACCGGCGGAGCGCGTCGGCTGTGGGCCAGCGATTCTCCGGATCCTTCTCCAGGCAGCGCGCGACCGCCAGCGCGAGATCCTCCGGGATGTCCGGCCGCTTGGCGCGCAGGTCGGGCGCGGGCTCCGTGATCTGCTTCATCAGGATGCCCGCGACGGTCGGCGCGAGGAACGGCAGCTCGCCCGAGAGCATCTGGTAGGCCACGATGCCGAGACTGTAGAGATCGGAGCGCCCATCGATCTCCCGCTCGCCGGCGGCCTGCTCCGGGCTCATGAACGACGGGGTCCCGATCGCCACGCCGACGCCGGTGAGAGTGGCGCCCGAGCTGGCCGAGAGCGCCTTCGCGATGCCGAAGTCGGTCACCATCACACGGCCCCGAGTCCCTTCGAGCAGGATGTTGTCCGGCTTGATGTCCCGATGGATGATCGAAAGATTGTGGGCGGCGCTCAGCGCGTCGGCCGTTTCCTTCATGATCCGGCGCGCTTCCTCCACCGGCAGACGTCCCCGCCGCTTGATCCGCCCGCCGACACTCTCGCCATCCACATATCCCATCACGAAGTAGACCAGGCCCTGGCCTTCGCCGACGGTGTGAATCGGGACGATGTTCGGATGGGAAAGCTTGGCCGCCGTCTGGGCTTCGCGCGTGAAGCGCTGGCGGATATCCTGCTGAAACGCCAGCTCGGGGGGCAGCACCTTGATGGCCACGCGGCGCTGCAGCCGCTCGTCGCGGGCACGGTAGACCACGCCCATGCCGCCCCGGCCGATCTCGCCCTCGATCGTATAAGCGTCACCCAGCGCCTCGGCGAGGCGAGCCGGTAACGGCCTATCGCTCGAATCGGTCATCAGGATGCTCGCCTCGGGGCAGTCGAGAGTGCGGTCGCATGGACCAGCGCAATTTGCGCTCGCCGCGCGCGGCGGGCAACACGTGACCGTCGGCAGGCCCCTACGGGCTGGCTGCGCGGTGGAT
>JBBQMC010000180.1:0-3893 GCA_038328565.1 Candidatus Limnocylindria bacterium
GAGCCAGAACGGCATGAAGCTGGTGGCGACGAGGAAGCGCGCGCGAGGTCCGTCGCTGGCGTCGGGCAGCCATTCGAAGCCTCGTGCGATGAGCGCTTCGATCTCGGCGAGGCTCGGCTGCCGCGCGACCGACGCGAACCAGCGGCACGTGACCATGAGCTGCTGGGCGAGGTTGTCGACGAGGAAGTCCACCTCGCGGCCCTGCGCCGCGCCGAGCGTCCACGCGGCCTCGAACGCCGCTGCCGACGGGTCGCCCGCGTAATGGACGAAGCCGAGCCGCTGGTACATCTCCGGCTGCTCGGCCGGCGGCGCCAGCTCGATCGCGGCGCGGAGGTGCGCCGCTGCCTCGGCCATGCCACGCGCCCCGGCAGCGACCTCGGCGGCGCGACGGAGCCAGGTCACCGCGCGCGCGGCGACGTCGGCGTTCGCGTCCCCCGTGGCCGCGCTCAGCGTTGCCGCCTCGCGATAGTGGAAGGCCACGAGCTCGGCGAGCTCGTCCTCGCGGCCGCTGGCGGAGGCCTCGAGCCACCGTCCGGCCGCCGCGTGATGCCGCGCGCGCTCGACCCGGGGCAGCGTGCCGTAGGCGACGTCGCGGATGAGGATGTGGCGGAAGGTGAGCTCGCCGCGCACGCCGGGCCGGAGCATGTCCCGATCGACGAGTCGCTCGATGGCGTCGTCGAGCCCGTCCCCGAGCTCCGACTCCAGGGCCGCCACCGCAGGCGGCGCGAATCCGCGGCCGAAGACCGATCCGAGTTGGAGGATGCGGCGCGCCGGCGGGTCGAGGGCATCGAGCCGCGCGAGGACGGTGGCCTGCACGGTATCGGGCAACCCCTTCGCCGCGGCGGCCACGGCCTCTGGATCGCGGAGGTCGACGCCGCGCTCGATCAGCGAGCGGACGATCTCGCCGGCGTAGAACGGGTTGCCCTCCGAGCGCTGGACGACGATCGGGATGAGCTCCGGCGACGGCCCATCGAGGATGTGCTGGACGAGCTGCTCGATCGAGCCCGAGTCGAGTGGCTCGAGCGCCATCGCGACGTGATTCCGGCGACCGGCACCCCAGCTCGTCCTTCGCTCGAGCAGCTCCGGACGGGTGAGCACGAGCATGAGGATCGGGGCGTCGCCACGTGGCTGGAGGATGAACTCGATGAGGTCGAGCAGGCTGTCGCTCGACCAGTGAAGGTCCTCAATCAGCAGGACGAGCGGACCGCCGCTGGCGGCCGCCTCTACGGCGGTGCGCCAGGCCGTGAACAGCGCGGCGCGGTCGACGACATCGGTCTCCGAGGCACCGATCGTCGCCGCGAGCAGGTCGGCAGTCCCGGCCGGGTCCTCGGCACCCGCGTCCGCGAGCCAGGCGGTCGCCCGCCGCCGGACCTCGTCCGGTGCGGCATCGTCCGGGAGGTCGAGCAGGCCGAGCAGCAGGGCGCGCATCGGCCAGTAGGTGAGCCGCTGACCGTACGGCAGGCACTGGGCTACCGCGATCCGGACGTCAGGCGCAAGATCCCGGACGCGCACCACGAACTCCTCGACCAGGCGGCTCTTGCCCGTGCCGGCCGGCGCGACGAGGCTGACGAGGTAGGGTCGCCGCTCGGTGAACGCGCGACGCGCCACGAGCTCGAGCTGCGCGATGTCGGCGTCGCGACCGACGATCGGGGTGCGCGCGCGCCGGCTCTCCGTGCGACCTAGCACGGGCCGCGCCAACATCGTTGCGGCCTTTCCCCTGAGGTCGAGATGCTCGACCGGCCCGAAGGCGTGGCCATCGCCGGCGGCGCTCGCGGTGCGCGCGCTGACGAGCACCTGCCATGGCTCCGCCGCCTGCTGGAGCCGAGCCGCGACGTTGACGGCGTCGCCGGTGACGATGAAGTCGGCCCGGGCCTCGTTCCGGCTCGCCACGACTTCGCCGGTGTTGATGCCGATCCGGATCGGCAGGCGATCACCGAGCATCGCGTCCTCGCGCACCGCGTCGCGGAGCTCGAGCGCGGCGTCGATCGCCCGACGCGCGTCGTCGTCATGCGCCATCGGCAGGCCGAAGATCGCCATCGCGGCGTCGCCGATGAACTTCTCCAGGGTCCCGGCATGGCTCTCGATGACCTGCCGCGCGAGGTCGTAAAAGCGGGATAGGAGGCGGCGCAGGTCCTCCGGGTCGAGCGACTCGCCGAGCGCGGTCGACCCGACGACGTCGGCGAAGAGGACGGTGACGAGGCGCCGTTCGTCAGGCACGAGTGGCGAGCCACTCGTCGCGGAGGATCGACATGATGAGCGAGTCATTCCACTGCCCGTCGCGGAGGATCGTCGAGCGGAGCCGGCCTTCGTGCTTGAAGCCGACCTTCTCGTATGACCGGATCGCGCGCGGGTTCTCCAGGTCCACGGTGAGGAAGACCCGGATGAGGCCGACGCTTCCGAAGGCGAAGGCGAGGAGCGCGCGCTGCGCCTCCGTGCCCCATCCGTCGCCGACGTGGGCCGCGTCCATGGCGATCGCCAGCTCGCCGCTCTGCTCGTGGAGCGAGAGGTGGTTGAGCCATATGGTCCCGATCATCGCGTCGGATCCACGCTCGCAGACCGCGAAGAAGACGCCCTTGTCGGACCCGCCCTTCCCGCTCCGATCGGCCAGCCAGGCACGTGCCTCGTCTGGGCCCCACGGTGCGCGGAAGCCGGCGAGCCAGCCGACCTCGCGGTCGTTGACGATCGCCATCAGGCCGGCGAGGTCGCGCTGCTCGAGGGGGCGCAGCCAGATCCGCCCAGCGGCGAGAAGCGGACGCTCGGGGATCGGCTGTTCGAGGTCGGTCATCGGCTAGCTCCGGTCGGGTCGGCCGGCGCCGTCGGCGAGCTCCCAGAGCACGCCGCTTAGCGTCCGGGGATGGATGAAGGCAACGCGGCCGTGCGCTCCGGGGCGCGGCTCGCGATCGATGAGTTCCGCCTCCGCGGCCGCGAGGGCGGCAAGGTCGGCGGGTATGTCGGAAGAGCGGAAGCAGACGTGATGGAGACCCTCGCCGCGCGCCGCCAGGAAGCGCGCCACGCCACTCGTTTCGTCGGTCGGCTCGACGAGCTCGAGCCGCGCCGCAGGCGGGGGGCCGGTCGGGAGGAAGAGGACCCGTGCGCGCTGGACGGGAAGGTCGATGATCGGCTCGTCGGGGCGCAGCCCGAACAGGTCTGCATAGCGCGGCAGCGCCTCGTCGATGCGTTGCACCACGATCGCGACATGATCGATGGCGCCGATCGGCAGATCGCGCTCGCTCACGGCCGGTGCTCGCCCCAGACGGCGCGGAGGGCGCCGCTGATCTCGCCGAGCGTGACATCGGCCTCGACCGCGGTCCGGATCCGCGGCATCAGGTTCTCGGTTCCGGCGGCCGCGGCCCCCAGGGCGGCGATCGCCGCATCCGCGGCCCCGTCATCGCGCCCGGCGCGCACGCCGCGGGTGCGTGCGACCTGGCGCGCCTCGGCCTCCGGGTCGATCGCCTGCGCCGTCGGCCGCTGCACGTCACCGCCTTCGGTGAAGGCGTTCACGCCGACCACGATCCGGTCGCCCGCCTCCAGCGCCCGCTGCGCCGCGTAGGCCGCGTCGCCGATCGCGTCCTGCTGGTAGCCCTCGGCAAGCGCGGCCAGGGTGCCGCCACGCCCCTCGATCGTCGCGAGCTCCGCGGTCACGCCGGCATCAAGTTGATCGGTCAACCATTCCAGGTAGTAAGAGCCGCCGAGGGGATCGGCAGTGGCCGTCACCCCCGACTCGTGGGCGAGGACCTGCTGCGTGCGCAGCGCGAGCCGGGCGGTCGTGGGGGTCGGGAGCCCGAGTGCCTCGTCGAGCGCGTTTGTGTGGAGCGACTGGGCGCCACCGAGGACCGCGGCGAGGGCCTGGACCGTCGTGCGCACCGCGTTCACCTCGGGCTGCTGGGCGGTGA
>JBBQMC010000181.1:0-3885 GCA_038328565.1 Candidatus Limnocylindria bacterium
CCTCCTCGGCGACGCGGTGCTCCGGCGTCGGGCCTGGGACCTCGCCGAGCAGTTGGGGTGGGCCTCGACCTACGACGCCGAGTACGTTGCCCTCACTCAGCTGCAGGCGGACGCGTTCGTCACCCTGGATGCCGAGCTGGCGCGCCGGGTGGAAGGGATCGTGTCCACGACGACGATCGAGGCACTGCGAACGGCCTAGTCTTCCCGGGCCGCTCGTCGCGCAGCTCGACGGAGGGGAGATCGATGCCTGACGTGAATCTCTGACCGTCCGGACGGCGAGCCCTCTGAGGAGGGGCGTCAGTTGGACGTCGCGTGAAACCGCGCGTGCGCCTGGATCGAGCGGCGGAGGGTCCGCGCCAGCTCGCCGCCCGGTGTCCCTTTGCGGACGTAGGCCATCGCTCCGGCCTCGATCATCTCCCGGACCACGGCGTCGGATTCGTCGGCCGACAGGGCGACGATCGCGGTCCTCGGTGCGCAGGTCTGCATCCGCAGCGCGGCTCGCACCCCGCCGCCGGCGGGCATGTCGACATCGATGATCGCCGCGTCGGGCTGGTGCTGCTCGGCGAGCGCCACGGCCTCTTCGGCATCCCGGGCGCCCGCCACGATGTCGAACTCACCCGAGAGTTGAGACGCGAGCACCGACTGGACGACGACGCTGTCGTCGGCGATCAGCAGCCGGGGCTTCGGCCGGCGACCGGAGTCGTGCGGGGGTATTGCGTCATGGTCGGTCATGACCGTCCTTCGGTTGTTGTCGTTGGGGAGCGTCCGCGGAGGCGGGACAGCCGTGAGCCTCGGCCGCGTCGGTGGCGACCCAGCGCGTCAGGACGTCGGTCAGCGTCTCGGCGCGCAATGGCTTGCTCATGTAGTCGTCCATGCCGGCGGCCAAGCATTTCTCGCGATCGCCGCGCATGGCGTTGGCGGTCATGGCGATGATGGGGGTATGGGCGTCCGTGCCCTCGCGTCGGCGGATCTCGGTCGTGGCCGCGAAGCCATCCAGCTCGGGCATCTGACAGTCCATCAGGACGGCGGGATAGTGCCGTCGCGCGAGCGCTTCGACCGCCTCACGTCCATTGGCGGCGACGTCGGCGCAGAACCCGTGCTTCTCGAGCATCCGGCGGGCCACCATCTGGTTGACCACGTTGTCCTCGACGAGCAGGATGCGCGGACCCGGAGGCGACGAGCTCGACTTGGTGAGTCCGTCGTCATGCTCGGCGCGTCGTTCGGCGGCGGCGGGGTTCGGCCGGCTGTGCACGGCCTCCGCGATGGTGTTGTAGAGCTTCGACGGCCGCACGGGCTTGCGCAGCGCCGCCGTGATCCCGTCCTCGGCGAAGGCGATCGCTTCGTCACCCGAGGTGAGCAGCACGAGCGGAAGCCGCCGCAAGGCGGGGCGCGCCTTGATCGCTCGTGCGAGCTCGATGCCGCCCATGTCTGGCATGTTGGCGTCGAGCAGGACGATGCCGTACGGCGCGCCGCCACCCTCGCGCTCCAGCAGGTCGAGGGCCTGTTGGCCGTCGCTCACCGCCGTGACGGGCATCTCCCAGCCCGCGAGCTGCCGCCCGAGGATCTGACGGTTTGTCGCGTTGTCGTCCACGACGAGCACGGGCAGGCCGCGCAGCTCGGCCGGCGCGTGCCGGATTGCCGCCGTCTCGACGGCCGGGTGGCCGAGCAGGGCGGTGAACCAGAAGGTGCTGCCCTGACCCGGCGTGCTGCGGGCGCCGACCTGGCCGCCCATCAGGCGGCTGAGCTCTCGGGAGATCGCGAGCCCCAGTCCCGTCCCCCCGTACCGCCGGGTGGTGGAGGAGTCGGCCTGCGAGAAGGACTCGAACAGGCGGGGCAGCTCGGCCGGCTCGATGCCGATCCCCGTGTCGGTGATCTCGAAGCGGATCAGCGAGCCGAGCTCGCTCGTCGGCGCGCGCGTGACGCGGACGACGACCTCGCCCTCCTCCGTGAACTTGATCGCGTTGAACAGCAGGTTGGTGAGGATCTGGCGCAGGCGACCGGAGTCGCCGCGGACGACGGGCGGCACGTCGCGATCGATGCTGAGCGCCAGCTCCAGGCCCTTGTCGTGAGCGCGGCTGGCCAGCAGGTCGCAGACGTCCGCGACGGTGTCGGCGAGGTCGAAGTCGAATTCCTCGAGCTGCACCTTGCCGGCCTCGATCTTGGAGAAGTCGAGGATGTCGTTGAGGATGCTCAACAGGGCCTCGCTGGAGCTCCGCACCGTCTCGGCATACTCGAGCTGCTCCCCGCGGAGGTCCGTGTCCAGCAGCAGCTCCGTCATGCCGATGACCCCGTTGAGCGGAGTGCGGATCTCATGGCTCATGTTCGCCAGGAAGTCCGACTTGGTCTGCGACGCCTGCAGGGCCTCGTCGCGCGCCCGCTGGCGCTGGCGCAGCGCGACGTCCAGCAGCCACACGGCGCCGAGAAGAACCAGCGCCAGGATGGTCGCCAGCGGCACCACGGTGGAGCGCAGCTTCTTGACACCCGCGAAGGCCTTCTCGGTCGGAATCTCGGCCGTGACCGTCCAGCCGATTCCGCGCACCGGCGTATGGGCCGCGAGCAGACCCTCTCCATCGCGCGTCACCTCGGTCACCCCGCTGCGCCCGTCGAGCGCCGCCGCGACGCCGCGGTCTCGGCGCCGCGAAGGCAGCCCGCGCGCCTTGTCGGGTGCGGCGAGCGTCACGCCGCGCTGGTCGGTCACCGTCAGCCGAGCGCTGGAATCCCTTGCGAAGCGGTCGGCGAAGGACTGGATCTGGTCGGTGCGGTACGCGATCACGAGGATGCCGACGGAGCGGCCCACCCGGCCCGAGCCCGTCAGCGAGCGCACCGGTGCGGCCACGGCCACGACCGTCGGGTGGCCGCGCGCCTGCGTGACGTAGGCCTCCGACACGTACGGTCGATGGGTGGCCGTCACACCGCGGTACCAGTCGCGAAAGCGGAAGTCGGCGCCGACGCCGGAGATCGTCGGCGGAACGACGTCGATCAGCCGTCCATCGGTCCGGGTCAGGAAGGTCGTCCCGATGCCCCGGCGGACACGGAGCAGCTGATTGAGGTGCAGCCGGATGTTCGCCGGATCCCCCGGCTGTCTACGCCCGGTCAGACTGTCGACCAGCAAGGGACGGCGGGCGTAGGACTGCGCGATCTCCGCCAGCCCCTCCACCTCGCGCCGGATGTACGACGCGCTGAGGCTTGCCTGCGCCTCCAGGGCCGCCTTCTCACGGTCGCGGACCACGTCGGTGGCGACGCGCAGCGACAAGTACGCGAGCAGAGCCAGCGGGCCCAACGTCAGCATGAGGAACAGCACCCGCAGCCACCCGCGCGAGATGTTGTTGAGCCAGGCGGTCATGCGCCTGCCGCGCCTGCTGCGAGCATCATCTGCGGCTCAACCCTCGGTGGCCCCCGTGTGGCCTCCCGGGCCGCACGTCATGCTCACCAGCGCGCGGTGGGTGAGCGGCAAGGCGGCCTCGAGCTCACCGACGAGCCGGCCGGCGACGACGAAGTCCACGTCCTCCGCGCCGTCGAGTCGCTGCAGGCGCTCGGCCAGGGTCGACAGGCGGCGAGCGCCGAGGCTCGCTGCGCCCCCCTTGAACTTGTGGGCCACCTCGCGCACCCCGCCGGCATCCCGCCGGTCCACGGCCCCGGCGATCTCCGCCAGCAGCGACGCTGCCTCGCGGCTGAAGACGTCGATGATGCCCACCAGGTCGCTCGGTTCGCACATCGAGCGCAGCTCCGCCGCTGTCGATTCATCGACGAGCGCGTCGGCTACTGGCCCGTCGGCGGCCTCGCCTCGAGCCCGCGCGTCGCGGCCGGGGCTCCGGCGGACCGGCTCTGGTCCGATCTGGCCGCCGGCCATGTCGGACCCACGCCCGCACGGGAGCGGCCTCATGC
>JBBQMC010000182.1:0-3854 GCA_038328565.1 Candidatus Limnocylindria bacterium
TGGCCGCGCAGCGTCGAGTCGCTGCGGCTGACGACCTCCACCGGGGCGTCGAGCCGGACACCGAGCTCAAACAGCGAGCGGCCCGCGTCGCGGTTGAGCGCGACGGCATCGTCCTCCGACAGGCTGCGGCTGTTGGTCAGCACGAAGCACGTGGACCCGGGCTCGGCCAGGCCCGCGGCGTACACGTCGGGATCGAGTACGAGGACCACCGCGACGTCGTGCACGGTCTGCGACCCGGTGGGGTCATCGTCGAGGACGGCGATGCGGCGACCCGCCGCCTCGTTGGCCGCGCGGATGCGCGATCGCGCGTCGGCGACGGCGTGCGCTTCGGGCGCGGACGCGAACACGTCAGCCGCGGATGGCAGGTCCCGTGGTAGAGGGCTGGACATGGTTGCTCCTTGGATTTCTAGAGGACGAGGCTCAACGCGGCGGTGCAGCCGAACCCCGTGAAGCCCATTTCCGAAAGCCCCCGTCCGGGGTCAGGACCCGATCTCGTCGCGCCAGCTGTGCTCGGGAACGAAGCCGATCAGCTCGCGCGCGCGGTCGATGCTCAGCAGCGTCTCGAACTCGCCGAGGTCCTTGCGGACCGGCACGTCGGGGAAGCGCTCGGCCAGCAGCTCCGCGGTCGGGCGGTTCATCATGGTGTCGGCGGCCGCGATGATGACGCTCTCCGTGCCCTCCACGTTGGCCTCGAGCGCGAGCCGGCAGCTCAGCGCGGCGTCGCGCACGTCGATGTAGCCCCAGACGTTGAAGTCGCGCGCGCGCACGTCGTCCCAGAGGCCCGGCAGTTGGTCGTACTCGCGGACCTCGTACACGTTCGACAACCGCAGGGCGACCATCGGGATCCCGGACCAGCGCGCGAGCTCGCCGGCCATGGCCTCGGTGACGACCTTCGACAGCGCGTAGGTCGTGGTCGAGCGGGGGTAGTGGTCCTCGTCGATCGGCAGGTACTCGGGCGGGACGTCGCTGAACGGCAGTCCGAGCGTCGTCTCGCTCGAGGCCCACACGACGCGCTTGAGCCCGTGCCGGACTGCGGCGTGCAGCACGTTGAAGTTCATCGCGACGTTGTCGTGGAAGGTCTTCGTCGGCGGCACGAGGTCCGGTGCCGGGTGGTTGGCGATGTGGACGACGGCGTCCATCCCCGCCAGCACCTCCGACGCCTGGGTCGGGTCCGTGAGGTCGGCGCCGACGACGGCCGGGCCGCTGAACTCGCGGACGGTGTGCAGATCGACGGGGGTGATCTCGTGGCCGTTCTCCCGCAGGTGCTCGACCGCCGCGCGGCCGACCTTGCCCGAGGCTCCAGTGACGCAGATCTTCATGGGTTCTCCGTTTTCCTTTGTCATGTGGTTGTGCGCTGGCGCAGCGTGTTGAGCGTCACGGCGACGATGATCACGACGCCGATGACGGCCTGCTGCCAGAACGCCGAGACGCCGACCAGGACGAGGCCGTTGGTCAGGACGCCGAGCAGGATCGCCCCGAGCACGGTGCCGAGGATCCGGCCGGAGCCGCCGAACAGGCTCGCCCCGCCGATGATCACGGCACCGATCGCCGCGAGCTCATAGCCGGTGCCCGCGGAGGGCTGCGCGGTGCTCAGGCGCGACGTCTCGATCACGGCCTCCAGCGAGGCGCAGAGTGAGCAGATGACGAAGGCCGCAAGCTTGACGCTGCCGACGCCGATGCCCGACAGCCGAGCCGCCTCCTCATTGGAGCCGACGAAGTAGATGTGGCGGCCGAGGCGGGTGCGGCTCAGGACGACGTGCGCGACGACCGCGAGCAGCGCGACGACGATCACCGGGTAGGGGATCCCCGCCACGGAGCCCTGGCCGAGCTTGAGGAAGCCGTCGTCGAACCCGCTCTTGGTGGACCCCTGGGTGAGCCCGAGCCCGGTCCCCCGCGCGAGCCCGAGCATGCCGAGCGTGATGATGAACGACGGCACGCCGGTCCGGACCGTCAGGAGGCCGTTGAGGGTGCCGATCACCAGTCCGATGGCCAGCCCGGCGAGGATCGTGAGCACGATCGGCGCGTTCAGGGTGATGGCGACGTAGCCGATCGTGACCGACGACAGCGCCACCACGGACCCGACCGAGAGGTCGATGCCGCCCGTCAGGATCACGAACGTCATCCCGATCGCGATGATCAGCGCCAGGGCGATCTGGCGCGACAGGATGAACAGGTTGCCCTGGGTGAGGAAGTCCGAGGTGAGGATGGTGAGGACGACGCAGATGGCCAGCAGCACGAGGAACAGGCCCGCCTCCTGCATCCGTCCCAGCCGCCGCAGCGCCTCCAGCACTCCGGCCTTGTGTGTCGCGGCCGAGGGCCGCGAGCCCGTCTCGATGTCGTTGGTCGTGCTCACGTGGTGTGCTCCTCGTGCGTCCCGGTTGCCAGGGCCATGATTCGTGCCTCGGTCGCCTCGTCGTGCGACAGCTCGCCGGTGACGGCGCCCTCCCGCATGACGATCACGCGGTCGGCGAGTTGCAGGACCTCGGACAGCTCGGACGAGATCACGAGGATCGCGATGCCGTCGGCCGCGAGGCCGTGCACGAGGCGGTAGATCTCGGCGGTCGCGCCGACGTCGACCCCGCGGGTCGGCTCGTCGAGGATCAGCACGCTGGGCGCGCGCGCGAGCCACTTCGCCAGCACGACCTTCTGCTGGTTGCCGCCGCTCAGCCCGGAGACCGGACCTTCGATCGACGCCGTCCGGATGCCGAGGCGCTGCACGCCCTCGTCGGCGAGCTCGCGCTCGCGGCCGCGTCGGACGAGGCCGCCGGGGCTGAGCTCCTGCGTGGAGGCGGCGGCGATGTTCGCGCGTACCGACTGGTCCAGGAAGAGACCCTGCGACTTGCGGTCCTCCGGCACCAGGCCGATGCCCGCCCTCAGCGCGTGGGCGGGCGAGCCGAGCTTCAGCGGATCGCCCTCGACATGGATCTCGCCCCCGTCCACGGGATCGACGCCCAGGATCGCCCGGGCCACCTCCGTGCGGCCGGCGCCCACGAGCCCGGCCACACCGACGATCTCGCCCGCGTGGACGTCGAGGGAGACGTCATGCAGCGGGGAGCCGAGCGCCGAGGCGCCGCGGCGCAGCCCCGTGACCCGCAGCCGGCATTCTCCGCGCGGGGGCCTGGGCTCCGGGTCGAAGGCCTCGAGCTCGCGCCCGACCATCATGGCCACGAGCTCCTGGTCGGTGCACTCCGCGCGCTCGCGGACGCCGACGAGCGCGCCGTCGCGCAACACCGTGATCCGGTCCGCGACGGCCATGATCTCGTCGAGCCGATGCGACACGTAGACGATCGCGACCCCGTCCGCGCGCAGGCGCCGCATCAGCTCGAGCAGCACCTCGACCTCCTCGCCCGCCAGCGACGAGGTCGGCTCGTCCATGATCAGCACGCGCGCGTCGAGCTGCAGCGCGCGCGCGATCTCCACGAGCTGCTTGCGCGCGAGGCTCAGCGACGACACGCGGGCCGCGGGATCGATCGACTCGGCGTGCAGCTCCGCCAGCAGCTCGGCGGTGCGCCGGCGCATCTGCCGGAAGTCGATCGTGCGCCACCGGGTCCGCGGCTCGTGGCCGACGAACACGTTCTCGGCGACGGACACGTCCTCGGCCAGGTTGAGCTCCTGGTGGATGACGGCGATGCCGGCCGCCTCGGCCGCCCGCGGACCGTCGAGCGCGACCGGCTCACCGTCGATGAAGAGCTCGCCTTCGTCGGCGTCGATGACGCCCGAGAGGATCTTCAGCATCGTCGACTTGCCGGCCCCGTTATCCCCCATAAGCGCCATCACCTCGCCGGCGGTGAGAACCAGGTAAAACGCCGGCCCCGCACGCCCGCCCCGGGAGCACTAACGCGCCCCACCCCGTC
>JBBQMC010000183.1:0-3772 GCA_038328565.1 Candidatus Limnocylindria bacterium
GCCGTCCCGAGCGGCACGAGCCCGCCGCGCTTGTAGCGCGCGACCAGCTCGCTGTCGGTCGCGGGCGTGAAGTCGCGCAGATAGCACGAGCCGGACGTGTGGCGGACGCCCGCGCACGTGGCGAGGTGGTCCTTGAGGAGCATCGGGACGCCCCCCAACGCGCCACCGACGGGCGCTCGCGCGGCCGACGCGCGCGCCTGTTCGTCCATCCGCTCGATGAGGAAGCCGAGCGAACGGTCCGCCGCCTCGACGCGCCGCAGCGCCGAGTCGACGAGCTCGGAGGCGGTCACCTCACCCGCGCGGACCAAGCCGGCCTGCGCGACGCCGTCGAGCCACTGGAGGTCCGCGTCGGTCACCGGTCAGGCATCGATCGCAACGGTCTTGAGCTCAGTGAAGAACTCGGCCGAGGCCTTGCCCTGCTCCCGGCTGTGCGAGCTCGAGTCCTTCATGCCGCCGAACGGGGCGTGCGGCTCTGCCCCTGGCGTCTCGCGGTTGACGTGGACCATGCCCGCGCGGATACCGCGGACGAACTCGAGCGCGCGGCCGAGGTCGCGCGTGAAGATCGACGCCGAGAGCCCGTAGCGGACGCCGTTCGCCACCGCTAGGGCCTCGTCGAGGTCCTGTACGTCGATGACGCCGAGGACGGGGCCGAAGATCTCCTCCTGGCCGAGCCGTGACTCCGGGGCCACGTCGAGGTAGACCGTGGGAGTGACGAAGTGCCCCTCGCGTGCGAGGCCGGTCCCACCGACGGCGGACGACGCCTCGTCGCGTCCGATCTCGAGGTAGCTGAGGACCTTCTCGAGCTGCGCTTCCGACGCCAGCGGGCCGATCTCCACCGCGTCGTCGAGCGGGTCCCCCACGCGCAGCGCGGCGACCCTCGCCACGAGCCGTTCCTTGAACGCCGCCGCCACCTGTGGCAGCACGAGCGCGCGGCTCGTCGCCGTGCACTTCTGGCCGGCCGACCACATGGCGCCGCGAACGGTGAGCTCGACCGCGCGGTCCAGGTCGGCGTCCTCGAGGACGATCACCGGGTTCTTGCCGCCCGTCTCGAGCTGCACCTTGACCCCGCGCGGGACGGCGCCCGCCTGGATTTTCCGGCCGACGGCGAGGGAGCCCGTGAAGGTGATGGCGTCGACCTCAGGGTCACCCGTGATCGCGGCGCCGATTTCGGCCGGCAGCCCGGTGACCATGTTCAGCACGCCGGCCGGAACGCCGGCGTCGTGGAAGGCCTCGACGAGCAACGCCGCGCACAGCGGCGTGATCTCCGAAGGCTTCCAGACAACGGTGTTGCCGAAGGCCAAGGCAGGCGAGATCTTCCACGCCGGGATGGCGAAGGGGAAGTTCCAGGGCGTGATCACGGCGACCACGCCGAGCGGCTCGCGCAGCGAGAACAGCAGCGTGCGCGGGTCGGACGCCGGGTGCACGGACCCCATCGGCTGGGCCGCCTCGCCCGCGAACCACCGCAGCACCGAGATGGCCCGGCCGATCTCGGCCTCCGATTCGCGCAGGGTCTTGCCCTCCTCGCGCGTGAGCGTCTCCGCGAGGTCATGGCGCCGGCCGGTCAGCAGACCGGCCGTGCGCTGAAGTAGCTCGCCGCGCTCGAGCGCCGACGTGGCGGCCCAGCCGGGCGCCGCCTCGCGCGCCGCGGCGAACGCCTCCCGGACGTCCGCCGGCGACGCCGCCGCGCATTGGGCGAGCACGCGATCGTCGTGCGCGGGGTTGAAGGTCGGGAACGTGCGCGCGGGCTCGCGCCACCGGCCACCGACGTACGTTCCGCGCGTCAGCTCGAGCGGCGCCGCCGTGCTCACGTCACGGCGCCGCAGTGCGCGGCCAGCCCGTCGAGCGCAATGCGTGCCGCCATGTTCGCTGTGCGCTCGCCATGCTCGAGGCTCGGTGCGGTCTCGACGACGTCGAGTCCGAGCAGCCCGCCCGCGGATACCCCGCGCACGATCTCGAGCATCTCGCGCGAGGTGAGGCCGCCCGGTCCGGCCGTGCTCGTCCCGGGCGCGAACGGGCCGTCCATCCCGTCCACGTCGACGGTCAGGTAGAGCCCGTCGTCGCCGCCGGCGATCTCCAACGCGTGCTCCACGATCGCGGCGGTGCCCAGCTTCCACACATCCTCGAGCCAGAGGACAGTGATGCCCTGGTCGCGACAGTAGGCGAGCTCCTCGCGCGGGTTCATCCAGCCGGCAATGCCGATGAGGACGGTCTTGCGCGGGTCGAATCCCGCGTCGATCGCGCGCGTGACCGGGCAGCAGTTGCTGAGGGTTTCGCCGCCGACGTCCATCGCGGTGTCGAGGTGTGCATCGATCAGCACGAGACCGGCTCCCGGGCGGACGTCGGCCACGGCGCGGACCGCCGGGATCGTGACCGAGTGGTCGCCGCCGAGCACGATGGGGATGGCGCCGCCGGCGAGCACCTGGGCGATGTCCGCCTGCGCCCGTTCGAAGGTCTTCGCGGGGTTGCCCACCACCGTGTAGCAGTCGCCCGTGTCGACCAGGCCCAGCGATTCCTGGATGTCGAAGTCCCAGGTCGCGTTGTAGGGCAAGAAGAGTGCCGTGGCCTCGCGGATCGCCCGCGGGCCGTAGCTTGCGCCCGACCGGGTGACCGCCATGGAGTCCCACGGCATCCCATAGATCGCCGCGCCGGCTCCGCTCTCGCGGATGGCGTCGGCCTCCGGTGCGACGTGCGGCGCCCGCAGGAAAGTGCCGGCGAGACCGTGGAAGAGCACGGTGTTCCACATGGTTGGGTTGGGCGTCGTGTCGGGCATTCGTCCTCCTCGTTGATGATCAGGCGGTTCCGCGCCTGGGGTCCTCGGGCAGCTCGTACCAGGGCACCCGCTCGCCGACCCGCGCGCGGGCGCGCCAGCGCATGGACTTGGGTGCGTCGTCGATGGCGCGGCGGATCTGCTCGACGCGGCCCGCGATCGCCGGAGCGTCGACGCCCGCGGCGTCGGTGGCGACGGCCTCGGCGATACGGTCGAGCGTGAGGGTCACCGTCTTGGCGAGCCCCCAGTCGGCCCCGCACAGCTTCGCGATGCGGTCGGCGTTGATGGTCTCCTCGTCGCCATCGCCGACCGGGTGGTCGGCGAGCAGCGCGAGCAGGTCGAGGAGGTCCTTCTGGTTGAGCTGGACGATCTGGGCCTTGGTCAGGAACAGCTCCGCCAACGGGACTGTCGGCGAGTCGACGGCGAGGCGCTCGCCCAGCGGCAGCTCGTGGCACATCTTGAAGTGCGACATAAAGACGTCGACCTGGCGGCTTCCGCTCTCGTCGAAGTAGAGCCGCCGCGTCTTGCCGTGCAGGCTGTTGAAGCGCTTGTCGGGGAAGTAGCCGACCCTCGCGAGCAGGTCGTCGAGCGCGCGCCGTTCGACCGCACCGGCCACGAAGTCGATGTCGGCATACTCGCGCCGCAGCGCGCGGTGGTGCGCGCTCGGCGAGTGCAGCGCGACCGCGATGCCACCGATGAGCCGAACCACGATGCCCGCCTCCTGCGCGCGGTCGACGACCGCGGTTGCTTGGCCAACCAGGACCGGGCGGTCCTCTCGGGGTCCGTCGTCGTCGGCTACCACGGGGCGCTCCCAGGTCGAGATGCTTGGAGCGGGTGGCATATCACGCCGCCGTGCGGGCGGCGCGCGTCTGGGCGGTCGCCTCGTCGAGGCCGGCCACCAGCGCGCCGCTGAGCAGATCGAGGTGCTCCTCCGTCGCGGTCAGCGGCGGAGACACCGCGATCGACGACCCGAGCGGCCGGACCAGCGCGCCGTTGCGTCGCACC
>JBBQMC010000184.1:0-3741 GCA_038328565.1 Candidatus Limnocylindria bacterium
GGTGTATTGATGTAACGATACGTATTTGTTGTGCGGTTTCATGTCGCACCCGGGCCGCACCCGGGTCACACACCGGGGTGTTAAAACCCCCCGGGTGTTTTTGTTTTTGGGGGGGGGGGGGCGCCCCCCGCGCCCCCGCGACCCGCACCCATCGGTTCACCCGACGCCGAGGTTCGGTCAGCCTCGGCGCAGCGCGCCACACGCGGCCGGCAGGCCGCAGGAGTCGTAGCAGCACATGCTGGAAGTCAACAATTTCGACGCGATCCGCATCAGCCTCGCGTCGCCCGAGCAGATCAAGAGCTGGAGCTCCGGCGAGGTCACGAAGCCGGAGACGATCAACTACCGCACCCTCAAGCCGGAGAAGGACGGCCTCTTCGACGAGCGGCTCTTCGGTCCCACCAAGGACTGGGAGTGCTACTGCGGAAAGTACAAGCGGATCCGCTACAAGGGGATCATCTGCGACAAGTGTGGCGTCGAGGTCACGCGGTCGAAGGTGCGCCGCGAGCGCATGGGGCACATCAAGCTCGCCTCCCCGGTGAGCCACATCTGGTACTTCAAGGGCACCCCGAGCCGCCTCGGCATCCTGCTCGACATCAGCCCGCGCAACCTGGAGCGGATCCTCTACTTCGCGCTCTACGTCGTGAACCGCGTCGACGAGCACGAGCGTGACCGCGCCGCCCAGCGCGTCGACGAGGAGCTGAAGGAGCGGATCGCCCGCGCCCAGGCTGTCGTCGACGAGAAGCGCGCCGAGCTCGAGCCCACCATCGCCGACAAGAAGGAAGAGGTCGAAGCTGCCTTCGGCGCCGAGAAGGCGCGCATCGAGGAGCAGCAGGCGGCCCGCGCCGAGGAGCTGGCGACCGCCGCCAAGGAGCTCGAGACCGCCATCAGGGCCGGTGGCAAGGAGATCGCCGAGGACGTGGTCTTCGCCGCAACCGGCGAGGTGCTCGCGCGCGCCGGGAGCACGTCGAAGGACGCGCTCGCGAAGCTGCGCGAGGTCGCCAAGGCGGAGGTCAACGCCGTCGACAAGGACGCGAAGGCGGCCCTGGCCGGCGCGAACGAGAAGCACGGGACGGCGGTCGCCGACCTGACCGCCGGGATCGAGGAAGCGCTCGCCAGCGAACGCGAGCAGGTCGCCCGCGAGACCGATGACGCCCGCCTCTGGGCGCGCGGCGAGCGGCAGGCAATCGACGCGATCAAGGTCATGCAGACCCTGACCGAGTCCGAGTACCGCAGCCTGAGCGACCGTCACGGCCGCCTCTTCGACGCCGGCATGGGCGCCGAGGCGGTGAAGAAGATCATCGAGCAGCTCGACCTCGACGACCTGGCGCAGAAGCTCCACGTCGAGATGCGCCAGACCTCCGGCCAGCGCCGGAAGAAGGCGATCAAGCGGCTGCGCCTCATCGAGGCGTTCCGCAAGAGCGGCGCGCGGCCGGAGTGGATGATCCTCACCACCCTGCCCGTCATCCCGCCCGACCTGCGACCGATGGTCCAGCTCGACGGCGGCCGCTTCGCGACGTCGGACCTCAACGACCTCTACCGGCGCGTCATCAACCGCAACAACCGCTTGAGCCGGCTCCTCGACCTCGAGGCGCCGGAGATCATCATCCGCAACGAGAAGCGGATGCTCCAGGAGGCGTGCGACGCGCTGATCGACAATGGCCGCCGCGGTCGCGCGATCGCGGGCACCGGCAACCATCGGCTCAAGAGCCTGTCGGACATGCTGAAGGGGAAGCAGGGCCGGTTCCGCCAGAACCTGCTCGGCAAGCGCGTCGACTACTCCGGCCGCTCGGTCATCGTCGTCGGTCCGGAGCTCAAGCTGCACCAGTGCGGCCTGCCGAAGAAGATGGCGCTCGAGCTGTTCAAGCCATTCGTCATGCGGCAGCTGGTCGAGAAGGGCTTCGCCCACAACATCAAGAGCGCGAAGCGCATCGTCGAGCGCGTGCGTCCCGAGGTGTGGGACGTGCTCGAGGAGGTCATCGAGGACCACCCCGTCCTCCTGAACCGCGCCCCGACCCTCCACCGGCTGGGCATCCAGGCCTTCATGCCGATCCTCGTCGAAGGCTCGGCGATCCAGATCCATCCGCTCGTCTGCTTCGCGTTCAACGCGGACTTCGACGGTGACCAGATGGCGGTCCACGTGCCGCTCTCGACGTCTGCGCAGCGCGAGGCGAAGGAGCTGATGCTCTCGACCCAGAACCTGCTCAGCGCCGCGGACGGCGCACCCGTGGTCAGCCCGACCCACGACATGGTGCTCGGCTGTTACTACCTGACCGTCGGCATCGGAGAGCTGACGAACCCGGGCACGAAGCTCAGCAAGAAGGATGCGGCCGCCGCGGCTGCGCCGGCCCACGCCTTCGTCGACGATGCGGAGGTCTTCATGGCGCTCCAGGCGGGCGCCATCGGCCTCCACGATCGGATCCGGGTCCAGACCGACACCTGGGAGGGGACCGTCGAGGACGGAGCGGTCAGCCACCAGCTGCTCGAGACGACCGCCGGACGGGTCGTGTTCAACACCGTGCTCCCGCCGCAGCTGCGGTTCGCGAACCGGGTGATGGACCGCAGGGCGCTGCGCGCCCTCATCGCGGACTGCCACCGCCGGCTCGGGCCGGAGGCGACGACGAGCCTCGTCGACGGCATCAAGGCGGTCGGCTTCCATTACGCGACGCTGGCCGACATCACGATCAGCATCGACGACGTGAAGATCCCCGAGTCGAAGGTCGCGCGCCTCGGCGAGGCGGACACCGCCGTCTCCGAGATCGACCGCGAATTCCGACGCGGCTTCATCACCGAGGACGAGCGCTATGCGCAGACCGTCGAGGTCTGGCGCAAGACGACCGACACGGTGACCGAGGAGATGCTCGACGGGCTCGACCGTGACGGGTCGGTCTGGATGATCACCCACTCGGGCGCGCGCGGAAACGTGACCCAGGTTCACCAGCTGGCCGGCATGCGCGGCCTGATGGCCGACCCGTCGGGCCGGATCATCGACCTCCCGATCCGCAGCAACCTGCGCGAGGGGATGAGCGTGCTCGAGTACTTCATCTCGAGCCACGGTGCCCGGAAGGGACTCGCCGACACCGCGCTGCGCACGGCGGACTCCGGGTACCTCACCCGGCGTCTCGTCGACGTGGCGCAGGACGTCATCACCCGCGAAGACGACTGCGGGACCGATATCGGGACCTGGATCACGGTGGAGGAGTCGCAGCAGATTCCCGAGCCGTTCGAGGACCGATTGGTCGGCCGCATGGCGGCGCTCGACGTCGTCGACGAGAAGAGCGGGGAGACGATCCTCGCCCGCAACGAGGAGCTGGGCGAGGCCGCGATCGCGCGGATCCTCGCTGCCGGCATCGAGCGCGTCAGCGTCCGCGCCCCGCTCACGTGCGCCGCGCGCCACGGCGTGTGCCGCATGTGCTATGGGCGTGACCTCGCCACCGGCCGGCTCGTTGAGCTCGGCCAGGCGGTCGGGATCATTGCGGCGCAGTCGATCGGCGAGCCCGGCACGCAGCTCACGATGCGGACGTTCCACACCGGCGGTGTCGCCGGCGAGGACATCACGCAGGGCCTGCCGCGCGTCGAGGAGCTGTTCGAGGCCCGCATCCCGAAGGGGCAGGCGACGATCAGCGAGATCGACGGGACGGCCGAGGTCGTGCGCGCAGGCGCCGAGCAGCCGATCACGGTGCGGGTCGCCACCGGTGACGCGGTCCACTCCCGCGTTTCCCTCACCACGGAGGAGCACAGCGA
>JBBQMC010000185.1:0-3710 GCA_038328565.1 Candidatus Limnocylindria bacterium
CCGGCGCGGTGATCCTCGCCGAGGGCTACACCGACGTGATCGCGCTGCACCAGGCGGGCTTCGCCAACGCGGTCGCCTCGATGGGCACGGCGCTGACCGCCGAGCAGGCGTCCGAGCTCGGCAACCTCGCGCCGCTCGTCCTGCTCTGCCTCGACGCCGACGCGGCCGGTCAGACCGCCGCCGCGCGCGCCGCCTCGGTCCTGCCGGGCCGGCTCGAGCTGCGCGTCGTGCCGCTGCCGTCCGGCGCCGATCCCGCGGACATCGTGGGGGAGGAGGGGGGCGCCGAGCGGATGCGGGCGCTGCTCGACCGCGCGGTGCCGTTCGCGCGCTTCCAGGTCGAGCGGACGCTCGAGCGCGCCCTCGGCGCCGACGCCAGCGGGCGCGATCACGTGCTCGAGGAGGTCGCCGCGGTGATCCGGCCGCTCCAGGGCGGGATCGTCCGCGACGACCTCGTCAAGCTCGCCTCGGGTCGCCTGGGGATCAGTCCCGACCTCGTCGAGAGCGCGGTCCGCTCCGCCGCCGCCGCGCCCGCGGCGGCCCGCGGTCCCGCCGGTGAGCCCGCGCCCCGCCGCCCGACCAACGGCGCCCGCCAGGCCCTCGACCGCCGCGAGCAGTCCGAGCGCGCCTTCCTCGCCCTCTGCATCGCGCTGCCGGAGCTGGGCGAGCAGAAGCTGGCCGAGGCCGACCTCGACACCGTCTTCACCTCCCCGCTGACCCGCCTCGCCGCCGAGCGCCTGCGCGGCCACCTCCAGCACCCCGCGTCGATCCTCGGCGACGAGGACGAGCTCGCGGAGCTCGTGCCGGAGATCGTCATCCACGCGGGCCGGCTCGACGCCACCCCCGCCATCCTCGAGCTCGAGGCCCTCCAGCTCGACCTCCACCGCCTCGACCGCGAGATCACCGCCGCCGTCACCACCGGAACCCCCGAGGGAGCCATGAGCACCCTCGCCGCCGAGCGCCAGCGCGTGCTCGACGCGATCCGCCATCGCCTGCAGTAGAGCCATTTTCCCTCCGATACACGAACTGGTGTTCGTGTCATGGAACGCGACCGGCTCGCACGGCTTGTAGAACAGGGGCTGTCGAGCCGACAGATCGCCGTGGAGGTCGGTCGGAGCCAGGCTACGGTTCGCCACTGGCTCAAACAACACGGACTTCGGACACAGAGATCGCGGTCCGACGGGCCGCAACCCGCAGGGATCCTCAGGGCCTGTCCGACCCATGGCGAGGCCGTCTTCGTCCGCTACGGCGAGACCGATCACTATCGCTGTCTGCGGTGCCGACGCGATCGGGTCATCGCTCGACGGCGCAAGGTCAAGCAGATCCTCGTCGCGGAGGCCGGCGGGTGTTGCGCCGTGCGCTCGACGGAGTCGCGCGCTCGATCGCGCGGGCTCGTGAAGAGGCCGCGAAATGCATCCTGCTGTGCGCGAACTGCCACGCGGAGGTCGAGGCCGGCGTGACTGGGCTACCCTTGTCCCGGTCCCAGCCGCCACCGCGTAGCTCAATGGACCATATTCCGGGGTAGCTCAATCGGCAGAGCGACGCCCTGTTAAGGCGAAGGTTGTGGGTTCGAGTCCCACCCCCGGAGCTTCGAAGACCGCCTCCGGGGCGGCCTTCGTCGTTAACGCCCCGTCGCTAAGGTCGAGCGATGACTGCGGTAGCGAAACGAACGCCTGATCACGGCGCGATGAAGTGGTGGGGGTGGGGGGAGGACGGTGTCTCCTTTGCCCATGACGACAAGCCGGGCTTCGGGCCGTTCATCAAGGACAAGCTCGAGGTCGACGTCGGGAAGACCTCGGCGCGGCCGCTGGCCTTCAAGGACCTGGACGTCCCGGAGCCGCAGCTGAGCGACGACCTGCGCGCGGCGCTCGAGGCCGCGGTGGGGGAGGAGTACGTCTCCGACGATCCCCACGACCGCGTCGTGCACGCGCGCGGCAAGAGCCTGCGCGACCTCGTGCGCCAGCGCCGGGGCGACCTCGGCCGGGTGCCCGACGTCGTCGTGCGGCCCGCGGACGAGACCGCCGTCGTCGAGGTGCTCAAAGCCGCGCTCGACGAGGACGCGGTCGTGATCCCGTTCGGCGGCGGCACGAGCATCTCCGGGAGCCTCGAGGCGCCGCGCAATGAGACGCGCTCGGTCGTGTCGGTCGACCTCGGCCGGATGGACCGGCTGCTCGAGATCGACGAGACGTCGCGGCTCGCGCGCGTGCAGGCCGGCGTGTACGGCCCGCGCCTGGAGGAGCAGCTGAACGCCCAGGGCTGGACCTTCGGCCACTACCCCGACTCCTTCACCCACTCCACGCTCGGCGGCTGGATCGCCACGCGCTCCTCGGGGATGCAGTCCGACCGCTACGGCGACATCGCCGACTCGACGCGCGGCCTCAGGGTCGTCACGCCCGCCGGGCTGCTCGCCGTCCGGCCCGTGCCGAGCACGTCGACCGGCCCGAGCGTGCGCGAGATGGTGCTGGGCAGCGAGGGGCGGCTCGGGATCATCTGCGAGGCGACGATCCACGTGCGTCGCCTGCCCAAGGAGCGCACGATCCTGGGCTACCTGTTCCCGACCTGGGCCGCGTCCGTCGCCGCCATGCGCGACATCGCCGCGAGCGAGGCCGCGCCGTCGATCACACGCGTCGCCGACGCCAACGAGACCGCGTTCTCGTTTGCGACCAAGAAGGCCTCGACGCTGCTCGACAAGCTGCAGTCGAAGGCGCTCAGCGTCTTCCTCACGAAGCGCAAGGGCTTCGTCCTCGACGAGATGTGCCTCGGCTTCATCGGCTATGAGGGCTCGGAGCGGCACGTCGGCGCGCAGCGCAAGGCCGTCGGGCGGATCGTCGCGCACCACGGCGGCATCTGCATCGGCTCGAGCCCCGGCGAGCTCTACGACCAGAAGAAGTTCGACACGCCCTACATCCGCGACCACCTGCTCGACCGCGGCGTGCTCGCCGACGTGTCGGAGACGGCGGCGCCGTGGGGGGCGCTCCCGGGCCTGCATGCCAACGTCACCGCCGCCGCCCGACAGGCCTTCCAGGACCTCGGGGTGCGGGGCTACCTGATGTGCCACCTCTCGCACTCCTACCACGCGGGCGCGTGCCTCTACTTCACCTTTGCGATGAACCCGTCGGGCACGCGCGACGGCCTCGAGGAGTACGGGGTCGTGAAGTCCGCGATCCAGCAGGCCTTCGTCGACAACGGCGGCACGCTGTCGCATCACCACGCGGTCGGCACGGAGCACGCCGAGTGGCTCGAGCAGGACATCTCGGCCCCCGGCGTCGGGATGATCAAGGCCCTGTTCGACGGCACAGACCCCGGCGCGAACCTCAATCCGGGGAAGATCGTGTGACCGCACGCCCCGCCGGGAGTATTTCCCGGCATGGGTGAGCGCAGCCTGGAAGAGGTGGACGTCGCGTGGGCTCGCCGCGCGCCCGCGCGCGTCGCGCGCGGGGCCGTGCTGCTGGGGCTGCTCGGGCCGGCGATGGACTTCTACACGCGCCGCACCGTCGTGGGCCTCGAGCACTTCGAGGGCCTGAACGCGCCGGTGGTCTTCGTCGCCAACCACTCGAGCCACATGGACACGCCCGTCATCCTCCGCGCCCTGCCGCACGCGTGGCGCCGGCGCACGGTCGTCGCCGCCGCGGCGGACTACTTCTACGTCAAGCGCCGAGTCGCCTGCGCCGTCTCGGTGTTCTTCAGCACGGTCCCGATGGCACGCGATGGCC
>JBBQMC010000186.1:0-3593 GCA_038328565.1 Candidatus Limnocylindria bacterium
CGGCGGGACAACGCCGTTCAATTCGTTCATCTCGACGAGCCCTGATGGCGTGACGTGGGTGCGCACCGAGCCGGCGGCAATGCGCAATAGCGAGGTTCTGGAGCTCGCCGCCATCGGTGACCGATTGGTGGCGGTCGGCTCTGCCTTCGCCGACGACGGGAGCCTCGTGGCGGCGGCGTGGTACTCCGACGACCAGGGCAAGACCTGGACGGCCGGCGACACGGCGGCGACGTGGGAACGCTCTACGAGGTCGCGCCACTTGGACAGTCGCTGGTCGCGGTGGGCGGCGCCGGCACGCCAACCGCCTGGCTGACCGACGACGGCATCACCTGGCAGGCCCACCCGATGGGCGAGGCCGCGATCGCCTTCACTGTGGCCGCCATGGAGGCCGGCGGCGTGGTGGCGATCGGGAACACCGGGCCGCAGGACATCGGTCCGGAGCACGCGTGGAGCACCCTCGACGGGGTGACGTGGGGCGACGGGGGCGAGCTTGCCCAGCCGAGCTCGGCGCGGATCACGGCGTCGGCGGCGTTCGGCGCCGCGGTCGTGGTGGGCGGGTCGTGCGGGGGTGGAGCGTCGTGTCCTACGCCACTGTGGCTGGGCGTGCCGAGGGAGTAGGGCTGGCGCGAGGCGTCGACCGGCGGATCGTCAGCGCCCTCTTCGCCGAACGCGGCTGCGGCAAGGCGTTGTCCGCGGGCGGGCTTACGGTGGCGGTTGGTAACGGCCGGTCAGTGGCCGGAAATTGCGCTGGCCGTAGCCGCTGCCGTGCGAAACGGCCGCTGCGTGGCCGGAGCTTGCACGGACCGCAAGAACTGCCCAGCGACCGTCCGTTGGCTACCGTCCTCGTAAGCCGCAAGCCGGAGCGGGCGTGCCAACTCGCAACTCGCGACAGCCTGAGACTTGACGGGACAACCCGTCTTACCTAGTTTCAGCGACGTGATCAGCGCAGATCCGACGATCCACCGCCAGGTCGTGGCGGTCGCGCGCGAGGTGCTGCGGGAGGACCCCGCGGCCTCGCTCAGCAGTATCACCCAGCGGGCCGGCGTGAGCCGGGCGACGTTCTACCGCCACTTCGGGTCGCGCGAGGCCCTGCTCAACGCCATCCAGCTCGAGCCACCGACGCCGGCGCGCGAGCGGATCCTTGCGGCGGCCGCCGAGCTCCTGGCGGACGGCGGCCTCCACGCCTTCTCGATGGAGCAGCTCGCGACGCAGGCGGGCACGTCGCGGGCCACGGTCTATCGCCTCTTCCCGAGCAAGGCGGCACTGTTCGGGGAGCTCGTGCGCGTCTACTCCCCGTTCGAGGCGGTCACGAGGCTCATGGCGGACCGCGCTGCAGACCCGCCGCAGGTCGTGGTCCGCGAGATGGTGCGGACGATCGCGAGCGTCGGCGCGGAGCGGATCGGGATCATGCGCAGCGTGCTCCTGGAGGCGACATCGGTCAGCGAGGACGCGGTGCGCGGCGTCCAGCCGTTCATGCCCACGGTCCTGGCGGCGCTCGCCGGCTACCTGGCCGCGCAGATGCCCGAGCGCATCAGACCGATGCATCCGCTGCTCGCCGTGCAGGCCGTCCTCGGCCCGATCGCATTCCACCTCCTGACGCGACAGCTCGCCGAGCGGGTCGTGGGCTTCACGATGCCGATCGACGAGGCCGCGGATCAGCTGGCGGCCACCATCCTGGAAGGGCTGGCGGCATGAGCGCGACGCTGGCGATCGAGGCGACCGACGTCCGGAAGCGGTTCGGATCGGTCCAGGCGCTGGCGGGCGTGACGCTGTCCGTGCCGACCGGCACGGTCTACGGCCTCCTCGGCCCCAACGGTGCGGGCAAGACGACGCTCATCCGGTCGCTGGTGGGGCTCGTGCGGCCCGAGGCTGGTGAGCTCCGCGTCCTCGGCCACCGCATGCCGGACCGTGCCGTGCTCGAGCGGATCGGCTACATGACCCAGGCCACCGCGCTCTACGCCGACCTGAGCGCGGAGGAGAACGCCCGGTTCTTCGCCGCGATCCACGGAGGCGGCGACGTCGAGGCCGCGCTGCGCTTCGTCGACCTGTGGGATCGGCGCGCATCGGTCACGAGCACGCTGTCGGGCGGGATGCGGACGCGCCTCTCGCTGGCCTGTGCGCTCGTCCACGAGCCCGACCTCCTGCTCCTCGACGAGCCGACCGTCGGCGTCGACCCGCAGCTGCGCGCCCAACTGTGGGACGGGCTGCGCGAGATGGCCGCCGGCGGCACCACGATCATCGTCAGCAGCCACGTGATGGACGAGGCGGAGCGCGCCGACCGGCTCGGGCTCATGCTCGACGGCCGCGTGCTCGCCGAGGGCACGGTCGCCGACCTGCTCGCCCTGGCCGGCACCGAGCGGCTGGAGGACGCATTCCTGCGCCTGTCCGCCGACGGACGGATGGACCGATGAGCCTCCGGCGCACCTTCGCGATCACCGGGCGCCTCATGCGCCAGTTCCGCCACGACCGCCGCACGCTGGCGATCCTGTTCGTGACGCCGTTGCTCGTGCTCGCCCTGTTCGCGGCGCTCTTCCGTACCGATGTCCCCGTCCCGACGGTCGGCGTGGTGGCCGGTGACGGGTCGCTGCCCGGAGCGATCGCCGAGGCGCTCGTCGCGTCGGACACCGTGGACGCATCGCGCATCGACAGCCTCGACGCCGGGGAGCAGCGGCTCCGCGACCGGACGCTCGACGCAGTGATCGTGCTGCCGCAAGCCGGAGGCGACGGCGTGATGCGGCCCGAAGTCGTGCTCGAGGGCACGAACCAGCGCGTCGCCGGCCTCGTGCCAGGCGCGCTGCAGCAGGCCGTGGTGGCGGGCATTGCGGCATATGCGCCACCGATCCCGTCCGGCGCGCCGGCGCCATCGATCCCGAAGATCGAGCCGGTCGCGCGGTCCCTCTACGGCGGGTCCGAGCTGGATGCGCTCGACCTGCTCGGCGGTCCGTTCATCGGTCTGCTGGTATTCCTGCTCGTCTACGTCGTCACGAGCGTCTCGTTCCTGCGCGAGCGCTCCGCCGGCACGCTCGAGCGGCTGATGGCGTCGCCATTGCGGCGGACGGAGATCGTGGTCGGCTACATGATCGGCTTCACGATCGTGGCGCTCGTCCAGGCGGCCGAGGTGCTCGGCTTCGGACTGCTGGTGCTGAACCTGTACAACGCCGGCTCGGTGTGGCTGATCTTCGGGCTCGAGGTCCTGCTGGCGATCGGGGCTGTGTCGCTCGGCATCTTCCTCTCGACCTTCGCGCGCACTGAGTTCGAGGCCGTCCAGTTCATCCCGCTCGTGGTCGTCCCGCAGATCCTGCTCTCGGGGCTGCTCGTGCCGGTGAGCGCGGGGCCGGGCTGGCTCCAGGTCGTCTCGAACGTGCTGCCGCTCACGTATGCGGTCGATGCGCTGCGCGAGGTGATGCTGCGCGGCGCGGGGCTGGACTCGAGCGTCGTGCTGCGGGACGTGGCGGTCCTCGTCGGGTTCTGCGTGCTGGTGATCGTGGCGGCGTCGGCGACGCTGCGGCGCGAGGTGGCGTAGGTCGCGCGCTGCCTTCTCCATGGGGTTGGATCGAATTGTCACAACGATGGCCGATGCATGTGCGCGGCTG
>JBBQMC010000187.1:0-3584 GCA_038328565.1 Candidatus Limnocylindria bacterium
GGTCCACCCACACGTGGACGCCCTCCGGGGACCGATAGAGCACGCCAGCGTGCCCGAGCCAGGTGATCTGCAGGTTCGCCACGGACGAGCTCCTCAACTGCGGTCGCGCCGAGATCGTACCTGCAGCAGGACCGATGCCGATCGGCGCGTCAGCCGGGCGCAACGAGGCGCCCGGTCTCGGCCACGCGACGCAGCCAGGTGAGCTCGCGCGCCATCGTCGTCTCCGGGCCGTGGCCGGGGAGGACGCGCACCTCGGCGGGGATCTCGGCCGCAAGGCGGGCGAGGGACGTGATCATCTGCGCCTCGTCGCCGCCGGGGAGATCGGTCCGCCCCCACCCCGCCGGGAAGAGCGTGTCGCCGGCGAGCAGGATCGCGCGTCGTGGCTCGTAGAGGCAGACCGACCCCTCGGTATGGCCCGGCGTGTGGAGGACGGTGAAGACGAGTTCGCCCACGCGGACCTCGTCCCCCTCGCGCAGGTCGCGCTCCGCCGTCGATGCGCGAACCTCGAATCCGTACGAGTTGTGGCCGGCGAGCCGATACGCGTCGGCGGGATGGATGGCGATCGGTGCGCCGGTCGTCTCGTGGAGCTCGGCATTGTCGAAGACATGGTCGATATGTCCGTGGGAGTCGGCGATGAGATGGAGCCGCAGGCCGGCCTCGGTGACTCGCGCGGCGAGGGGCGCGGCTGCGCCCATGCCCGGGTCGACGACCACGGCATTGGGCGAACGGCCGTCCCACACGAGGTAGGCGTTCGTCTCCCACGGCCCGAAGCTGCCGGTCTCGATCCGGATCCCGTGCGCCGGGTTGGCCGCCGGGGAGCCACTGCGCTCGACGACCGTCTCGTCGCGCGGCCTCACTGCTCCCGGCCGCCGGCCGGCCCGAATGCCCCACGCGTCCCCTCCGCGATCCTGCTGCCGAGGTGCGCGGCCAACTGGCGGGCCAGCTCCTCCTCAACCGTCTCCATCTCGACCGGTTGGCCAATCTCGCGGGCCAGGGAGGTGACCGCCTTGTCGGGGATGCCGCACGGGACCATCTCGTCGAACCAGCGCAGGTCGGTGTTCACGTTGAGGGCCAGGCCGTGGGTCGTGATGCCGCGCTTCACCCGAACCCCGAACGCCGCCAGCTTCCGCTCGCCGCCGACCCACACGCCGATGTGCTCGGGCAGCAGGCCGGCGCGCACCCCGAACGTGGCCGCGGTGGCGATGACAGCCTCCTCGAGGGTGCGGACATAGCGCCGCAGGTCGAGTGGGTCGCGCAGCTCGACGATCGGATAGGCCACGAGCTGCCCCGGGCCGTGGAACGTGATGTCGCCCCCGCGATCGATGCGGACCAGCTCGGCGCCGATGGCTCGCAGGCGCTCCGGCGAGGCGAGCAGGTTCGTCTCGTCGCCGCCACGGCCCAGGGTGTAGACCGGGAAGTGCTCGAGCAGCAGCAGCCGGTCGCCGATCCGACGCTCGCGGCGCTGCGTGGCGAGCTCCTCCTGGAGCTCCCAGGTCGGTTCGTAGGCGACCGTCCCGAGCCGGTCGACGGTGAGCAGCCCGCCGTGCGCGGCGATCAGCGGATGGTCGTCGCTCGCCGGCCGATAGGCCGCCTCGCGATCGCGCCGGCGGAGGCGGCGCTCCGCCGGCGCGAGTGGGGGCGCGGAGATGTCGCGCAGCCGGGAGGCGGTCGACATCGGCCTAGACGGCAGCCGCGGCCTCGTGGCCGGGGACCTGCTCGGCCGCGTGGTAGCTCGAGCGAACGAGCGGCCCCGACTGCACGTGGGCGAAGCCCATCTCGATCCCGATGCGGCGCAGGCTCATGAACTCGGCCGGGGTGTAGTACTTCACCAGCGGCAGGTGCTTCCGGCTCGGGCGCAGGTACTGGCCGATGGTCAGCACCTCGACGTCCGCAGCGCGCAGGAGGCGCATCGCCTCGACGATCTCGTCCCACGTCTCGCCGAGGCCGAGCATCATCCCGGTCTTCGTGACCATCCCCTCGAAGCCGATCTCGCGGGCGACGGTGCGACCATGGGTCAGGACGCTGACGGACCGATCCCATCGCGCACGGCGACGCACCGGCTTCTGGAGGCGGGGCACGGTCTCGACGTTGTGGTTGAGGATGTCGGGCTGCGCCTCGACGACCGTGCGGACGTCCGCCTCGCGCCCGTTCAGGTCGCTGATGAGGACCTCGATGCTCGTCCCGGGGTTCTCGAGCCGGATCTGGCGGATCGTCTCGGCCACGACGCTCGCGCCGCCGTCGGGCAGGTCGTCGCGGGCGACCATCGTGATCACGACATGCTGGAGATGCATCTGCCGCGTCGCCTCGGCGACGCGCCGCGGCTCGTCGAGGTCCGTGATCGGCGGGCGTCCGGTGTCGATGGCGCAGAACCCGCAGTTCCGGGTGCAGACGCTGCCGAGGATCATGAACGTGGCGGTGCCGAGCGCCCAGCACTCCCCGACGTTCGGGCAGCGCGCCTCCTCGCACACGGTGTTCAGCCCCTCCGCGCGGATGACGCGCTTCGTCCCCGCATACGTGCTGCCGGCACCGATGCGCACCTTCAGCCAATCCGGTCGTCGGCCGCCGGGACCGGCGTTCTCCGGGATCGGGTCGCCGGGCGCAAGGAGGCCGCCGTCGACCTCCGCGCCGCCGGGGTACATGACCTCGGACGGCGATGCGTGGCCGCCGACGGGGTTGCTGACGACCGCCAGCTCGCCGAGCGCGGCGAAGTCCGGGCGGGGCGCGGTGCTCATGATCGGCAAGTCTAGACTGCGTCCGTGCGCGACGTCTCCGAGCTGGCCGACGAGATCACGCAGCAGCTGGCGGCCATGGGCACGCCTGAGCGCGCTACGTCTGAGCGACGCTACCTGAAGAGCGAGCTCGAGTTTCTCGGCGCGACGGTGTGGGAGATCCGGGGCGTGGTGGCGGCGTTCGACCGATCGCTCCCGCTCGAGCGAACCGGCGTCCTTGCCCTCGTCGAGGAGCTGTGGCGAGCGCCGATCCACGAGCGACGGATGGCGGCCGTCGGGTTCCTCGAGCGCCACGTGGCCGATCTCGAGGTCGCCGACCTGGCGCTCGTCGAGCGCCTCATCCGCGCTTCGCGCACGTGGGCGCTGTCCGACGGGCTCGCCACGAACGTCATCGGTCCATTGCTCGTCCGGCATCCAGCCGCGGCCGACGAATGGCTCGGCCGCTGGGCCGTCGACGGTGACCTCTGGATCCGCCGGACGGCGCTGCTGGCAGAGATCGAGCCGCTGCGGAACGGCGCGCCGTTCGATCGGTTCGCACGCCATGCGGACGCCATGCTCGAGGAGCGCGAGTTCTTCATCCGCAAGTCGATCGGCTGGGTGCTGCGCGAGGCCTCGAAGCGGCGGCCTGATGATGTGATCGCCTTCATCGCCCCGCGGACCCGGCGCGCCTCCGGGGTAACGATGCGCGAGGTCGTGAAGTACCTGTCACCCGGCGTGGCGGCCAAGCTGATGGCCGCGTACCGCAAACGGCGGGACGCGCAGGTCTGAGGGGCCGAACCAGGGTACGGGCCTGGTCCTGTCCATCGGCACCGGGGAGGGCCAATCGTGGGTTCGTGCCGCGTGACCGGCAGGACC
>JBBQMC010000188.1:0-3579 GCA_038328565.1 Candidatus Limnocylindria bacterium
CGGGGTTCGCGACGAGGAGGAGCGCACGCGCCACGGCGCGACGCGCCTCGTCGCGCCGGCCCAGCCGGCGCAGCAGCTCGGCGCGGGCGGCGTGAAAGAGGTGCCACTCCTCGAGCCGGCCCCCGAGGGGCTCGAGCGCCCGCAGCGCGGCCTCCGGACCGTCGCGCCCGGCGAGCGCGACCGCCCGGTTGAGCGCCACCACCGGGGTCGGCTCGAGGAAGAGCAGCCGGTCGTAGAGGGCGACGATCTCCTGCCAGTCGGTGGCGGCATACGACGCTGCGCCCGCGTGGCACGCCACGATCGCGGCCTGGAGCTGGTAGCGACCCACCTGCCCGCGCCGTAGGGCATCGCGCAGGAGCGTGTCGGCCTCGGCGATCGCGGCCCGATCCCACCGCGATCGGTCCTGGTCGGGGAGCAGGACGAGGTCGCCGCCGTCCGCGAAGCGGGCATCGGCCCGCGCGAGATGGAGGCGCATCAGGGCCATGAGGCCCATCGGCTCAGGCTCGTCGGGCATGAGGCGGACGAGAAGCGACGTCAGCCAGGCGGCGTCGCGGGCGAGATCGCGCCGCTCCGCCGTCTCGCCGCTGGAGGCGAGGTAGCCCTCGTTGAAGATGAGATAGAGGACGCGCAGCACGCCGTCGAGGCGGGCGGGCAGCTCCGCCGCCTCCGGCACGCGGTACGGGATGCCGGCGTCCCGGATCTTGCGCTTCGCGCGGACGATGCGCTGCGCCACCGTCGCCTCGGGGACGAGGAAGGCCCGCGCCACCGCCCCCGTGTCCAGACCGCCGACGGTGCGGAGCGTCAGCGCCACCCGCGCATCCTCGCGCAGGGAAGGGTGGCAGCAGGTGAAGAGCAGGCGCAGCCGGTCGTCGGCGTCGAGCAGGCCGCCCGTGGCGGGCGCCGCGTCCATCTCACGCGCCTCGATGCCGAGCGTGACGAGGCGCTCCCGGAAGCGCGCGGAGCGCCGCAGGCGGTCGATGGCGAGACGGCGGGCGGTCGTCGTCAGCCAGGCGCCGGGCCGCTCCGGGATGCCGCCGTGCGGCCAGTGCTCGAGCGCGCTGACGAGCGCGTCCTGGGCGATCTCCTCGGCGGCGTCCCAGTCGTCGAGGATCCGGACGAGCCCGGCCACGAGGCGTCCGCGCTCCTCGCGGACGACCTCTGCGAGGCTTCGCTCGACCTCGGCACGGTTCGGCACCCCCCGATGCTACCCGCGGGCCAGCCCGATCACATGTCCGGCCGCTCGTCGCTCGGCACGACCGGCCGGATCTCGCACAGGTCCGGGGAGGGCCAGGTCCGCCACATCGCGATCGCTGCGTCGAGGTCCGGCACGTCGATGATGGCGTAGCCGCCGACGATCTCCTTGGCCTCCGTGAACGGGCCGTCGGTGACGGTCACCTCGCCGTCGGGGGCGATGCGCACCGTCGTCGCCGTGTCCACCGGCTGCAGCTGCCGGCCCTCGAGGATCCGGCCGGCTAGGCGCTGCTCGCCCCACCAGGTGTCGATCCGTCCGTACAGGACCCCCTGCTCCTCCTCGGACATCCCGTCCCAACCATCCGGCGTGCTGGCAATGAGGACCATGTACTGCATCGGTGTCGTCTCCTTCGTTCGTCGTTCGCTGCGATCTGGTGCTGATCATGCGACGAACGGGGCACCGCGGAATCGACAGCCCCCGAGGCGGTGAAGCGACCTCACGGCCCCGGGCGCGACGGCGTTCAACCCTTCACAATGACAATGATGGCCGCCCCGCAACGTCAGGAAGCTCCCGTCGTCGCGACGATCGTCGCGCTGCTGACAGTCTACGTCGTGTGGGGGAGCACGTACCTCGGCATCGCCTACGTCGTCGACACCCTGCCGGCCTTCGGGTCCGCCGGAGTCCGCTACGCGATCGCCGGCCTCGTCATGCTGGCCGCGCTCTGGGTCCACGGTCGCCTCCGGCGTCGCGCCGACGAGCGTGAGCGCCTGACCTGGACGCACTGGCGTTCGGCGGTGATCATCGGCGCCCTCCTCCTGCTCGGCGGCAACGGCTTCGTGGTCCTGGCTGAGCAGCCGGGCCTGCTGCCCTCCGGGATCGCCGCCGTGCTGGTCGCCACCGTGCCGATCTGGCTCAACCTCTTCGAGGCGCTCTTGTCCCGCCGCCGGCCGAGCGCGCTGCTCCTCGGCGGGGTGGTCGCCGGCTTCATCGGTGTCGTCATCCTCGTCGCCCCGACGAGCGGCGCCTCCGAGATCAATCCGGCGGGCGTTGGGCTCGTGATGTTCGCCACCGTGAGCTGGGCCGCCGGATCCCTCTACCAGCGCCGCGCGCCGCTGCCGCGCAGCCCATGGATCTCGACCGGGATGGAGATGCTCGCCGGCGGCGTCGCCCTCATGCTCGTCAGCGTCCTCACCGGCGAGCCCGGCCGCGCCGACCCTTCGACGTTCTCGTCGACGAGCCTGCTCGCGCTGGTCTACCTCATCGTGATCGGCTCGCTGATCGGCTTCAGCGCCTACATCTGGCTCCTCAACAACGCGCCGGTCAGCACGGTCGCGACGTACGCCTATGTCAACCCGGTCGTGGCCGTGGCACTGGGTGCGTGGCTGCGCTCGGAGCCGATCACCCTGCGCACGCTGCTGGCGGCCGCGATCATCATCGCCGCGGTGGTTGCCATGGTCAGCGGACGACCCCGTACCGTCGAGGAGGCCGGTTCCACGCCCGAGGCGGTGGGAGCGAATGGACTCGAGACGGACCGATGACGCTGCGTGACGACGCCGAACCTCCGATCGGCGTGACCTGCGTCCCGGTCGCGGACGGCTGGCAGTGCGCGGTGCGCATCGGCGACGACGAGGCCGCGACCGAGCATGCGGTGGCGGTCGACCACGATGCGCTGCGCACCCTTGCACCCGCGGCGAGCTCGCCGGAGGAGCTCGTCCTCGCCTCGTTCCGCTTCCTGCTGGAGCGAGAGCCGCGCGAGGCGATCATGCGCAGCTTCGAGCTGCCGATCATCTCGCGCTTCTTCGCCGATTACGGCGCCGAGGTGTCCCGCCGTCTCGGCTAGGCCGATGGCGGCGCCGGCCGCATCGTCCGCCCGCCGCTGACCGATACCCGCCCGAACCCATCCGGGAAGACGACGAGGTTCCAATGGCCCTCCCTCGCCGCCGATGGCACGACGGCGCCGAGCGCCCCGGCCGCGCGAACCTTCGCGGCGAGCGCCTGCGGCACCGTCCATCCCTCTGCCAGCTCGCGCGGCTCGACCCCGAGTGCCGCGCACGCGGCCGGGTCCCGGAAGTCGACGACCGGAAGCCCCCGCACGTCGAGGTTCCAGAGCCGCCGGCGCTCCGTGGCCGGGTCGACAGCACCGCCGGTCGCCGCCTGCCACTCCGCCCAGGCCGTCGCCGGCTCGAGCGTCGCGTAGAGCGGCCACGCATCGCCGGCTCGGTGCCAGCGGGCCGGGGACGGTGCGGGACGCGCTGGCGGGAGGGCCGGCGTCCCGACGCTCGTCTGGCGATAGGCGCGGCCGCCGAAGACGGTGACCGGCGGCGCGCTCAGACGAAGTCCCCGACGGCGTAGCTCTCGGCCGCGCCGCGCACCGCGGCGACCTCGCC
>JBBQMC010000189.1:0-3555 GCA_038328565.1 Candidatus Limnocylindria bacterium
GGCTCGGACTGCGGGTGCGGATCGTCCCGGTCAAGGCGGGGGTGCTCCCGACCCGTGACCACAAGGCGCAACGCGTCCAGGACGGGCGCGCGCCCGTCACGAAGGCGGCGGTGTGAGCGATACCACGGCACCACGGCGCAGCGCGAGCGAGCAGGTCGCCCACGACATCCGCACCCACATGCAACGAGAGAAGCTCAATCCAGGCGATCGCCTGGGCCGCGAGGAGGACCTCGCGCGCGAGTTCGGCGTCAGCCGCCCGACGCTGCGCGAGGGGCTCCGCCTGCTCTCCAGCGCGCACCTCGTGCGCGCCACCAAGGGTCCCGGCGGCGGCATCTTCGTCGCCGCGACGGCCGAGGAGGGCATGGGGCACATGGTCAGCGAGAGCGTCGCCTCGATGCTCGCTGCCGAGACCCTCGAGCTCGATGAGCTGCTCGAGACGCGCCTGATCGTCGAGGTGCCGCTCGCGGGCCTCGCCGCGCAGCGCGCGACCGAGGAGGACGTCGCCCACCTGCGCGAGCTCGTCGAGCGCGGTCATGCCGCGGTCAAGGCCGATCACGGCGTACGCGAGATCGACCGCGAGGTCCACCGCACCATCGTCAAGGCCGCTGGCAACCGCCTGGCCGGCTCGTTCATGGCGTGGGTCGTCGACGTGCTGCATCCCTCGATCGAGTCGCGGATCGAGAAGGTCGTCGTCCGCTCCGCGGTCATCGACCACCACATCGCCATCGTGCAGGCGATCGAGCGCTCGGACCCGACCGCCGCCGAGCGGGCGATGCGAGAGCACCTGGTGTACCTGCGCGACCTGCTGGCCCTCGTCCAGGAGCTCGAGGCCGCCGAGGATTCCGCTCACGGCTTACCGCAGCGCGTGCAGTAGCCCCCGGGCGTCAGTGCGCGGTCTGCGCGCCGTCCACGATGTGCACCTGTCCCGTCGCGAAGGTCATCGCGGGGGAGCAGAGGAAGAGGACGATCGGAGCGATCTCCTCGGGCGTGGCGGGCCGGCCGATCGGGCTGTTGGCCATCAGCGCGGCGTAGATCGCGGGGTCGGCGAGCCAGCGCTCGGTCATCGGGGTCGCCACGAGCCCGGGGGCGATAGCGTTGACGCGGATGCCCTGGGTGGCGTAGTCGAGGGCGGCGGCTCTCGTGAGGCCGACGACGCCGTGCTTGGCGGCGACGTAGGGGGACATGCCGGGGTCGGCGATCACTCCCGCTACCGACGCGGTGTTGACGATCGCGCCGCCGCCCGCAGTGAGCATGTGTGCGATCTCGTACTTGAGTGAGAGGAAGACGCCTTTGAGATCGACCGCCATGACCTTGTCGTAGTCGGCCTCGCTCATCTCCGCGAGCGGCGCGGTCTGCGGGAGCAGCCCGGCGTTGTTGAACGCGGCGTGCAGCCCCCCGAAGCTGTCCACGGTCGTGGCGACCAGGGCCTCGACCTGGCCGGCGTCGGTCACGTCGGCCTCGACGAACAGACCGCGACCGCCCGCTTCCTCGATCAGCTCGACGGTCTCACCCGCGCGCGCGTCGATATCTCCGATCACGACCGCGGCGCCGCGCTGGGCGAACTCGAGCGCGGTCGCGCGGCCGATCCCGGTCGCGCCGCCCGTGATCAGGATGACCTTGCCGTCGAAGTCCAGTAGGGGATCAGCCACAGACGCTCCATTCATGGTCGCGTCGTTTCGCCCCTGAGGTAGTGGCCGACCGGCACGAGGCGGATGCCGAACCGGTCGACGGCCGCGCCCCAGATCCCGCGCGGGAACGCGAGCGTGACGATGATGGCGACGGCGCCGAGCCCGACGAGGTACCAGCTGCCCTGACTCGCGAACTGCTCCTGCACTGCGAAGAGCACGAGCGCTCCGAGGATGGGGCCCTCGAAGGTCCCCAAGCCGCCGAGCAGGACCATGAAGATCATGTAGGCCGACCACTGGATCCCGAAGATCGAGTCGGGCTGGACCCGCAGCGTGCTGGCGAGGGTGATCGCCCCGGCGGCCCCGCACCCGACGGCCGCGAGGAGGAAGACCAGGCGCTTGGCGCGGGTGACGCGAACGCCGATCGACTCGGCCGCGGGCTCGTCGTCACGGATGGCTTGCAGCGACGCCCCGAGGCGGCCGCGCACCATCCAGAACGTGACACCACCGAGTACCACCACGAACGCCAGACCGAGCCAGTAGGTGTATGCGGACCGGGTCGCGGGGTCGTACACGTTCAGCGCCGTGAGCGACCGGCCCGTCCCGCCGCCGACCGAGCTGTTGTTGGTCACGACGAGGCGGAACACCTCGGCGATGACCCACATGCCAATTGCGAACTGGCCGCCGCGCAGGCGGAAGGCCAGCAGCGACACCGGCAGCGAGACCAGGCCGGCGAACAGCGATGCCAGCACCGCCGCCACGTACGGGCTCACGCCATGCTCGGAGAACACGATCATCGCGTAGGCCCCGATGCCGATGAACGCCTGCTGGCCCACGGAGACAAGCCCGCCGAAGCCGGCCAGGACGTTCCACATCATCGCCAGGAGGATCAGCACGAACAGCTGGGCCATCTTCTGCGTCGTGTTCTCCGTGAAGAGGAACGGCACCAGCGCGAGCAGGATGAAGACGACGCCGCTCATCGCGACGAACGCGCCTGACACTCGCGTCCAGCGGTGGACTGTGACGGTGCCGGCCGTGTCGCTCACGCGCGCACCGGGCGGGCCGCGAAGATGCCGCCCTGGCGGAAGGCCAGGACGGCGAGGAACACGATGTGCCCGGACAGCACGGACCACGATGGGTCGATCTGTGCGCCGACGGTCTGGGCGACGCCGAGGATGATGCCGCCGACGAGCGTGCCCCAGAGGGATCCGAGGCCGCCGATGATCACTGCCTCGAAGGCGAAGATGAGCTGGGCGGGCCCGAGCGTCGGGTCGAAGGAGGAGCGCATGCCAAAGAAGGCGCCTGCGAGCGCTGCGGTGGCGACCGCGATCGCCGACGCCAGGGCGTAGACGGCGCGCGCGTCGATGCCGACCAGCTCGGCGGTCACCGGATCGTCCGCGGTGGCGCGCATCTGACGGCCGAGGCGGGCGCGCGAGAGGAAGATCTGTAGGCCGCCGAGCACGAGCACGGCCACCACGAAGATCAACCCGCCGAGGGCCGAGATCGAGATGCGGTCGTTGACCCGCCAGCTCGAGGTCTCCAGCACGCCGGCGCTGAGGCCGTGCGCGTCCGAGGAGAAGATCTCGAGCAGCAGGTTGCCGATGACGATCGAGAGGCCGAACGTGGCCAGGAGCGGCGCGAGCTCACCGCCGCGCATGGCGCGATCGAACATCCCGCGCTGCAGCAGCCAGCCCACCAGGGCGGCGCCGGGGAGCACGATGATCAGCGCGGCGAAGGGCGAGAAGCCGAGGTGGTCGCTGACCACGAAGACCATGAAGGTGCCCAGCAGCGCGAGGTCACCGTGGGCCAGGTTGATGATGCGCATGACGCCGTACAGCAACGAGAGCCCGCACGCGAACAGCGCGTAGAGCCCGCCCAGCAGGACGCCCTGCACGACCGCGTTGACCCACGTCATGCGGCCCCTCCGTTC
>JBBQMC010000190.1:0-3541 GCA_038328565.1 Candidatus Limnocylindria bacterium
GGGGCCGACATCATCGACCGGATGCCCTGGTCGCGGATGCGGGCGTCGCCCTCGTCGTGCGGGAAGCTCTCGTCGGCGAGGTAGTCGCCGGTGAGGCAGACGGTGCGGTCCGCCGCCGCGCGGCCGGCGATCCCCGACCCGATCGGCACCACCACGTCCTCCGGCGACGGGGCGCCCGGCGCGGCCGCGATCGGCCGGTCCAGCTCACCGCCGCCATCGGTCACCAGGTTCACCTGGGCGCGGTCGGCCCGAAGCAGGCGGGCCGCATCGGTCACGGAGCGCTGGATGACCGACAGCGGGTCGTGGAGGCCGGCTATCTGCGCCGCGATCTCGGCGAGCGTGCGCTGCGCGTCGGAGCGGCCGCGCAGCTCGTCGTAGAGGCGGGCGTTCGTGATCGCCACCGCCGCCTGGCCGGCGAATAGCTGGACGAGCTCGAAGTCGTTCTCGCTGAACGCCACCTCCGCGCCGCCGGTGCGGCTGATGTTCATGGCGCCGATCACCTCGTCGCCGGCCGCGAGCGGGACGATGATGATCGCCTCCTCCTCGACCGGGGTGCCGGGGATCTGCATCGCCCGCGGGTCGGCGCGCGCGTCGTTGAGGAGCACGGGCTCGCGGTGCTCCACGCTCCACCAGGTCAGCCCCTGCCCGCGCGGGATCGGGAAGCCGAGCACCGCCTCCGCGTTCCGCTCACGCGCGAGGACGGGCGCAAGGACGTCGTTGTCGGGGTCCATGCGGTAGACGGCGAGGTTGTCGTACTCGACCACCGTCTTCAGGCCGTCGGCCACGAGGTCGAGGACACCGGCCGGGTCGAGCGTGGCGAGCAGGCGCTGGTTGATGCTCAGCAGCCGCCGCTGCGAGTCGATCCGGCGCGCGAGGGCCGCCGACTGCTCGCGCAGGCTCGCCTCGGACTGGAGCAGCTCGTCGTAGAGGCGGGCGTTCGTGATCGCGATGGCGGCCTGGTCGGCGAGCAGGGCGAGCACCTGCTCGTCGTCCGCGGTCCAGGCGTGGCGGCGACGCGACTGGGTGGTGAGGGTGCCGATCGGTCCATCCGTGCTCGTCAGCGGGGCCGTCATCACCGAGCGCATTCCGCGACGCGTGATGTAGTCGTCGAGCTCGGCGGTGTGCTCGAACGAGGTGTCGGCGAGGTAGTCGCCGGTCCGGATGACGCGACCCTCTGCGAAGGCGCGGCCGCTGATGCCGACCCCCACCGGCACCTCGACGTCATCGACCGGCTCAGTCGCCGGCGCGGAGGCGACCGCCCAGTCGAGCTGGATCGAGGTCGCGTCGGCGGGGTTGATGAGCGCGGCGTCGGCATCGAGCAGCCGGATCGCCTCGTCGACGGTGCGCTGGATGACGGCGGTCGGGTCACGGAGCGCCGCGATCTCGTTCGAGATGGCAGACACCGTTGCCTGCGTCTCGACGCGCCGCCGCAGCTCGTCGTAGAGCCGGGCGTTCGTGACCGCGATCGCCGCCTGGCCGGCGAGGATGGCGAGCAGCTCGGCGTCGGCATCGGTGAATGCGTTGGCGATGCTCGACCGGACGGTGAGCGTCCCGAGCGCCCCTTCCTCACCGATGAGCGGAGCGGCCATGACCGAGTGGATCGCGTTGTCGCGCACGTACGCGTCTGGCGCATCGCCGTGCTGGAACATGGTGTCGTTGAGGTAGTCGCCGCTCGTGACGACGCGCCGCTCGCGGAACGCGCGACCCGACACGCCCTCGTCGATGAGCACGATCGCATCGCCCCTGCCGTCGGCCGGCGGCCGATCCACGTCGGACGAGCCGTAGAGCCACTCCAGCTCGCCGGGCTCGTTGCTGACCAGGTCGATCCGCGCGCCATCGGCGCCCAGCAGGCGGCTCGCCTCCTCCACCGTCTTCTGGAGCACGACCTCCGGCTGGCGGATGGCGGCGATCTGCTGGCTGATGCCGGCGAGCGTGCGCTGGGTCTCGACAAGGCGGGCGAGATCCTCGGCGTGCTTGCGCAGCTCGGCCTCGAGATGCGCCTGCTCGCTCACGTCACGCAGGACGCCGTGCGCGCCGGCGAACCCACCATCGACGATCGTGCCGGCGCTCGTCATCTCGACCGGGACCGTCGAGCCGTCCTTGCGGAGCAGGTCGTACCGATACTCGTGCCGATCCGTCGGCCGCTGCTTCGTGGCCCGCCAGCGGCGCCACGACTCATCGCGCCAGTCCGGCGCGATGAGCACCCCGAAGTGCTTGCCGACGAGCTCGTCCGGCCGCCAGCCGCTCAGCTGCTCCGACGTCTCGGAGACGTAGGTGAGGATACCGCGGCGGTCCACCGCCCAGATGACGTCGGGGGCGTTCTCGACGAGGAACCGATAGCGCTCCTCCGAGGCGGAGAGCTGCTCGACGAGGCGGGCGTTGCTGATCGCAATGGCGCCCTGGTCGGCGAGTGTCTGGAGGAGCTCGAGCTCGCTGCCGCTGAAGTCGCGCGGCGTCTCGGACGACACGGCCAGGGTGCCGAGGATCGAGGCGTCCGGCGCGCGCAGGGGAGCCGCCGCCATGCCGCGCAGGCCCATGCGGCGCGCGATGGCCTCGTCGTCGGCATCGTGCGGGATGCGCGGATCGGCGAGGTAGTCGGTGGTGCTCACCGCCTCGAAGCGCTCCGCGGCGAGGCCGTTGATGCCGCCGATCGGGAAGTCCATCACCCCGAGCCACTCGCGCATCTCGTCGCTCGTCTCGCCGGCGATGACGATCGGCCGCAGGTTGACGCCATCCGACTTGAGGAGGGTCAGGTGCGCACCATCCGAACCGAGGAGCCGCCGCGCGGAGTCGACGATCGTCTCGAGCGCCTCGCCGGGATCGCGGATGGCGGTGATCCGCGCCGCGATGCGCTGGAGCGTTTCCTGGGCATCGAGCCGGCGCGCCAGCTCGGCCGACTGCTCGCGCACGCGCTCGAGGAGGCGCTGGTTCGCCATCCCCACCGCCGAGTGGTCGGCGAGGGCGCGGAGGAGCGCCACCTCGGCCTCGCCGAAGTCCGCGATCCGCGAGCTGTAGGCGCCGATGGCGCCGAGGGCCTCGCCCTCGACGAGCAGCGGCGCGACCGCCATGGAGCGCATGTTCGCGATGGCCGCGATCCGATCCGCGACCTTCGAATGACGGAAGCGGTCGTCGCGGCGGTAGTCGCTCGTGACGACGACCTGCTGCGTGCTCACCGCATGGCCGAACATCCCCATCCCCGGCTCGAGCACGAGGTCGCGGATCAGGTGCTGCGCCTCCGGGTTCCGAATGCCCGCATCGTGGAAGAAATGGAGCCGGCCGGTGGCCTCGTCGAGGAGGTAGACCATCGCGCCGTCGGCGCCGAGGAGGCGCGCGGCCTCGTCGACATTGCGTCGCAGCAGCGCGTCGCCGTGACCCGGAGAGGCGTCACGGTCGACCGCCGAAGGGCCGTGCTCGGGGGACCGCGTCATCGCCCGGCAGGATACGCCATCGGGCGCGACCTCCCAGATCGGCGGTCCGGCCGACGCGGCCTACGTCATCCGGCCGAACCGGTCATCGGTCGAACGCCCGCCTTCGGTGCAGG
>JBBQMC010000191.1:0-3437 GCA_038328565.1 Candidatus Limnocylindria bacterium
ACTGCGACCACGTGACGACGCCGGATGGGTCGTGCCCGGACACCTCGGACAGCGACACCGCCTGCGCGGTGGACACCCGCCACGCCTGCCTCGTGCGCGTCGCGATCGCGTACCGATCGAGCATCGTCGTGCCCTTCATGGGCCAGATCCTCGGCAACAGCTCGCTCTTCACGCAGCGCGCGACTGTCACGATGGTCGTGAACTGATGCGCGCCGAGCGCGGGCAGGTGCTGGTGATGATCGCGCTGCTCCTCGTCATCCTCCTCGGCTTCGCTGCGTTCGCGGTCGACATCGGCCGCCAGGTCAGCGAGCGACGACACGTCCAGAACGCGGCCGACGCCGCCGCGCTCGCCGCCTGCCGCTCCCTCATCGCCGGTGGGTCGGACGCGGCTGCCACCGCCGACGCGCGGGCGGTCGCGCTCATCAACCTCGAGAGTTCGCCCACCGGCACGAGTGGCCGCGTGGCCGCCGACGGGTCGCCGGAGTACAGCGACGGCCACGCCGGCGACCCCGCCTACCTGACGAGCGGGATCCTCATCAGCGGCACGACCGTGCGCGTCGCGATCGATGCGCAGGTGCCGACGACGCTCGCGCGGGTGGTCGGCATCTCGCAGCTCGGCGCCGGAGCGCGGGCACGCTGCCGGCTCCAGGGCGGCCCCGCCGTCCCGATCGTCGCGCGCCGCTACGACAGCGCGCCGGGACCGGGTGGCAACTTCACCGACTTCGTCGCCACCAGCGGGACGAGCACGACCGGCAGCGTCGACGCGAATAACACTGTCGACGGTTCGACCGGCCTCGTCGGCTACCTCGCCACCGGCCGCAGCCCGGCCACGGAGAGCGATCCGGGCCCGACCTTCTCGCTGTACGGACCCGGCGCCAAGGCGAGCAACGCCGCCGACTTCCGCGGCTTCATCGCGCTCGACGCGCGGAACTTCCAGGACACGACCTCACGCGTTTACTACAACGGCGTGAGTGCCGGCACGAACGTCCAGACCCTCAAGGACATGGAGGGCGACTACATCCTGTCCGGCTATCCCGGACCGATGTTCCCGCCGGTCACGAGCCCCGCCGATCCGAATGACCAGGTGGCCGTCATGTCGGGCAACGACACCTCGATGGTGGTCGGCAACTTCTCCGACTCCTACGCGGTCGGCGATCGCATCCTGCTCGCGGTCTACAACGGCACCGTGATGGAGATCCCGGACTTCGCCATCAGCCCGCCGTCGAACTTCACGGTGAGCTCGACCGGGACGCTCGCCAACGGCCCGAATTTCGTCGTGTCGCGCAACGACTCGTTCAACTCGACCGTGACGCTTCACCTCCACGGTGACCTGGAGGCAGCCGCCGCCGGCCACCCCGAGTACGACCTCATCCCCGATCCGCCGGTCACGCCGCCGGCCGCCGGCGACGTGAACCAGCCGACCTGGTCGACGGACGTGTTCATCCCCGCCAAGAACGGCACCACCGTGCGGACGAGCAACATCCAGACGAACGCGGTCCCGGCCGGCATCTACAGCGTCTGGCTCGAGGGCCACTCCGGCAACCCGTACTTCCAGACCCGCCGCGTGCCGGTGCCGGTCAAGGTCGGCGGGGCGAGCCGCGACTTCGGGCTCCAGAACTCCACCCTGAGCGGCAGCACCCCCACGCTGGGCGGCAGCATCAGCCTGCCGATCTACGCCTCCACGACGACCGCCTCCGGCACGAAGTGGAACTCGGCGAACCAGGTGAGCCTGTCGACCGAGCAGTTCAGCACCTGCTCCTTCGCCGCCGCGAGCATCGCGCCGGGTCAGATCTCGCTGAGCGCGGCGTCGGTGACTCCGAGCGCCAGCGGCCTCGGGGCGCTCTCGACGATGACGATCAACACCTCCGGCCTGGCGCCGAACTGCTATCGCTTCGTCCTCCGCGCCACCGGCACGAACGGCGACGGCCAGCCCGTCACCCACCTCCAGCCCATCACGTTCACCGTGGCCACCACGTCGGCGAGTGGCAGCTACGTCGACATCATCGGCTTCGCCGTCTTCCAGGTGACCGATGTCTCCGCCAACGAGATCAGCGGCCGTGCCGTCACCGGTGCCTTTGCCGATCCCGACGCCCAGGCGCTGCGGCGCGCGCAGGTCGCGCGCCTCATGCCCTGGTGACGTTCTAGCCGCGCGCAGGAGATCAATCCGTGGAACTCGAGTACACCGACAAGAACAGCCGCCGGTCGAAGGTCTACATCGCGGTCGGCTTCATCATCGCCCTCATCGTAGGCGCAGTCGTCTTCGTGGCGCTCCAGGCCAGCGGCCTCACCGCCACCGAGCATGCCGAGATGCGGCAGGTGGTCGTCGCGACGCGCGACATCGCCAGCCGCAAGCCGATCGAGGAGGGCGACGTCGCCACGCGCAGCGTGCCCGCCGACGCCGTGAACGCGAACGCCTTCACCCGGCTCGACGAGGTGCTCGGCCGCGTCACCGGCGTCGCCGTCCCGCAGGGCCAGCTCCTGACCCGCAACCTGCTGGCCTCGACGACGACCGGGCAGGCGTTCTCGATCCTCGATTCCGGCGAGAAGTTCGACCCCTCCGGACCGGACATGCGCGCGGTATCGGTCAGCGTCCCGGACGACCGCGCGGTGGCGGGCGTCCTCCAGGCCGGCCAGCGCATCGACCTCATCGTCACGATGGCGATCAACCCGGAGATCGGCCAGCCTGCCGGCCAGGCGGGCGTCACGCAGTCCGAGTTCATCCCCGGCCCGTCGACGAAGGTGACGCTCCAGCAGCTGGTCATCCTCGCCCGCAACGGCCCGATCTACATCCTCCGCGCGGACCTCGCCACGTCCGAGAAGATCGCCGAGCTCACCGCCGCCAGCGGCCAGTTCACGATGGTCCTGCGACCGGAGGAGGACGACCGCACGGCGACGACCGCCGGCTCGACGATCGACACGCTCATCGACGAGTTCGGCTTCCCCGTCCCGCGGCCGCCGGCCCTCGGCTCCGAGTCCGCCTCGCCGTCGGCGGCGCCCTAGGGCTCCGCGGCCGGCGGCGCGGGGGAGGCCGCCGGACCCAGCCCGAGCGCGGCGTACGCGGCCTCGACCTGCGTTCGCGTCTCCTCGAGCGGCAGCGAGCCGTCGATCACGACGTCGGCGGCGGCGATCTTCTCGTCCTGTGGGGACTGGTTCGCGAGGCGGGCCTGCGCCTCCGCCTCGCTCATGCCCCGCGACGCGGCGAGCCGCGCCAGCGCGTCGGCCGGCGCGCAGCGGACGACCCAGATGGCGTCGCAGCGATCGGCGAGCGGCGACTCGAGGAGCTTGATCACCTCGACCACCGCCAGCGGCACCTCCCCCATCTCGAGCTCGGCGAGGCGAGCGCGCACCTCGTCTCGCACTCGCGGGTGGAGGATCGCCTCGAGGTCACGCAGCGCCGACTTGTCGGCGAAGACGATCGCCCCGAGCGCCTTGCGGTC
>JBBQMC010000192.1:0-3431 GCA_038328565.1 Candidatus Limnocylindria bacterium
CGAGCTTCGCCTCGTCGCCGGAGCGTCCGGCATCGGTGAAGACGACGAGCTCGCCGTTGTGGCCGTCACGCTGCGCGAGGTCGCGCACGGCGGACTCCTGGGCGGCGAGCGATATCTCCCCGCTCGCATCCTTCGAGGCGCGGGAGGAACGGCGGACGTAGGCTACGGGGACGGTCACCGCTCCTCCTCTGGTATGGCCTGAATCGCCCCCAGGAGGCCGCCCGGTCCGTCGTAATGCTGCGCGTCGGGATCGTCGGGGCGATGCTGATCGCAGTAGACCGCGACCGCTGGTCTGCCCCGCGGGTCGCTATGCAGCTCGGGTTCGTACACCGTTGCGGTGTGGAAGGCCATCCATCCTGACGCCGCGCGGGCGCCGCACTCGCGGCATCGTGGCGTCGTGTCGAACCAGGCATGATCGGTCGGGTGCGTCATCGTCCTCACCTACTTAGGGTTGACTCCCATCATAGTACGGGTTCTCGGTCGTCGCGCCGATGAGGGTGATTGTCCCCTCCTCCACGTGCGGCAGCAGCGCGTCTTGCTGGCTCTTGTTGAACCGATGCAGCTCGTCGATGAATGCGACCATCCGGCCGCCGGCCTCGCGCAGCGCCTTCGCCTCGGCGACGAGGGCGCGGATGTCGGCGACCCCGCTCGTCACGGCCGACAGCTGACGCCACGTGCCGCCGGCGCGGTCCGCCAGCAGGCGGGCGAGCGTCGTCTTGCCGCTGCCGGGCGGCCCCCAGAGGACGATGCTGGGCAGGAAGCCGGGCTTCACCACCCGGGTCAGCGCGCCCTCCGGACCGATGAGGTGGCCCTGGCCCACGAACTCCTCGAGCGTCCGCGGCCGCATCCGGGCGGCGAGCGGGGCGTCGGCGGCCGTCTCGGCGCCGAAGAGCGGCTCGGAGCCGGGGATCCCGGCGGGTCGGCGGGGCATGGCGCCGATTATGATCCTGCGCATGGAACAGAACCTGCGCGTCCCCGGGCCGACCCCCATCCCGATGGAGGTGCGCGAAGCACAGGCCCGCCCGATGATCGACCACCGCGGCACCGAGTTCGCGGCCATGCAACGCGCGATCTGCGACGGGATCGGTCCGCTGATCGGTACGCGCGGCGAGATCCTCCTCCTGACCGGGTCGGGATCCGGCGCCCTCGAGGCCGCCGTGGTGAACACCCTCTCGCCGGGTGACAGGGTGCTCGCGGTCACGATCGGCGCCTTCGGCGATCGGTTCGCGAAGATCGCGGAGGCATTCGGCGCCAGCGTCGACCGCCTCGTGGTGGAGTGGGGCGAAGCGGCGGACCCGGAGGAGCTTCGGACGCGGCTCGCCGCCGCGGACCCGTATCGCGCCGTGCTCGTCACCCACAACGAGACCTCGACCGGCGTCATGAACCCGCTGCGCGCGCTGGCCGCCGTCGTGCGCGCCGCGCCGGCTGAGCCCCTGCTCCTCGTCGACGGCATCAGCGGCCTCGGCGCCATGGAGTTCGAGATGGACGAGTGGGGCATCGACCTCGTCGTGAGCGCCAGCCAGAAGGCTTGGATGGCGTCGCCGGGGATCGCCATCGCCGCGCTCTCCGAGCGTGCGCTGGCGGCAGCCGAGACGGCGCGCATGCCGCGCTTCTACTGGGACTTCGCCGAGGCGCGCACGTGGGCGGCGAAGGGCCAGACGCCATGGACGCCGGCCGTGAGCGTCCTCTACGGGCTCGAGATCGGCGTGCGGCGCCTGACGCAAGAAGGCCGCGAGCGGACGTGGGCGCGCCACGCGGCCGTCGCCGCCGGCGTCCAGGGTGGGCTCGAGGCGCTCGGCTTCGCCCTCGTCGCCGCGCCGGAGCATCGGTCCGAGACGGTCACGGCGGCCTGGCTGCCCGACGGCCTGGAATGGGGCCCGTTCAACGCCGCCATGCGCGAGCGCGGCCTCATCGTGGCCGGTGGCCAGGGCAAGTGGGCGGGCAAGATCCTTCGCTTCGGGCACATGGGCGAGGTCGGCTACGACGAGATGGCCGATGCGTTCGGCACGATGGGTTCGGTGCTCGGGACCGATGGCGCCGCGGCTGCGGACGTGGGCCGCCGCGCGTACGAGGCGCAGCTGGGCGTCGCCGCCTCGCGGTGAACGACCGCCGGCTCCTGCTCGTCCGCCACGCCGTCACCGCCTGGAACCGCGAGGGCCGATTCCAGGGCCATCTCGATCCCCCACTCGACGAGGAGGGTCGCCGCGAGGCGGCGCTCCTGGCCGCGCGCCTCGCGTCGTGGTCCGCGACGGCCCGGCCCACGCGGATCGTGACGTCCACGCTGGAACGCGCGCGGGCGACGGCCGAGGTCATCGGCGGCACGCTCGGAATCCCGCTCACCCGCGACCCGCGGCTGATCGAGGTCGGGCAGGGCGAGTGGGAGGGTCGCTCGCACGCGGAGCTGGAGCGCGACGATCCGGAACGTTACGCCGCGTGGCGCGCCGTCGGTGAGGCACGCCCGCCGGGCGCCGAGGACCTCGGCCTCGTGGCCGAGCGAGTGGTGGCCGCGGTCGACGCCGCAGTCGAGGCTGACCCCGCCACCGTCTGCCTCGTCACCCACGGCGGGATCCTCCGGGTCCTCGCCGCGCGGCTGCTGCGGCTCGGGGCGCGCGGCTTCGACCTGGACGCCGACAACGCGTCGCTTTCGATCATTCGCCGCGACCCCGACGCGGAGGACTGGACGCTCGAGCGCTGGAACGACGTCCACCATCTGCTCGGCGCGGTGGCGACCCACGTCGACGAGCGCGACGGGCGGCCGCTCGCCCTCTAGCGGCGCCGCTTGGGGAGGATGGCCGCGATCCGGCGGCGCACTGCCAGCACGACGAGCGGTCCTCGCAGGCGCTGCCAGGCAGCCTCGATGCGCTCGATCATCGTCGGGTTGAGCGAGCGGCCCGAATACGCCTGCCAGACCTTCCCGTCGGCGATGGTGCGGATCTCGCCGCGCCGGGTCGGAAGCTGATCTTCGAGCCATCCGGCATATTCGTAGAACGTCTCGGCCGGGCTCTGGCTGACGCCCGCACGGTCGCCGGCCCAGGCGAGCCGCATCCACTGCCGGTCACCGGGTGTCAGGAACCGCATAGACTGCCGGCGGCGACGCATTCGCACCCAGATCAGGGCCAGCGCGCCGAGGCCGATGACGCCGATGACGAGCAGATTGCCGCCACGCGCGCTCTCGTCGGTCGGCACCGCATTGCCGCGCTCGTCGACGATCCGGCCGCCGGAGATCGGCTGGAACGAGCTGAACGAGTTCACGTCGCCTGTGCCCTCATCGATCTGTCCGAAGTCGACGCCGCCCACCGGCTGGTTGACCGGCGGCGGGTTCGTCCCCTCGCCGCGCGTCCGCACGACCGGGTCGATCGACTTCGTGGCCTCGAGGGTCTGCCACCCGTAGCCGGGGAAGTAAAGCTCGGCCCAGGCGTGCGCGTTGGCGG
>JBBQMC010000193.1:0-3411 GCA_038328565.1 Candidatus Limnocylindria bacterium
CGGGGCCGGCGGGGCGGCCGGCCGCGGCAGGGGAGCGGCGCCCGGGATCTTCAGGCGCTGCCCGACCCGGATGAAGGACGGGTTCCTGATGCCGTTGAGCTTCGCGATCGCGGCGACGGTTGTCCCGTAGCGACGCGCGATGCCGGTGAGGTGCTCGCCGGCCGCCACCACGTGAGTGCGCGCAACCGGTGCCGCTGGTGCCGCCCGCGCGGCGACGGGATGGTGGGGAGCCGGGGCGTTGATTCGGATCCGCTGGCCGACGAAGATCCGGTTCGGGTCCGCGAGGTGGTTGATGCGCACGAGCTGGGCCACGGTCGTCCCGTGCTCGACGGCGATCGCCGACAGGGTGTCGCCGCTGCCCACCACGACCTCGTCGCTGGCGAAGGCGGTGGCGCTGCTACCGGTGACGGCGACGAGCACGCTGAGCGCGCCGGTGGCGAGCAGGGCGAGGGGTCGGGATCGCATCGGTCCTCCAGCGGACTGCTGTGGCATCGCCCCAGCGGGCGTCGTGCCGCCGGGCTCGGACGTGCACGATGGACAGGCTAGGGGTGCGGTGCGGAGCCGCAAGGCACGAAGTGGTGGGGTGCGGAGTACTTCGGTACCGGTGCCGCCGGGGCTCGGCCACGCGCCCGGAGCTGGCGGGAGCGCGTGCTATACTCGATGGGTCCCGCAGGTTCGGCATGGCCTTCGCGCGCGCCGCCGGGGATGACCACCCATCACACACGCCTTCCCGATTCCGATCGGTCACGGTGCTGCCGCGAGGCGGTCGACCCGGAAGCAGACGGCAGGCGGACGAACAACCGGAGGTTCTCACCCCATGGCTGCCACGACCATGAAGCAGCTGCTCGAAGCGGGCGTCCACTTCGGGCACCAGACCCGGCGCTGGAACCCGAAGATGCGCGAGTACATCTTCGCGGAGCGCAACGGAATCCACATCATCGACCTCGCCCAGACGGTGCAGCGCCTCGACGCCGCGCTGGACTTCGTGCGCGAGGTCGTGCGCCGCGGTGACAGCATCCTCTTCGTCGGCACGAAGAAGCAGGCGCAGGAAGCGCTCGCCGGCGAGGCCGAGCGGAGCGGCCAGCACTGGGTCAACAACCGGTGGCTCGGCGGCATGCTGACGAACTTCACCACCATCAAGCGACGCATCCAACGCCTCGAGGCGCTCGAGGCCCGGCGCGACGCGGGCGAGTTCGAGCGGCTGACGAAGAAAGAGGCGTCCAAGCTCACCGACGAGATCACGAAGCTCAATGCCACCCTCGGCGGGATTCGGCGCATGCGCCGCCTGCCCGGTGCCGTGTTCATCGTTGACCCGCACCGCGAGGGGATCGCGGTCGCCGAGGCGCGCCGGCTCGAGATCCCGATCATCGCCATCACCGATACGAACTGCGACCCGGACCTCATCGACTGGGTCGTCCCGGCCAATGACGACGCCATCCGATCGGTGAAGCTCATCTGCTCGACGATCGCGGAAGCCGTCCTCTCCGCCAGCCAGGAGCGCCAGGCGCGCCTGGACGAGGAGTTCGAGCAGGCCGAGGCGATGCCGCCGGTCGACGAGGCGGCGCTCACCTCCGAGGCGGATTACTCGGCGGCGCTCGCCGGCGGCGAGGCGCTCGTGTTCGAGCCCGAGCCGGAAGAGGAGGACGACGAGGAGGAGCGTCGCGCCCGTGCGCGGCGCGCCATCGAGCTCGGCGAAGAGGCGGAGGGCGAAGTCGCCGACCGCGAGCACGAGCGTGCCATCGACCATCGCGAGCGCCCGGCCGTCTGAGCCCCATCCGGCTCGGGGATCGGCCACGGCGCCTACCCACTCTGTTGCGAAGGACACCAAGGACCACATGATCAAGCCAGAGGACGTCAAGCAGCTCCGTGACAAGACGGGGGCGGGCATCATGGACTGCAAGCGAGCGCTCGAGGCGTCGGAGGGCGACGTCGAGAAGGCGACGCAGTGGCTCCGTGCCAAGGGCCTCAGCGCCGCCGCCAAGAAGGCCGGCCGCGTGGCACGCGAGGGCGTCGTCGCCAGCTACATCCATCACGGGGCGCGACTCGGGGTGCTGCTCGAGCTCAACTGCGAGACCGATTTCGTCGCCCGGACCACTGACTTCCAGCAGCTCGCTCGCGAGCTCGCCATGCAGGTCGCCGGTCTGAACCCAGCCTATGTCGCCCGCGTTGACGTGCCCGCCGAGATCGTCGAGGCGCAGCGCGCCACGTTCGCGCGCGATGCGGAGGCGGAGGGGCGACCGGCCGATCGGATCGCGATGATCGTGGACGGCAAGCTGAACAAGTGGTACGCCGAGCAGTGCCTGCTCGAGCTGCCATACCGCGACACCGACAAGAAGATCGGCGATCTCGTGACCGAGAAGATCGCGCTCCTGGGCGAGAACATCCGGGTTGCGCGGTTCAGCCGCATGGCGGTCGGCGACGTTGGCGCCGAGGCTGCTGCCGATGGCGATCAGGCCGAGGTCGCCTGACCCCATGGCCACCGGGCACGCGGCCACCACGCCCCGCCGGGTGCTGCTGAAGCTCTCCGGCGAGGCCCTGATGGGCACGCGACCCTACGGCATCGACCCGAACGTGGTCCGCGAGATCGCGGAGCAGGTCGGCGCCGCGCAGCGTGAGGGCGTGCAGATCGCGCTCGTCGTCGGCGGCGGGAACATCTTCCGTGGCCTCGCCGCCTCGGAGTCGGGGAGGGATCGCGCGACGGGCGACTACATGGGCATGCTCGCGACCGTGATGAACGGCCTGGCGATGCAGGACGCGCTCGAGCAGGCCGGGACGCCGACGCGCGTCCTGTCCGCGATCGCGATGAACGAGATCTGCGAGCCGTACATCCGTCGCCGCGCGGTCCGGCATCTCGAGAAGGGTCGCGTGGTCGTCATGGTCGCCGGCACCGGCAACCCGTACTTCACGACCGATACCGCGGCCACGCTGCGGGCGGTCGAGATCGGTGCCGAGGTGATCCTCAAGGCGACCCGCGTCGACGGCGTGTATGACGCTGATCCGGAGCAGCATCCGGATGCCCGACGCTTCACGCGCATCGGCTACACGGAGATGCTCGCCAACCGCCTCAACGCGCTCGACGCGACGGCGGTGAGCCTGGCGATGGACAATGACCTCCCGATCGTCGTGTTCGACATGACGAAGGAGGGGAACATCGTGCGCGCGGTGCGCGGCGAGCGGATCGGAACGCTCATTGCAGGCGAGGTGACCGAATGACCCACCCGGTGCTCGCCGAGATCGAGCCGAAGATGCACCGCGCGGTGGACGCCATGGAGCGCGACCACGCCGGCATCCGGACGGGCCGCGCCTCCACCGCGCTCGTCGATCGCATCACTGTCGACTACTACGGCACGCAGACGCCGCTGAACCAGATCGCCGGCATCAGTACGCCGGACGCGCACCTCATCGTCATCC
>JBBQMC010000194.1:0-3395 GCA_038328565.1 Candidatus Limnocylindria bacterium
CATGTAGTCCTCGACCCGCAACTCGACCGTCTCACGCGCGCTGCCACCCAGCGCGACCTGCATCCGCAGCGGTGCCACGCCCTGGATCCGCGTGAGCTGCTCGACGTAGGAGCAGATCTGGAGGACCGCGCCGGCCTTCACGTGCCGTGCGAGCTTCGTGTCCGCGACCTCGTAGTGCCACGGGCCCCAGACCGATGGGTTGGCGGCGTCCTCCACCTTCAGCAGGAAGTCGGCGTAGCCGAGCCAGGTGCCGTCGAAAAACGTGGCCTGGTAGACCAGGTCTGCGCCGGCGGCCATCGCGTCGACCGTCTCGACGGCACGTCGCGCGATCGCGTCGCGCCGGTCCTCGTCGTCCCGGCGTTCGATGGTGATGACGGACCGGCCCTCGGCCTTCAGCTCGTCGAGGTATCGCTGCTCGTGCTGGAAGCCGCGCTCGCGAATGATGTCGAGCTCGCGGTCACGCCGCTGCGGCCGCAGCTCGGGATGGTCTAGGACGCTGCGCTCGAGCGCGGTCAGGTGCTCGCAGGCGAGGTAGCCGACGAGATCGGTGGCCGAGAAGACGGGCTTGCCGTCTATGAGCTGCAACTAGGCTCCTCCCTGTGTCTCAGAGCGTAGCCGAGGGACGCGACAGCTCGCATGTCGCATCGCGTTGTGCCACCGGTGGGAGCTATCCGCCACGCAGCCGACGGATCGTTGCCGAATCTCCAGCCGGCGGAACAGACAGCGACGAATCTGCTTCGCTGGGCGCCGCGCGGCCGTCATCGTGGCCGATACCTCCAGGACGTGGCACAGCGGACCGGCACCCGCCGTGCATCGGTCCTGGCGTATCCACACGCAACGGAGTCAGGACCGATGCCCGCCGACGCCCGCAAGAAGCGCGAACGCCAGGACGAGCACATCAAGCATTCGTACGAGGATCGCGGCGTCGACAAGGACGAGGCGGAGGAGTGCGCCGCGCACGGTGAACAAGCAGCGCCGCGAGGCGGGCAGGACAACGAAGACGTAGGCGCGCGAGCCGCGATCAGCCCGCCGCGCGCCGGTAGACGAGCGACTGCCAGAAGAGCCCGCGCTCGTGGGTGCGGCGCTCGAAGCCGTGCGAGCGGATGAGCGCGTCGACCTCCGCGGTGCGGTGGACGTGGATGCGGTACGTCTGCCGCGTCACGCGCAGCATCGCGTTTACGGTCCCGGCTCCGGCCCGGATCCACCATCGGTCCACCGGGAAGACGAGTCCGTACAGTCGTCGCGCGTGCGCCACCGAGGCACCGACCAGCTCGCGCATCTCCGGGTAGCAGCAGATCACGCGGTCGAGGGTCACGATGTCGGCCGCCTCGACCTCCGCGGCGAGGTCCACGAAGTTCCCGTACCGATGGACCTCGCGGTCGGCGAGCCCGCGCCGCTCGGCCTCGAGCCGCGCAGCCGCCAGGTAGGGCCGCGAGAAGTCGACGTCGACCGATGTCGCTGCCCCGGCGGCGAGCAGCTCGTGCTGGATCGCGCCGATCCCGCCGCCGATGTCGAGCAGCGTGGCGCCGCTCACACCCTCGGCGACGATCGCATCGAGCAGCCGCTGGGTGTGGCGCGCCGGCCCGTTGCGACGGTAGTCGTCGAGCTGACGCTTGGCGTCCCGATCGTCGAAGAGCGCGTCGTAGTCGACGCGGCAGCAGCCCGGTTGCGGCATGGGGCGATTATCGATGAGTTCGCCGCGCGGCCCACGTCCTACCCGCAGACACGCCACCATGAGCGCGAAGGAGATCTACCGATGGTCACGCCCAGGCTCTATCCCTGCGTCTGGTTCGACGGCAACGCGGAGTAGGCCGCGGCGTTCTATGCCACCCTCCTGCCGGACAGCCGTGTGGATCGCATCTCGCGCTCGCCGGCCGACACGCCGAGTGGCCCGGCCGGCATGGTGCTGACCGTCGACTTCACCCTCGCCGGGCAGCACCTGCAGGGGCTGAACGGCGGCGCCGACTTCCACTTCAACGAGGCCGTCTCGTTGGTCTTCGAGTGCGAGGACCAGGCCGAGGTGGATCGGCTGTGGGATGCGCTCACGGCGGACGGCGGCGAGCCGGGACCGTGCGGCTGGCTGAAGGACCGATTCGGGCTGTCCTGGCAGATCGTCCCGAAGGCGTTCAACGCGATGCTGGCCTCCGATGATACCGATGCCGCGGGCCGCGCGATGGAGGCGATGCTCCAGATGGGCAAGCTCGACCTCGCCGAGCTGCGTCGCGCGTACGACGGCGACGCGTGACCCAGGTGCGATGACGATCTCCCACCCGGAGCGGGTGATCTACGAGGCGGCGGGCGTCACGAAGGGCGACGTCGTCGCCCACTACCGCCGCGTGGCGTCGCGGATGCTCGACTTCATGGCCGATCGGCCGCTCACCCTCCAGCGCTTCCCGCGCGGGATCGGCGCGCCGGGCTTCATGCAGAAGAACGCGGCGGATCACTTCCCGCCGAGCATCGCGCGCTTCGAGGTGCCGAAGCAGGACGGCGGGACCACGACCTATCCGGTCGTCGACGCCGCCGACGACGTCGCCTACCTCGCCAACCAGGGCACGCTCACGTTCCACATGTGGCTGTCCCGGACCGATACGCCCGACAAGCCGGACTGGCTCGTCCTCGACCTCGACCCGGACGACGGGGACGTGCCCGGGGCGCGTCACGCCACGGCCAGCATCCGCGAGCTGCTCACCGAGTTCGGCGTCGACGGCTTCCCGCTCGCCACCGGATCGTCCGGTTTCCATGTCTGGGTCCCACTCGCCGATGCGCCGCGGGCGGAGGACGTGGCGACAGCCGGGCGTGCTCTCGCCAGCCTGGGGGCCGCACGCGATCCCGACCGCCTCACCGTCGAGTTCCTGAAGCGCGAGCGCCGCGGCCGCGTCTTCGTCGATTGGCTGCGAAATACGCCCGGGGCGACGGTCGTCGTCCCGTTCTCGCTGCGCCCCACGCCCATCGCCTCGGTCGCGGTGCCCATCACCTGGGATGAGCTCCTCGACGCCGAGCCGGATGGGTGGCGGATCGACGGAATCGACGACCGGCTCGCAATCGCCACCGACATCCCACCGCAGCGCCTGCCGGTCGAGCGGATCGTGGCCGCCGCCGGGGAGGCCGGCGTGGACCTCGCCAGCACGTTCGACCGATTCGGCCGTCGGCAGGAGTAGCGGCGCCCGGGCACGGCACGGCCCGGGGAGCATGCACGCCGCCCGGGCCGCGAATCCAGGATGTCGCGGAGCGTCTCCGGCTACATGATCCCGACGACGTGCCCCTCCGGATCGGTGAAAAGCGCGATGCGCGTCTCGGGCGCCACCTCGGTGAGCGGCATGATCACCTTGCCGCCGTTCTCCTTGACCTTGCGCAGCGTCCCCTCCGGATCGTCGGAATGGACGTAGAACGTCACC
>JBBQMC010000195.1:0-3394 GCA_038328565.1 Candidatus Limnocylindria bacterium
GACCTGACGGAGCGACGGCAGGGGAGGCTCCGGTCGCCGAGTCGGCCGCGTCGAATCGCCGGAAGCTCACGCGGGCAGCCAAATCGTCGGCGGCGGACGCGGCGCCGATCGCGCGCCTGGAGCCCAGCCTGCGCATCCTCGAGACGCGGATTCTGCGCGGGCCCAACTACTGGGCGCGCGAACCGGTCATCCGGAGCCTGGTCGACCTCGGCTCGCTCGAGGACTGGCCGTCCAATACGATCCCTGGCTTCGTGGACGGCCTCATCGCGCTCATGCCGTCACTTGAGGATCATGCGTGCTCGCTCGGCCGCCGAGGCGGCTTCGTGACGCGGCTCCGTGATGGAACGTGGACCGGCCACGTCGCCGAGCACATCGCGCTCGAACTCCAGGTCCTGTCCGGCACGGATGTCCGCCATGGCAAGACCCGCTCGGCCGGCAAGCGCGGCCAGTACAACGTCATCTACGAGTTCCGCGAGGAACAGGTTGGGCTGGAGGCCGGCAAGATCGCGGTGGCGCTCGTCAACCACCTCGTCGCGCCGGATGACGCGGATCACGCCTTGGATTTCTCGCACGAACTTGAGCGCCTGATCCGCCTCGCGGAACGGCTGGCATTCGGCCCGTCGACCCAGGCGCTCATCGACGAGGCAGTCAGCCGCGACATCCCCTATATCCGGCTGGACCGCTTCAGTCTGGTGCAGCTTGGCCAGGGCGTGCACCAGCAGCGAATCCGGGCCACCATGACGTCCAAGACGAGCGGCATCGCGGTCGACGTCGCGTCGGACAAGGGCCTCACGAACCGGCTCCTCGATTCGGCCGGCCTGCCCGTGCCGCGGTCGGAGGTCGTCGACACCGCCGACGACGCTGTCGTGGCCGCCAGGCGCCTGGGCTATCCGTGCGTGGTGAAGCCGCTGGACGGCAACCACGGTCGGGGCGTCGCGCTGGACCTCCGGTCGGAGGAGGCGGTCCGCGTTGCATTCGATGCCGCGCGCCGTGAGACGCGGTCCGGCCAGGTCGTCGTGGAGACGTATCTCACGGGCAACGACTATCGGGTGCTGGTGATCGGTGGCAAGGTAGCCGCGGTCGCGGAGCGCGTGCCGGCGTCCGTCGTCGGCGATGGCGCGCACACCGTGCGCGAACTGGTCGTGATCGCCAATCAGGATCCGCGCCGGGGCATCGGGCATGAGAAGGTACTGACCCGCATCAAGATGGATGCCGCGGCCGAGGAGCTGGTCCGCAGCCAGGGCGTCGAGCCGGACGAGATTCTTGCCGAGGGCATGCGCGTCAAGCTCGCCCTGACCGGCAACATGTCGACCGGCGGAACCTCCATCGACCGGACCATCGAGGCGCACCCCGACAACGTCGAGATCGCGGAGACGGCGGCGCGCATCGTCGGCCTCGACGTCGCTGGCATCGACTTCATCTGCCCCGACATCGCGACGCCCGTGCGCGAGACCGGCGGCGCCATCGTCGAGGTCAACGCCGCGCCCGGCTTCCGGATGCACACCCACCCGACCGAGGGCGAGCCGCAGTACGTTGCCCGGCCGGTCATCGATTCGCTGTTCCCGCCGGGCTCCTCGGCCCGCATCCCGATCATCGCCGTGACCGGCACGAACGGCAAGACGACGACCGTCCGGATGATCTCGCACATCCTCAAGCTGATGGGCCGGCGGGTCGGCATGACCTCCACCGACGGCATCGTCATCGATGGCCGGCTGATCAAGAAGGGCGACATGTCGGGGCCGAAATCGTCCCTGATGGTCCTCCAGAACCCGACCGTCGACACCGCCGTCTTCGAGGTCGCCCGGGGCGGCATCTTGCGCGAGGGCCTCGGCTACGACCGAAACGACGTCGCCGTGGTGACCAACGTGACCGGCGACCACCTGGGTCTCGGCGGCATCGATTCGATCGGTCAGCTGGCCAACGTCAAGGGCGTGGTCGTCGAGGCCGTGCCGCGTTCCGGGACCGCGGTCCTCAACGCCGACGACAGCCACGTCTACCGGATGGGCCGGCACTGCGCCGGGCGGGTCGTGCTGTTCAGCATGGCCACCGCCAAGGGCGAGGACGGCTACGACCGGGTCGACGGGCACACGAGCCGTGGCGGGGCGGCCTTTCGCCTCGAGCCGACGAGCGAGGGCGAGCTGATCGTGCTGCGGCTCGGCTCGCGGACGATGCCGGTGCTCTACACCCACCTCATCCCGGCGACCTTCGGCGGCCGGGCCCGGATGAACGTGGCGAATGCGCTGGCAGCATCGGCTGCGGCGTGGGCCGCCGGCGCCCACCTGCACGACATCCGGCAAGGGCTGCGGACCTTCTCGACGTCGTTCTTCCAGGCGCCGGGGCGCCTCAACCTGGTCGACGTCGGCGGGGTGCGGGTGGTCATCGACTACTGCCACAACGTCGATGGCATGCGCCAGCTGGCCGATTTCGTCGACCGGATGATGGTCGAGGCGCCGACCAAGTCGGGCCGGCTCGGGGCGGCGCGCACAGGCTCTCGATCGGGACGGGCGATCGGCGTGCTCGGCATCCCGGGTGACCGGCGCGACGACGACCAGCGTCAGTACGGCGCGGTCGCCGCGGGTTCCTTCGACGAGATCATCGTGCGCGAGGACAAGAACCTCCGCGGGCGGGCGCCGGGGGAGACCGCGACCAACGTCCTGGAGGGTGTCCGCGAGGCGAAGGCCGGCGGCACCTCACGGGCGACGCGCGCCGAAAAGGTGCTCGACGAGATGACCGCGGTCCGGGCGGCGCTCCGGCGCGCGATCCCGGGCGACCTCGTGGTGTGCTGCGTCGACGACGCGATCGGGGTCTACCGCGAGGCGATGGGGGCGGCGGGCTCGAGCCGCGGCGGCTCGGCGTTCCACGACCCGGGCGAGCTGACCGCGCCCGATGGGTGACGTTGCGGTGCCGCCGAGGAGGCGGCCCCTGCCGCGGCGCCTGCCGCGCCTGCGGCGCAGGTTTCCGTCAGATGCACGCCAGGCGGTCGGCCCCTGCCGTGCCTAGATTTCCGTCAGATGCACGCCAGGCGGTCTTTCGTCAGAGATCGAAGGCTAGAGTTGGCAGCGTCGTGGCTTTGGCACGCTCACCTTCGATGGTCGGGCTGCCGGAAAGGTGCCGAATGTCCGCCAGGGGAGCATTCGGCGCGCGATCAAGCGTCGCCTGCTCGCCTCGTGAGCATTTGGCGAAAGATCGGCCCGATCAGGAGGCCAATGCCCGCGTGGTGGGCATCTGACAAAGATCGGCGCCGAACTCCTGACGAACGCTCGCGTGCCGAGCATCTGGCAGGAATCGAGGGCGCCCTGGTGCCGTGGCCGCCCGTCTGCGGCGGGCGCGGCCGATCAGCGGATCAGCAGGTTCGCCTGGACCGTGCGGATGATGAACACGATCAGGAGCACGG
>JBBQMC010000196.1:0-3354 GCA_038328565.1 Candidatus Limnocylindria bacterium
CAACGAGGTCCAGAAGGTTTACCGCTCGCAGGGCGTGTCGATCAACGACAAGCACGTCGAGATCATCGTGCGGCAGATGCTGCGCAAGGTGATGGTCGACTCCGCAGGCGATACCGAGCTGCTCCCGTCGGAGCTGATCGACCGCTTCGAGGTCGAGGAGACGAACAACCGGATCCTCGCCGAGGGCGGCGAGCCGGCGACGGCGCAGACGGTCCTGCTGGGCGTCACGAAGGCGTCGCTCAACACGAGCTCCTTCCTGGCGGCGGCAAGCTTCCAGGAGACGACGCGGGTGCTCACCGAGGCGGCGATCAACGGCGCCAAGGACCACCTGCTCGGCCTCAAGGAGAACGTGATCATCGGTAAGCTCATCCCGGCCGGGACCGGGGCCGAGGCTCGGCGCATCGCCGCCGAGCGGGCCCTGCTCGGCACGCCGGAGGAGCAGGAGGAGTCGCGCGAGGCAGCGGCCGCACGCGCCTTCCTCACCGGGGATCCGGATGCCGATGGCGATGGCGTCATCGAGCCCGACGAGGCGGAGGCGGCAGCGGCCGAGGCGGGCGACGCGGTCGCCGACCTGATGGGCGCGGGCCACGATGCCGCGATCGAGGCGACGGTCGAGGAGCAGGTCTTCGACGAGCTCACCGAGGAGGCGGGCGAGGCCGAGGAAGCGGAGGCGCCGACTCCCGAGGACGCCACCGCCTGAGATCGCGCGGAGGTCCTGAATCTGGTCGAAGGCGGCCCGCGTCGAGCGGGCCGCCTTTGCCGTCGTTCGGCGTTGTCGGGGCTCCTCCGCCGAGCTCGTCCGCGGTTGACAGTGGCCCTCGGCGACCCCTATACTCCGCGTTCGGTGTCCCGTGAATCGGGACGCTTTGTGTGTGCCCTCCCGGGCATGCGCCGATCCATCCACCGACATCACCGATGCTCGCCGTCGTGGGCGTGTGTCCTCGGTTCGGATCGGTCCATTTCGAGCCACGAATCAATGGCGGTCGTACGCGAACGCGCGAGGAACGTAGTTGCCAACCATCAGCCAGCTGGTCCGAAGGGGTCGGCAGCCGGTACACAAGAAGGTCAAGGCGCCGGCACTGCGCCGCACCTTCAACACGCTGAAGCAGACCGCGTCCGAGGGACGCGGCGCTCCGCAGCGCCGTGGCGTCTGCCTGCAGGTGATGACCCGCACCCCGAAGAAGCCGAACTCGGCCCTGCGGAAGGTCGCGCGCGTCCGCCTCACGAACGGGATGGAGGTCACCGCCTACATCCCCGGCATCGGCCACAACCTCCAGGAGCACTCGGTCGTGCTCGTGCGCGGCGGCCGCGTCAAGGACCTGCCGGCGGTGAAGTACCACATCGTGCGCGGCACGCTCGACGCGGCCGGTGTCCGTGATCGCAAGCAGAGCCGCAGCAAGTACGGCGCGAAGTCGGCGGGGAAGGCCTAGGCCATGCCACGCCGTCCCACCGTCGCGCGTAAGGAGAAGTACGTCGCCCAGCTGGCCGGCACCGCGCTTACCATGGATCAGCTCACGAACAAGCTGATGCGCGGCGGCAAGCGCGCCCTCGCCGGCCGCATCCTGGAGAACGCCCTGACGCGGATCGAGTCGTCCGCCGGCCGCTCCGGGGTCGAGGTCATGGAGCAGGCGCTCCGCAACGCGATGCCGCTCATCGAGGTCAAGCCCAAGCGCGTGGGCGGCTCCACGTACCAGATCCCTGTCGAAGTGCGCGCGGATCGCCGCGTCTCGCTCGGCATGCGCTGGCTCATTGACGCCGCCCGCAAGCGGAACGGCAAGAGCATGGCCGAGAAGCTCGCCTTCGAGTTCATGGACGCCGCCAACGGCGTCGGCGCGGCCGTGAAGCGTCGCGAGGACACGCATCGGATGGCCGACGCGAACAAGGCCTTCAGCCACTTCAAGTGGTAGCCCAGATGACCATGACCCAGCAGAACCGCAGCGGCAGCGCCACCTATCCGCTCGAGCGCACCCGGAACATCGGGATCATCGCGCACATCGACGCGGGCAAGACGACCGTGTCCGAGCGGATCCTCTTCTACACGAAGAAGATCTACAAGATCGGCGAGGTTCACGAGGGCGCGGCCACGATGGACTGGATGGAGCAGGAGCAGGAGCGGGGGATCACGATCACCGCGGCTGCGACCACCTGCTTCTGGGCCGACCATCGCATCAATTTGATCGACACGCCCGGGCACGTGGATTTTACGGTCGAGGTCGAGCGCAGCCTCCGCGTCCTCGACGGCGCGGTCGTCGTCTTCGACGGCGTGGCCGGCGTCGAGCCGCAGTCGGAGACGGTCTGGCGGCAGGCGGACAAGTACCACGTCCCGCGCTTCTGCTTCGTGAACAAGCTCGACCGCACCGGCGCGGACTTCTGGCGCGTGGTCGACATGATCGGTGACCGGCTCGGCGCGAACGCCGTCCCGCTCCAGATCCCGATCGGCGCCGAGGACCAGTTCCGTGGCGTCGTCGACCTCATCAACATGACCGCGATCACGTACGGCAACGACCTGGGCGACCAGGTGAACGTGGGCGACATCCCCGACGAGCTCGTCGCCGAGGCGCAGACCTGGCACGAGAAGCTCGTCGAGTCCCTCGCCGACCTCGACGACGACATCGCGCACAAGTACCTCGAGGGCGAGGAGATCGGTGCCGATCAGCTGCGCCGTGCCATCCGCGCCGGCACGCTGGCCTACAAGATCGTCCCCGTCCTCTGCGGCTCCGCGCTCAAGAACAAGGGCGTGCAGCCGATGCTCGACGCGGTCATCGATTTCCTGCCCAGCCCGCTCGACGTGCCGCCGATCACCGGCCGCGACCCGCGTTCCGAGGCGGAGATTCCCCTTCATCCGGACCCGAGCGCGCCATTCGCGGCGCTCGCGTTCAAGATCGCGGCCGACCCGTTCGTCGGGAAGCTCGCCTTCTTCCGCGTCTACTCCGGGACGCTGAAGACCGGCTCCTACGTCTACAACTCGACGAAGGGCCAGAAGGAGCGCATCGGTCGCATCCTCCAGATGCACGCCAACAGCCGCGAGGAGATCGATTCGGTGGGGGCCGGCGACATCGCCGCCGCGGTGGGCCTGAAGAACACGTTCACCGGCGACACGCTGTGCGACGAGTCGAAGCCGATCGTGCTCGAGTCGATCACGTTCCCCGAGCCGGTCATCGAGCTCGCCGTGGAGCCGAAGACGAAGGCCGACCAGGACAAGATGGCGATCGCCCTCCAGCGCCTGGCCGAGGAGGACCCCACCTTCCGCGTCAGCACGGACGAGGAGTCGTCGCAGACGCGGATCGCCGGCATGGGCGAGCTGCATCTCGAGGTGCTCGTCGATCGCATGCTCCGCGAGTTCAAGGTCCAGGC
>JBBQMC010000197.1:0-3328 GCA_038328565.1 Candidatus Limnocylindria bacterium
CGTTACGTGCAAGCGGTGCACGCGGATGGACGGGTGACGACGCCAGTTGCCCGCCCAGCAAATAGGCGGGCATGGGAGGGCGATGCGCCGCCGCAATTGGCGGCTCGTTGCAGCTGGGGCAACCAACCGATGTCGACGAGCCCTTCACGGCCCTCCGTTCTCGGTTATTTGCCCCTCCCGCAAACCGCAGCGCACGCTACTCGAACGTGACCTCGATGAGTGGTGATCCGGCGACCATCACGGCCAACGCATAGCCCCAGCCCTCGGCGATCGGCGGAAGGATGGCCTCCCGCTCGGCGCCATCGGTGATGACCCGGCCGCGCGCGGGGAGATCCGCCACCACGCCGTGCTTCAGGTGGACGACCATCCGCGGGTTGGCGCGGAGGTTCGCGATCCAGCCGCGCGGCCAGCCCGGCTTGCCGCTGATGAACCAGCGGCCGCCGATGCTGTGCAGGACGATCTCCAGGCGCCGCGGTTGACCGCTCTGACGCCCGGTGGTCGTGATGTCGATCACGCCACCGCGCGCCAGGGCAAGCTGCACCCGCTCGTCCATGAGCGCCAGGTTCGAATCTGCGACCGTCATGCGGGCACCGTCACGGTCCGCTCGTCGGCGCCACGGACCAGGGTGATCTCGAGCGGCCCCTCACCGGCGAGCGCGTCATACAGGTCGTCGCCATTGCCGATCTCCTTCCCGCCCACGGCCACGAGCAGGTCGCCCTCGGCGATCCCCGCCTTTGCGGCCGGGGAGTCGTCCTCGACGTCACGGACGAGGAGTCCGTCGCGGTCCGGCAGGCCAACGGCGCGGCGCAGGTGGCGTGCCACCCGGGATGGGACGAGGCCCACGCCCAGGCGGCGGCGGGTCGGCGTCTCGCCACGGGTCAGCGCGTTCACGCGCTCGCGGAGCGTCGCATCGGCACCAATCGCCTGGTAGAAGCCCTCGCCGAGGCGGTTCGTGTTGATGCCGAGCAGCTGACCGTCCGGATTCACGACCGGTCCGCCGCTGGACCCCGGGAGCAGGGGAGCGGTGTGCTCGAGCGCGCCGGTGACGCGTCGGCCACGAGGGCCACGGAACGAGCGACCGATGCCGCTCACGAAGCCGAACGACGCGCGCGGACCCTGCCCGCCCGGGTTGCCCAGCGCGACGACCGGGTCGCCGCTCGACGGCATCCCATCGGCCCACACAAGCGCCGGCGCGGACCCCGTATCGACGGCGAGGACGGCGACGTCGCCATCGGCATCGACGCCCTTCACGGTGGCGGACTCGGTGCGGCCATCGGCGAACATGACGGACACCTCGTCGCCGTGGAGGTTGTGTGCGTTGGTGAGGACGAAGCCGTTGTCGAGGACGACGCCGGACCCGCCGCGCCATCGGTTCCCGATACCGACCACGGATGGGCCGACCTTGTCGCCAATCGCCTTGATCTCGCTGCCCAGCTGTGCAAGGGCTGCCATGGAATGCTCCTTCATCGGTCAATGCGTAGGATGTGACTTGCAATGTGCAAGTTACCACCCACGGACCGGCTGTCAAGACCGATGCCGTAGGATCCGCGCATGCCCCCACCCGACTCACCCCTCGCCGCCGCCCTCGAGCGGGTGGGGGACCGATGGAGCCTCCTCGTCATCGAGGCGCTGCTCGACGGGCCACGACGCTTCAACGAGCTCACCGATGCGGTGCGCGGCATCGCGCCGAACATCCTCGCCGACCGGCTGCGGCGCCTGGAGGCGGAGCGGATCCTGCGCTCCACGCCGTACAGCGAGCGTCCGCCGCGCTTCGCGTATTCCCTGACCGATGAGGGCGCCGCGCTCGCCGGCGCGCTCCACCTCCTCGCCGACTGGGGCGGCCGCGGCGCCCCAGACGCGGAGCCGACGCGCCACGCGACGTGCGGCACGCCGGTCGAGGCGCGCCTCTGGTGCCCGACCTGTGACCGGATGATCGACGACGCCGAGGCGGATGCGGTGCGCTACGTGTGACGGAGCCGCCCTACATCGATGCGGATCCGGCGACGCTGCGCCGGACCTTCGCGATCGAAGACAGTGACGATCCCGACGTGCTCGTCATCGACGGCCGCTGGTCCGCGCGGGCACTCGCCGCGGACATCGCGCGGACCTGGCCAACGGCACGTGAGCTCGATGAGCGGACCTCGCTCGTGGAGGTCGCCGGCCGTCGCGCCTGGATCACCGCTGCCTTCGGCGCCGCGCAGGCGGCGACGTACGCGCATCTGGCGGTGCGGCTCGGCGCGCGCGCCGTCGTCCAGGTCGGCTCGTTCGGCGGCCTCGTCGCCGGCTGGTCGGTCGGCGACGTGCTCGTCCCCTCGTCCGTGGTGGGGCGCGATGGCGTGTCGCGCCAGCTGACCCACGGCGGCCCGGTCATCCCGGACCCGTCGCTCACCGACCGCCTGCGCCGCGCCCTGGCCGCGGCCGGCGTCTCGGTGCGGAGCGGCACGCTCGTCTCGACCACCACGATCGCGCTCGAGCGGCGCTCCGACATCGTCCGCTGGAGCCACGCCGGCCACGTGGGAGTCGAGATGGAGGCCGCTGCCACCCTCGCCGTGGCGGCGCACTTCGGCGTCCCCGCCTCCGCGGCCCTGTTCCTGTTCGACAACCTCGCCGAGGGACGGAGCGTCTTCGACCAGACCGATGACGAGCGCATGCGCTGCCGCTTCTCGCGCGAGCGGACGCTCCGCGCGGCCGTGGCATCGGCCATCCAGTCGGTGAGCTGAGGACTCTTCCTACCGCCCGGCGGTCTTACCGCGGCGGTTGCTATCGGCGGCTCACGTGCGTTTCTTGCGCTGGGCGTAGCCGCAGGACACGGAGGAGCGCCCAACCGCGCCGTTCCTTACGGCAGCCGCAACATTCGGCATCCTAGCGTCCGTTAGCTACCACCGGCGTAAGCGACGACCCGAACCCTTGACAAGTGACCACGCGGTCACATATAGTCGCCGACATGGAAGAGATGGAGGCCGCCTTCCGGGCGCTCGCCGACGCGAACCGTCGGCGGCTGCTCGATCGGCTCCGCGAGCGCGACGGCCAAGCGCTGGCAGAGCTCGATGCGGCCCTGCCCGGCATGACTCGCTTCGGGGTGATGAAGCACCTGCGCGTGCTCGAGGACGCGCATCTCGTCACCACCCGTCGCGACGGCCGGCGAAAGCTCCATTTCCTCAATCCCGTCCCGATCCAGCTCATCGCTGACCGATGGATCAGCCGCTACGCCGCGCCGTGGGTGAGCGGGCTGGCCGACCTGAAGCACAACCTGGAGGCACCTGGACCGATGTCCGCACCGAAGCAGGTCTACGAAATCTTCATCCGCACCACGCCCGAGCGCCTCTGG
>JBBQMC010000198.1:0-3320 GCA_038328565.1 Candidatus Limnocylindria bacterium
CCCGCCCAGCCGCGCTACATCCGGACGGTGAGAGGGGTCGGCTATGCGTTCGCCGAGGACTGAGCGGCTCCGCCACGCGGTCCGCATCCATCCGCTCCGCCGGCTGCGTGCCCGGCTCGTGCTCACCATCAGCGCGGTCGCGCTCCTCGGCCTCCTCATCTCGGGGATCGCGATCTCGCAGATCCTGCCCGGGTACTTCGTGGAGCAGGCGACGCAGCGCCTGCAGAGCGCCGCACAGGCCACGTACCGGCTGCTCGACGACACGGTGGCGACGACGCTCGAGACGCGCCCGGGCTGGCTGACGCCGGATGTCCGCGGCCCGCGCGTGTATCAGCAGGTGGCGCAGACCGCTGCCGACCAGCTCGTCTACGGCACGGTCGAGATCTGGGAGGGCGAGCGGCTCATGGTGCGCGCCACGCCAGCCAAGCCCGACAGCCTCACCGATCAGGGCCTCGCCCCCGACTCGCAGGTCACGGCGCGCTCGGTGAGCGATCCGCAGGGCCTTCGGATGCCCCCGCCCGAGCTGAACGCGCCGGTCAGGGTCGTCGTGCGCGACCCGTACACGTCGCGTGTCGAGACGCTCGAACGCGTCGGCTTCGTGCTCGTCTCGGCTGGGGTCGCAGCCTTCGTCGTGGCGGCCCTGGCCGGCGCATGGGCGGCCAGCCGGCTGACGCGCCCGCTCGCCCGCCTGCAGGAGGCATCGGCCCGTATCGCGGACGGTAACCTGGCCGAACGAGTGGAGCCGGCCGAGATCGCGGAGGTGGACGCCCTCGGGAGCCAGTTCAACGCCATGGCCGACCAGCTCGAGCGAACGCTATCGGTCATCCGCGCGGACCGCGACCGCCTGCGCGAGTTCATCGCCGACGTGAGCCACGAGCTGCGCACCCCGATCGCGGCGCTCCGCACCTTCACCGATCTCCAGCGAGACGGCGACGTCGATGCCGCGACGCGCGCGGAGTTCCTCGACCGCTCGAGCGACCAGATCCGCCGCCTGGAGTGGATGAGCAGCAACCTCCTCGACCTGTCGCGGATCGACACCGGCATCTTTCCGCTCGACATCCAGCGCGGCGACCTTCGCGACCCGCTGCGCACCGTGGTCGAGGCCCATGCCGAGCTTGCCGAGCGACGCCAGGTCAGCCTCTCGAGCGTCGTACCGACCGAGGCGGTCGAGCTGCCGTTCGACCACGAGCGGATCGTGCAGCTGGTGAGCAACCTCGTCGGCAACGCGCTGAAATTCACCGCGGCGGGCGGCGAGGTGGAGCTGACGCTCCGCAGCACGCCGGAGGCGGCCGAGGTGGAGGTGCGCGACACCGGACCCGGCATCCCGTCCCCTGAGCTGCCCCACATCTTCGATCGCTTCTATCGCGGCACGAACACGGGCGAGGCTCGTGCGAGCGGGAGCGGGCTCGGGCTCGCCATCGCGCGGTCGATCGCCGACATGCACGACGCCTCGATCGAGGTGGCGAGCGTGGAGGGAGGCGGCACCGCGTTCGTCGTTCGGCTGCCCTGGTCGGGTCCGAAAGATCAATGAAACTTCACGCACGAGCGCCGCGGACGCAACCGTGGTCGTGCACGATGGCCGATGCTGATCCGATGGCGCGCTGCGTGCACCGCTCAGCGTGGACCATGAGCGAACCAGCAGACCGATGACCGACGACGCCACCCCGCAGCCCGACCATCCGACCGAACCGGTCGAGGTGCAGCGCTACGGTCCCACCCCCGCCGCGCGTCCGGCCACCTGGCAGACGGCGCCGGCCTGGTCGACGCGGCCGCCGGTCGCCGCCGGGTCGGCCTCCTCTCCGACCGTCGAGCGCCGTGCGCCGGGCCTCCTGCCCGTGGCGGCCGTCGCGCTCGTCGTCGGCATCGTCTCGGGCGGCCTCTCGGCGGCGGCGGTCTCCACCGCCCTGCGGCCGGCGGCCTCCGCACCCGCTGGCACGAGCACCGACGCCGGATCGAGTGCCCGGACCGTGAACGTCGACGAGTCGTCGGCCGTGATCACCGCCACCGACAAGGTGATGCCCGCCGTCGTCACCATCGCGTCGTCGAGCTCCAGCCTCTTCGGCCAGGCCCAGTCCGGCGTCGGATCCGGCTTCATCTTCGACAGCCACGGCTGGATCCTCACGAACAAGCACGTCGTCGACGGGGCCGACACGCTGAAGGTCCAGCTCAACGACTCGCGCGTCTTCGACGGCACCGTGTACGGGACCGATCCACTCACCGACCTCGCGATCGTGAAGATCGACGGCACGAACCTGCCGACCGCGCCGATCGGGACCAGCGCGGACCTCGAGCGCGGCCAGCTTGCGATCGCGATGGGCTCGCCGCTCGGCACGAGCTACCAGAACACGGTGACCACCGGCGTCGTCTCGGGCCTCGGACGCCAGATCCAGGCCGGCGACGCGAGCCAGACCAGCTCGGAGACGCTGAACAACCTCATCCAGACCGACGCGGCGATCAACCCCGGCAACTCCGGCGGCCCGCTCGTCAACAGCGCCGGCCAGGTGATCGGGGTCGACACGGCCGTCGCGACGAACGCGCAGGGCATCGGCTTCGCGATCCCGATCGACGTCGCCAAGCCGCTCCTCCAGCAGGCGGTCAACGGCGTGCAGCCGTTGGTCCGGCCGTGGATCGGCGTCTACTACGTGCCGGTCACGAAGCAGGTCGCTGCCGAGCAGCACCTCGATGTCGACTACGGGGTGTGGGTCAGCGAGCCATCGAACGGCCAACCGGCCGTCTTCGCCGACAGCCCGGCTGCGAAGGCGGGCATCAAGGACGGCGACATCATCGTCGAGGCCGACGGCCAGCGGATCGATGCCCAGCACGACCTGTCGGCGGCGATCATCCCGCACATGCCCGGCGACAAGATCACGCTCCGCATCCTGAACGGCAACTCGACGCGCGAAGTCACCGTCACCCTGGGAACGCTGCCGCAGCAGTAGCTCCCCTCAGCGGGCGCGGTGGATCGTCGCCTCCACGGTGTCGAACTGCCCGGGTAGCGGGGCGTTCGGCTTGCGCACCCGCACCGTCGCCGCGCTCACCCGGGCGTGCGCGCCGAGCACGTCGTCGGCGATCGCCGAGGCCAGTGCCTCGATGAGGCGGAAGCTGTCCGACTCCACCCGCGCGCGCGCCAGATCGAAGACGGCGCTGTAGTCGACGGTGTCGGCGAGGTCGTCGCTCGCCATGGCGGCGGCGAGGTCGGCCTCCAGCACGACGTCGACCTCGAACGGCTGCGGCTCCATCCGCTCCTCGAGCTGCACGCCATGGCGCCCCATGAAGCGCATGCCGCGCAGCTCGATCCGCTCGCTCATCGGCGAATGATG
>JBBQMC010000199.1:0-3289 GCA_038328565.1 Candidatus Limnocylindria bacterium
GGCGCCGAAGTAGGTGCCGAGGCGGCCCCACGAGCAGATCACCTCGTCGGAGATGAACACGATCCCGAACTCGTCGCAGATCTCGCGCACGCGCTGGAAGTAGCCCTCCGGCGGGGTGAAGCAGCCGCCCGAGTTCTGCACTGGCTCGAGGATCACGCACGAGACCGTCTCCGGCCCCTCCCACAGGATGCGCTCGTAGATCGCCTCGGCCGGGTCGTCGACCTCGGGCCGGTAGCGGTTCGTGTTGGCCACGTGCGAGCCGCCGGGGAACAGCGGCTCGAACGGGCGCCGCACCTCCGGGATGCCGGTCGCGGTGAGCGCGCCCATGGTCGTGCCGTGGTAGGCGAGCTTGCGCGAGATGACCTTGTAGCGGCCCGGGTTGCCGGTGAGCTTGTGGTACTGGCGGCAGAGCTTCAGCGCCGAGTCGACGGCCTCCGAGCCGCCCGAGGTGAAGAAGACGCGGTTGAGGTCCCCGGGGGCGAGCTCAGCGACGCGCGCGGCGAGCTCGATCGCCTTCGGGTGCGCGTAGTTCCAGTTCGTGTAGAAGCCGAGCTCCTTCGCCTGGTCGGCGCCGGCCTGCGCGACGTCCCCGCGCCCGTGGCCGATGTTCACGCAGAACAGAGCGGCCAGCCCGTCGAGGTAGCGCTTGCCGTGCTCGTCGAAGACGTAGCACCCGTCGCCGCGGACGATGATCGGGATCTCGTGGTCCTCGTAGCCGCCCATCTGCGTGAAGTGCATCCACAGATGGCGCTTGGCGAGCTCCTGGAGCCGCGACTGGTCCTCGGTCCCGCCGGTCGTCACTGCCTGGTCCTCGACTGCCGCCATGACGCTCCTCCCGTCGATTCCTCCACTTTGTCGACGCCCACACGCCGTTCTGTACAAGCTAGCCGCTGGCCCTAGGCTTCCGCAACATGTCCCTCGCATATGTGCGCCGCGGCAGCGGGCCCCCGCTCGTCCTGATCCACGGCATCGGCTCGCAGTGGCAGATGTGGCGGCCCGTGCTCGACCGCGTCAGCCGGGAGCGCGAGGTCGTGGCCGTCGACCTGCCCGGCTTCGGGGAGTCGGCGCCGCTGGAGACGCCGCCCACGGTCGAGGCGCTCGCCGATTCGGTCGCGGCGTTCCTCGAGGAGATCGGGCTGGGCGGCGCCCACGCGGCCGGCAACTCGCTCGGCGGCGCCGTCGCGCTCGCGATGGCGCGCGCGGGCACGGCCCGCTCGGTCTGCGTCCTCTCCCCCGCCGGCTTCGGGAACCTGCGCGAGGGCACCTACGCCCGCGCGCTGCTGCTCGCCTCACGGCGCACGGCCCAGCGCCTCGACGCCCACGCCGAGGCCGTCTCGGCCGGTCCGGTGCGCCGCGCGCTCGCCTTCGGGCACCTCGCGGCGCGGCCCTGGCGCATCCCCGCCGACGAGGCCGCCGGCGCGATGCGCAACCTCGGCCGCTCCCCCGGCTTCGAGGCGACGCTCGAGGCGATCGGCGACCACACCTTCGGGGGCCACACGCTCGACTGCCCGGTCACCGTCGCCTGGGGGGAGAAGGATCGGCTGCTGATCTACTCGCGCCAGAGCGCCCGCGCGCGCCGGCTGCTGCCCGACGCGCGCCACGTGGCGCTGACCGGCTGCGGGCACGTCCCGACCTGGGACGACCCGGAGCAGGTCGCGCGGGTGCTGCTGGAGGGCAGCGCGAGCGCTGGTCTCGTGTAGGCGATCAGGGCCCGAGCAGGGCGAGCGGGACGATGGCGATGCCGTCGTCCCGCCGGTAGGCCGCCGGTCCGGTGGTCAGGATGACCCGGTCCAGCACGCGGTCGCCGAGCTTGTCGGCCAACCAGGCCAGGTGCCGCCCGTCGGCGCTGGACACGTCACGGGCGAGCTTGACCTCGATGGCCACGATGTGGCCATCGGCCCGTTCGACTATGAGGTCGACCTCCTGGCGTCCGCGCGCGGTACGCAGATGCCCGATCGTGGCCTCGTCGTGCGCGGCATACACGCGGACCGACAGCGTCGCAAGGCTCTCGAACAGCGCGCCCAGGAGCGTGCCGTCTCGAGGCACAGCCGGCCCCGCGCTCGGGGCGGCGAGCAAGGTGGATGCTTGGACGCCCAGGAGCTGTGCCGCCAGTGCCGGGTCGGCGAGCTGATGCTTAGGAGCCTGCCCGAGTTCGCTGAGCGGGTTGTTGGTGGGTATCCATGCCGGGACCTCGTCGAGCACCCACACGCGGGTGAGCGCGTCACGGTAGGCGTCGGTTGCCGTCCTGGAGGGTTTGCGCTCATGGCCGGCGCTTGCGGCATCGCGAACCTTCTCGAACGAGGCACTCGTCGAAGAGGCTGCCGCGTAGGCCGTCATCCAACGTCGCAGCGCGGCTGGGTTGCGGATGGCGACACCGGCGTCGTCGGGGACGTCGCGGTCCACGATCCGATCCAAGTAGCCGCCGAGTTGGAGACGCCGCGCGCGTCCGGACAGCGCCCGCAGCCCGGGCAGGCCTGAGGCCAGGATCTCCTCGCTGTACTGCGCGAGGCCGAAATTGGTCCGGCCGCCAACATCCGCAGCGGTGCCGGCCAGAAGCCCGGACAGGCTGACCGTGGCGGCGCCCAGTCGTTCGCTCAGGGTCAGCGGGCGCATGCGCAGGGAGACGATGCGCCCGGCGCCGGAGTGTGTCGGTGGCGGGTCCGGCACCGTGGACCCGGTCAGCAGGAAGCTGCCGGCGGGCACCCCGTCGTCCACGGCGCGGCGCACGAGATCCCAGACCTGCGGGAGGCGCTGCCACTCGTCGATGAGCACGGGTGGCGTGCCTTCCAGCAGGCGACCGGGGTCGGCGCGGGCGACGGCCAGCTCGGCGGGGTCATCGAGGCGATGCACCGACCCTGCACGCTGGAGTGCCGTCCGGGTCTTGCCCACGCCCTTGGGCCCCTCGATGGCGATCGCCGCCAGCGTGCCCAAGAGCTCGTCAAGCTCATCGTCGACGACGCGGCGCTGATATGGGACAAGGCCGGCCACCACGGCCTACCATACAAGAACGGCAGCTTCTAGCAGGCAATAACGGCAGCCTGAAAGCGGCAACAACGGCAAGCTAGCGAAGCCGCGGACCCGGGGTTAGGCGTTCGCCGCGGCGGCGCGGACCGGCGCGGGCGTGACGAGCGCCGCGGCGACGACCATCGTGAAGGCGAGGATCTGGACCAGGATGCCGAGCACGTCGGCGGGGAACGGGTCGCCGAACACGAGGATGCCGCCGGCGATGCAGGAGACGTTGGCGGCGGTCGAGGTCGCGGCGATGACCGGGACGGCCTCGCCGTCCTGG
>JBBQMC010000200.1:0-3236 GCA_038328565.1 Candidatus Limnocylindria bacterium
GCCACCCAAGGTCCCGATGGCGCGGCCGTCGTCGGGCGCCGCCTAGAACGGTGGCTGGCAGGTGCGGCAGAACGTCGTCGCCTCCGAGCCGCCCACCTGTCGGAGCTCACGGCCACAGCGGGGACACGGCTCGCCGCCGCGGAGGTGAACCTTCAGGAACTCGCGATGCTGCTCCTGGATGTCCGGCGGCACGAGGACCCTGAGGCGCTCGGTCGCATCGGCCAGCACCGAGCGCATCGCGGCGTAGAGGCGGTCGACATCGTCCGGAGCGAGGCTGGCTCGACGCCGGAATGGTGCGAGCCCGGCGGTCCACAGAATCTCGTCGCTGTAGGCGTTGCCGATGCCGGCCACGAAGCGTGGGTTGCGCAGCAGCGGCTTCAGCTCACCGGGGTGGCGGCGGATCCGTAGGCGGAACGCCTCGAGCGTGAGCTCGGGATCGTCCGCATCCGGTCCCATCTCCGTCCAGCCGGGGATGGCGTCCAGCTCGTCCGGTGCGACGACGTAGAGCTTGCCGAGCATCTCGCGGTCGACGTAGCGAAGCTCACCGCCGTCGGCGAAGCGGATGCGGAGGCCCGTGCGCGCCCGCATGCGCGCGCACCCGTCCTCCATCAGCCAGAAGCGGCCGGCGAGCATCGGGTTGGCGGCCAGGATGCGGACGTCCTGCCCCGCGCGCACGAATGGCAGGAGCAGGAATTTCCCGCGCCGCCGCGCGGTGCCGAGGCTGCTGCCGGCCAGCGCAGCGAGTTCGGCGGGGGTGGCACGCGCCAGGATCGGCGCCGGTGCGGTGACCTCCAGGACCTCGCGCCCGCTCGCGCGCCGACCGAGCTCCTCGGCGACAACGGTCAGATCAGGAAGCTCAGGCAAAGGGTGGTACTCCCGGGATCGTGATGCTATGCTTCGTCGGCTCTGAAGCTCACAATCGCATACCGCGCATGAATGCGCGTCGCGTTGCCATCGGCCCCAGGAGGAGCATCCGGAACATCACCGAGGCTGTTCTCGACCGCCACCAACGTTGACGCTCTCCGTGCGCGGAGGGCGTTCGTGCTGCCAGGGACACTTTCGACAGGAGCGTATCGACACTTGACAGACGAGACCACGCAGTCCGAGGACGCGGCGGAAGAGGCGCGGGCCACCGCGCCGACCGCGCTCGAGGACGCGCCCGTGGCAGATGGCGACACGGCGGCCCCGGCCTCCGCGTCGACCGACGAGCCAGCGGCGGAAGCCACGGCTGACGCCCCCGCCGCCGATGCCGTGTCCGGCGAGGCGACCGCCGACGCGGACGCGACCCCCGGCGACGCCGGCGAGGCGACCACGGCCGAGAGCCAGGAGGCCGACGCGGCGACCGATGACGCGACCGGCAGCGCCGAGGCGTCGTCCGCCGATGCCGCGACCGAGGTCGCCGAGCCTGCGTCGAGCGTCGATGAGGGTGACGCGGCGGCGATGTCCCCGCTGGCGAAGGACCCTGCATCCGTCGACGAGGAGGCCACTCCCACCACGGCACCGGCCGCTCCTGCCGGACCCGAGCCCACGACCATGGCCGAGCTCATGGACGCGGAGGAGAACGAGGTCAAGAGCCTCAAGCACGGCGACGTGGTCGAGGGCACCGTGGTCCGCATCGATCCCGACGAGATCCTCGTCGACTTCGGCGGCAAGAGCGAGGGCGTGGTGAGCAATCGCGAGCTCCTGAGCCGCCGCGGGCCGCGCGAGGGCGAGGACCAGCGGCCCGAGCTCAAGATGGGCGACGAGGTGCTCGTCTACGTCCTCCAGCCCGAGTCTCCGGAGGGGCACGCGGTCCTGTCGCTGCGTCGCGCCGGCCTCGAGCGGAAGTGGCGCGCGATGCAGGAGCGCTTCGACGCCGGCGAGATCGTCGAGGCACGTGTCATCGACCACAACAAGGGCGGCCTGATCGTCGATCTCGGCGTGCGTGGCTTCGTGCCGATCAGCCAGATCGTCGACTTTCCGCGTCGCCCGCGCGACGAGCAGCCGCGTGACGCGGCGCAGGAGATCGCCGAGAAGCTGCAGCCCTACATCAGTCGCACGCTGCGGCTGAAGATCCTCGAGGTCAACCGGAAGGCGAACCGTCTCATCCTGTCGGAGAAGGTCGCCCTGTATGAGGAGCGTCGCGAGAAGCGCGATGAGCTGTTCAGCAGCCTCCAGGTCGGCCAGCGGGTCACGGGGCAGGTGCGGAGCATCGCGCCATTCGGGGTCTTCATCGACCTTGGCGGGATCGATGGCCTGGTCCACAAGAGCGAGCTCTCGTGGAACAAGGTCAATAACCCGGAGACCGCGTACCAGATCGGTGACGAGGTCGAGGCCGAGGTCATCGACATCAACCATGAGCGCGGCCGGATCAGCCTCTCGATCCGTCGCCTCCAGCCCGACCCTTGGCAGGAGTCGGTGGCGAAGTACAAGATCGGCGACGTCATCGAGGGGACCGTCACGAAGCTCGTCAACTTCGGCGCCTTCGTCCGGGTCGAGGAGGGCCTCGAGGGGCTCATCCACATCAGCGAACTCTCGCACCAGCGCGTCGCCCATCCCGGCGACGTCGTGAAGGAGGGCGAGACCGTCAAGCTGCGGATCATCAGCCTCGACTCCGAGCGTCATCGGCTCGGCCTCAGCCTCAAGCAGGCCGAGGACCGTCCGGCGCCGCAGGCGCGCGCGACCGATGATCGACCGCGCCGCCCCGGCGGCCGCGATCGGCGCGATCGGTTCGACTATCGCCCGGAGGACGCGATCGCCGAGCCGGAGGGCGGGATCGACAGCACGATGGCCGCGGCGTTCGCGTCGAGCGGCCTGCTCGACCAGTTCCGCTCCGACACGGCTCCGGCCGAAAAGCCGAGCACTGCCGACGCCTCGCCACCGGCTGATGCGGCGCCACAGGCCGACGAGCCGGTGGCGGAGGTGGAGGCCGCCGAGCTTGCGCCGACCGAGGCAGCCGCGGAGGCCGAGCCGGCCGCAGCCGAACCGGAGGCAGCGCCAGAGGAGGAGCCCGATGCACCGGCCGCCGAGGCCGAGGCCGAGGCAGAGGCGCCGGTGGCGGAGGCCGACGAGGCTCCTGCCGATGCCGAGGCGCCTGCGACGGAGCCAGGCGCGGAACTCGCCGCGGCAGAGACAGAGGCAGCTCCCGCGGACGAGCCACCCGCGGACGAGCCACCCGCGGGCGAGCCCCCCGCGGACGAGGAGGCGACGGCCTAGCTCTCACCGTCTGGGCCCGATGAGCGCCCACATCACGCGAC
>JBBQMC010000201.1:0-3211 GCA_038328565.1 Candidatus Limnocylindria bacterium
ATCGCGCGCTCGACGCGGCCGACCTGCCGGAGGCCGTCGAGCAGCGCCCCGAGCAGGCGATCGGCGTCGGGCGCCTCGCGCTCCCAGACCGGTCCGTGGGCCACGTAGGCGATGCTCCGGCCGAAGCCGGCCGCCCGCACGAGCGCCTGCGCCACGCCACGGACCCGGCCGTCGACCGTCTCGGCCAGGACGCGCACCGGCGGCTCGCCGGCGAGGGCGGCGGAGTCGCCCCACGCCCACCCCTGGAGCGGGTCCGCCTCTGCTCGTCCACGGACGAAGGCGTCCCAACGCGATCGGTCGGCCTCCTGCGCCGCCACAATGCGCACGCCGGCGCCGGTCGCCTCGTTCGCCATCGGTACCTCGTCAGACATCGCTTCCCACCAGCCGCCGTCCGCCGAGCCGCAGTCGCAGGCGCTGCGCGATCCCGTACGCCGGCAGCGCGACCCGCAGCAGGGCGTCGACGGGCACTCGCAGGGGCAGGTCGCGTGCCCCGACGTAGCGGTGCACCTCGCCGCCGAAGCCCTCCTTGAACTGCGCGATGCCGCCGGTCGCGATGCCCCACAGGTCGTAGCTCGCGCGGCCCTCGGCGCGGAAGGTGCGGATCGCCTCCCACTTCAGGAGATAGTTCGCACGCGACTCGGCACCCCGCTCGGTCATGCCGCCGTACGCCTCGGCGACGCGAACGCCGGTGACGAAGTGGAACAGCGCCGCCACCCGCTCGCCGTCGAGCGTGGCAAAGGCGAGGCGCGCGCGGCCGCCCGGCGCGAACAGCCGCCAGACCCGCTCGTAGTACGCGGGAGCACGTGCCACGAACCCGCCGCGCTCCGCGGTCGCCTCGTAGATGCGCATGAAGTCGGCGAGACCGCGCGCCGCATCGTGCGGCGACGAGCCGAGGGCGAGCCACTCGACGGTGACGCCGTCGCGCGCTGCCTTGCTCACGTACTGCCGGTGCTTCTTCTTGAGGTCGGCCCGGAGCTCCTCCTCGCTGCGTGTCAGATCGACGATGCGCGAGGATGGCGGCTGCACCTTCTCGGCCGCGCGCCACGGGGCGGCGAGCAGGGCGGTGCCGAGCGGGTCGCCAGCGGTGGCGGCGGGGTCGACCTTGAGGGTCGCGATCCGCTCGCGACGCCCGAGTGCGCGCAGCGCGGCGAGGAGCGCGTCACGGACCTCGGGATCGTCAAGCGCACCGATGGGGCCACGCGGTGCATAGCCGAGCCGCCAGCCGAGGCCCGGGATGGCGCGCAGCAGGACCTGCGCGCCCGCGATCGGCGCATCCGGCCGCTCCCCGACCGCAAGGCGGACGGCTCGCCAACCGAACGGCTCGCGCAGCTCGCCCCACTCCCACAGCTGCGGGAAGGCGGCGTACGCCGCGCGTTCGACGAACGCGTTCCAGCGCTCATGGTCGCTGACCGTGAAGGCGCGCAGCTCAGCCACGAGGCGATGCCCAGCCGGCGGCCGCCAGCGCCTCGCGCGCCACCCGGCGATCGTCCCACGGCAGCTTCCGCGTGTCGTAGAAGATCGACGCCTCGTGGCCCTTGCCGGCGAGGAGGATGACGTCGCCCTCGCCGGCCGCCTCGATCGCGTGCCGGATCGCGGCGGTGCGGTCATCGATGACGACGAGCGACTCACCATCGACCGCGCCGGCCTCGCGCGCCCCGTCCGCGATCTGCTCGTTGATGACCCGCGGATCCTCGAGGCGCGGGTCCTCATCGGTCACGACCGCGAGGTCGGCGAGCTCTGCCGCCGCGCGGCCCATCGCCGGCCGCTTCGTCCGATCCCGCTCGCCGGCGGAGCCGAAGACGACGATGAGCCGCTTGCGCGTGATAGGTCGCAGGGTGCGGAGCACCTTCGCCAGCGAGTCGGCGGTGTGGGCATAGTCGACCACGACGCCGAACGGCTGGCCCGCATCGATGCGCTCCATCCGACCGGGCACACCCGCCGTGTGGGCGAGCGCGGTGGCGGCCAGCGCCAGGTCGACGCCCTCGGCCTGGCCGATCGCCAGCGCGGCCAGCGCGTTCGACACGTTGTACCGGCCGGGCATCGGCAGGCGGATCTCGCCGCTCCAGGACGGTGCGTGGAGGGTAAAGCGGCTGCCATCGGCGTCCGAGACGAGGTCGCGCGCCCGCAGGTCGGCATCGGCGTCAATCGCGTAGGTCAGGAACCGATCGCGTGCTCGCTCCCTGAAATACTCGAATGTCGGCTCGTCCGCGTTGAGGATGGCGAGCGGCGCCTCCTCGAAGAGGCGCGCCTTGGCGGCGTGGTACGCCTCGAGCGAGCCGTGGAACTCGAGGTGCTCGCTCGTCACCGTCGTCATCACGCCAACGTCGAAGCGGCAGTTCCGCGTTCGCTCCAGGGCAAGCCCGTGCGAGGTCGCCTCCATCACGACGCTGTCGTTGCCGGCGGCCACCATCTCGGCCAGGAGCTCCTGGAGCTCGAGCGACTCGGGGGTCGTGTTGCGGTCGTCGTTCGGACGCCGCTCGTCGCCGACGTCGGCGGCCACCGTGCCGATCATGCCCGGCCGCCGGCCCGCCCCGCGCAGGAGCTCGACGGCGAGGAAGCTCGTCGTCGTCTTGCCGTCGGTGCCGGTGATGCCGATGACCTGGAGCCGCTCGCTCGGCCGGTCGAACCAGGCGTCGGCGGCATTGGCCAGCGCGCGCCGTGTGCGATCCACGACGAGCTGCGGAATGGTCAGCCCGTCGAGCTCGCGCTCGGCCACGACCCCGATCGCGCCCGCCGCGGCGGCATCGCGGGCGAACCGATGGCCGTCGACGTGGTCGCCCGGGACGGCGAAGAAGAGCGTCCCGGGCACGACGCGCCGCGAGTCGTAGGCGAGCGCGGTCACCTCGCCGACCGGCATGCCGACGACCCGCTCGGGAGCGATGACGTCGGCGAGCGCACCGAGCCCCATTGCCCGTGCCGCGCTCATCACCGCGACCGCCGCAGCAGGGCGCGCGGGGCGTCGATCGCGCGGCGCAGGCCGGCGCGCATCATCCCGGCCGCAGTTCGCAGCCGATACGCGCTCGGATCGGTGACGAGGTCCCACGTCCCCGCCCAGACGACCTCCTCGCCGCCGAATCCCTTCTTGAAGAGCCCGACTCCGTGCCAGGCGTGCTCTGGCCCGGCGCCCCGCGGCGCGACGCCCCACAGGTCATGCGTGCGAGCGCCCTGCGACCGCGCGTCCCGCATGAGCGCCCACTGGAGCGCGTAGCTT
>JBBQMC010000202.1:0-3204 GCA_038328565.1 Candidatus Limnocylindria bacterium
CAAACACCGCGAGCGCCGCGATAAAGGCACGACCAGCAACAGGGTTGCGATGGCCATGGCCCACTTCGATGCGGTGCTGTCTGACACGTCCGTTGTCCATCTGCCGCTGGCCCACAAGTTGAGCCTTGGGCGTGACGGTGACGCCGTCGAGGCGGCGGGTCAATGGTCATTTCTGGTCCGTGCCAGGTTTGCGCCGGACGCACGTTACGCGGCGGAACCTGCCGAATCACTGCCAAATGTTCGCCCACGGTTCCGTTAGGCCGTCGCCGGGGCGCCGCGGCGCGCGCCTGGCGCTGGCGCCACGCTCGGGCCGTGGGTGGGAGGTGGCTACCGTCGCCGCGCGGCCTGCCTAACGTGCGTCCCACGCAAATTTGACCCTGGCGCTCCGCGCCCCAACGCGCGCCTCAGCGGCCGTACCGGCGCATCACCGCCACGAGCTCGTCGTGGGGGAGGGCCGGGGCGGTGATCCCGTCGCGGCCGGTCATCGTCTCGGCCGACAGGAGCGCATTGAGGATCGCCTCCTCGGTTGCCTCGATCGCGGCCCAGAAGAGGCGCGACAGATACGTGTCGTTCAGCGCCGTGAGAGTGAAGGTCGACGCTCCCGGACCGGCGTACTCGGCGGCCGGCAGGCCGCGGTTGCCGGTCGCGAAGGCGAGGAACAGGTCGCCGGAGGTGTGCTCGCCGGCGCCGCCCATGCGCGCGATGCCGAGCCCGGCCCGCTGGGCGAGCCGCTCGCACTGGTGCGGCAGGAGCGGCGCATCGGTGGCGATGATGACGATGATCGAGCCGGACCCGGCGGCGGCCGAGGCGTCGTACGGGCTGGGGATGGCGTCGATGCCGAGCTCCTCGCCGACCGGCACACCGGCGACGGCGAGCCGCTCGCGGCGCCCGTAGTTCGCCTGCACGAGCGCGCCGACGGTGTAGCCGCCGGGATCGGTCTCGACCATGCGGGACGCCGTACCGATCCCGCCCTTGAACTCGTGACAGACCATACCGGTGCCGCCACCGACGTTGCCCTGCGCCACCTCGCCCACGACGGCCGCGTCCAGCGCGGCAAGCGCGTGCTGGGCCCGCACGTGCTGGCCGTTGATGTCGTTCAGCAGCCCGTCCCAGGTCTCGCCCACGACCGGCAGCGCCCAGTAGACCTCGTCCGCGCCATGGGTGCGCACCTCGGCGGCGATGAGCGCATCGCGCACCGTGCCCACTGCGTACGTGTTCGTCAGGCCGATGGGCGTGGTCAGCATCCCACCCTCGCGCACCCACTCGAGCCCGGTGAGCTCGCCGTTCCCATTGAGCCGATGACAGCCGGCGTAGACCGGGTCGCGCCCGGCGTCACCTTCGTGGGGCTGGATGATCGTAACGCCGGTGCGGATCGGACCGATGCCCACCTCGAGCGGGCCGTCACCGCTGATGAGGGTCACGTGCCCGACCCGGACGCCGGCGACGTCGGTGATCGCGTCGAGTGGTCCGTGCGGCATCTGCCCGATCCGGATCCCGAGCTCGTGCGCCTTCACCGCACGATGATGGCTCAGCAGCCGCAGGCGCGGAGCGTGGCGGCGACGAACTCCTCGGTGTCGGCGTTCTTCGGCACGTACGCGTCCGCGCGCTCCCCGAGCTGCGCGTGCTCGATCCCCTCGCCCCAGCCCATGAGGATGACGCGGAGATCGGGCCAGCCCAGCGCGACTGACGAGAGGAGCGCGCGGCCGGCGTCGACGTCCGGCAGGCGGGGATCGACGAGCAGGTAGTCGGCGGCGGTCATCTCGATCTTCTCGAGCGCGTCGCGCACGTCGCCGGCGGTGGCCACCACGTGGAGCCCGCCGAGCTCGAGCACGTCGGCCAGGCTCTGCTGCACCCGGCGATCGACGTCCACGATGATCACCCGGGGCCGAGCGTCATCGGGTTCGTGCTGGGCTGCGAGTGGCATTGCCTTGTGACGCTAGGTGCTGCGGCGCGCGCAGCCATCGGTCGAGCGGCGCAGGAGCCGCTACGTCATTTTGCCGATGCGCCGGCCGGCAGCGCGACCTCGCCCTCGTGCTGGCCCTGGGCGACGGCGGCCATCGCGGCGGTCGAGATGACGACCTCGATCCGGCTCCCCTCCGCCGCGCGCGAGGTGACCGCGAAGTCGCCGCCGAGCTGCTCCGCCCGCTGCCGCATGCCGGCAAGGCCGAGGTGGCCGCGCGGGACCTGGCTGGGGTCGAAGCCGATGCCGTCATCGGTGACGGAGAGGTGGATCGCCTTTGCGTCACGCGCCAGGCGGATCGTCGCGGTCCGCGCGTTCGCGTGCTTGACGATGTTGTGGAGCGCCTCCTGGGCGATGCGATAGAGCGCCTCCTCGACGACGATTGGCGCGCGGGCCTCGCCGCTCTCCTCGAGCGGGTCCGGCTCGGCGCCCACCTCGACGTTCATGCCGGTGCGGCCGTGGACCGCGGCGGCGTGGGTGCGCACCGCCTGGAGCAGCCCGTCCGATTCGAGCGACGAGGGGCGGAGCTCGAAGATGAGGGTCCGCATCTCCGCCAGCGCGTCGCGTTGGAGGTCGCGCAGCTCGGCGACCTTCGATCGGGCCGCCTCCGGGTCGCGGGCGAGCAGCAGCTCCAGCGATCGCGTGGTCAGGCCCATGCTGAACAGAGCCTGCGTCACCGAGTCGTGGAGCTCGCGTGCGAGGTTGGCGCGCTCGCGGCCCGCGGCCAGCTCCCCGGCCTGGCGGCGCAGCGAGCGCTCGAGGCGCTCCCGCTCCCCGATGTCGCGCACCGCGCCGTGGGCGCCGGCGAAGCGGCCGTCGACGACGGTGCCGGTCATCGCCACCTCGGCCGGCGAGGTCTGCCCGTTCGCCAGCGGCAGGGAAAGGCGTACGCGCTGCTCGTCCTCCGGGTTGGCGCGGAGTGCCTCCCAGGCCTGGAGCGCGGCGGCGTGGCCGCCGGCATCGGTCAGGGTCGTGAACGGTTGGCCGAGCAGCTGCTCCGGCTTCCACCCGGTCCGCGACTCGAGCGAGTCGGAGAAGAACGTGAAGCGCCCGTGGGCATCGATGCTCCACACGATGTCCGGGGAATTGTCGACGAGGTGCCGGTAGCGGCGCTCGGACTCCTCGAGCTCCTCGTAGAGGCGGGCGTTCGTCACCGCGATCGCCACCTGGTCGGCGAGCAGCTTGAGCAGGATCCCGTCCTCCTCGTCGAACGCGTTGCGCGCCGAGGACTGGACGGTGATGGT
>JBBQMC010000203.1:0-3196 GCA_038328565.1 Candidatus Limnocylindria bacterium
TGCCGGACCGATATGCGCGCCTCGGCGACGTCGGTGCCGGCATCGACGCGGAGGCGCACTCGCTGGCGCCCCTCCTCGAGCTGGTCGAACGCCACGAGGCGGCGGGCGAGGGGGACGCGCCGTGGCCGCCGAACTACGCGAAGCAGCCCGGCGAGCCGCCCCGCGTGCAGCCCTCGAAGCGCCGCTTGCCGGATCCGGCCGAGCTCACGCCCACGGACCCCACCGCGCCGCGCGGCCGCGCCGGCTCGGTGGCGCCGGCCACGCCATCACCGCCCGCGCGACGTGCCGACGGCACGGTCTCCCCCACCGGCCGCCGCCGCTCGACGGCCCCGCTCCGCGTCGTGGCCCAGGCCGCAACGAAGGAGGAGGCGCTCGCGGGCCTCGAGCGCTGGCGGGAGCGCCACCCGAAGGCATCCACGCACGTCGGCGAGGAGGAGGTGCTCGTCGACGGCATGCGCGGCCGCTCGTCGCTCTGGTACCGCGTGCGGGTCAATCTCCGCAACGTCCCGGAGGCTGACCGGCCGCCGGACGAGAAGCCGGACCCCGACTACGACCCGTGGGAGGCATACCGGGAGGCTTGACGCCAACGGCTGCCGACGTTGCCCTTGCACCTCCCCTCGGATGGGCGCATAGTCCGCGACGACATTCAGCCCTTGCGCAGCAGCTTCGAGGAGGTCCAACGGTGCAGATCACCTTTGCCGATCCTCCCCGCCGCGCGGAGCTCGCCTGACGATCCAGCCTCGCTGAGAGGCCAGACTCCAAGCGCTCCGTCGGCCGGGACGAGCCCATCTCTGGGATTCCCCCGCCACAACGGAGCGCTTCTTCGTGTCCATCACGAACGAGCTGCGCGCGTCGTTCTCCTGGCCTCATGGTGAGCCATACGAGGACATCCCGCGCGGCACCCTCAAGTCCGGCAAGGAGGCCGAGATCTTCCTGGTGGAGCGTCGCTTCGCCGGGAGCGGCCCGCGCCTGCTCGCCCACAAGCGCTACCGTCCTCGCTACCCCACCAAGGGCCAGCTGCGGGAGGAGGGCTTCAGCAACTCGACCTCGTATCGCGGCGACGCGATCTACAAGGCGGGCTGGTTCCTCCCCACACGGGACAAGAAGGCCGTGCTCGGCGGCAGCCGCTTCGGCCACGAGCTGGCCGCGAAGTTGTGGCCGGCGCAGGAGTGGTCGATGCTGAGCCGCGCCTGGAAGGCGGGCGCATCGGTCCCCTACCCAGTCGAGCAGACCGAGCTCGGGCTGATGATGGAGTTCGTGGGCGACGAATCGCGGGCCGCTCCGAAGCTGGCGGAGGCGCGCCTGTCGAGGGATGAGATGGGGGGCGCCTGGTCGCAGCTCATTGACAACGTGCGAACGCTGACTGCCGCCGGGCTCGTCCACGCCGACTTGTCCGCGTACAACCTGCTCTGGTGGCGCGGGCGGCTGGTGCTCATCGACCTGCCGCAGGCGGTCGAGTTCAGGACGAACACCGATGCCTTCGACCTCCTGCATCGCGACCTGGCCAACGTCGGCGACTGGTTCGCGCGGCACGGCGTGGTAGCCGATGTCGAGGCGATCTACGCGGAGCTCGTCTCGGTCGCCTGGCTCGGCTGAGGACCCACCTGCGATCCTGAAGCGAGCCAGGCTTCCAGACGGTCGCGGATCGGCGGCCACTCGTCGCGCAGGATCGAGTAGTACACCGTGTCGCGGATGAAGCCGTCCGCGAGGCGCATGTGCCGCCGCAGGACGCCCTCCCTCGTGGCCCCGAGGCGCTCGATGGCGGCCTGCGAGCGGGCATTGCGGAGATCGGTCTTCAGGGCGACCCGACCCGCACCGAGGTCGTCGAACGCGTAGGTCAGCTGGAGGAGCTTCGCCTCGGTGTTGATCGGCGTGCGCCAGCGCGAAGGCGCGAGCCAGGTCCAGCCGATCTCCACCCGGTCGGATGGCACGTCGATGTCACCGAAGCGGGTCGAGCCGATGGCGCGGCCGGTGTCGAGCGCGATCGTCGCCCAGGCCACGTAGCGGCCATCCGCGACGCCGGCCGCCGCCTCGCCGAACCACTCGTCCCAGCGCCCGAGCGTCAGCAGCATCGCGCCGAGGCTGATCGCCTGCGGGTCCTCCGCGGCCGCCGCCTGGAGGTCGGCCCGATGCTGGTCCCCCAGCGGCTCGAGGCGGACGAAGCGACCGGCCAGCGTGACCGGTGCCGGCGGCTTCACCGCCCGTCGGCGACGGCCGCCTCCACCCAGGCCGGGATCTCGCGCCGCAGCGTCGCCAGCGGCAGCGTGCCGTGGGCGAGCACCTCGTCGTGGAAGGCGCGCAGGTCGAACCGCTCGCCCATCTGCGCCGACACCTCGGCCCGCGCGCGCTCGATCTCGCGCTGCCCCATCTTGTAGCTGAGCGCCTGGCCGGGCCAGATCGTGTAGCGATCGACCTCGATCGCGGCGTCGACCATCGGCAGCGACCCGCGCTCGTGCATGAACGTGATCGCGCGGTCGCGCGACCAGTTGAAGGCGTGGAGCCCGGAGTCGACGACGAGGCGCGCGGCGCGGAACGACTGCGCGTCGAGCATCCCGAGCCGCTCCTCGTCGGAGAGGTAGAGGCCCATCTCGTCGGCGAGGCGCTCGGTGTAGAGGCCCCAGCCCTCGACGTAGGCGACGCCCGCCATCCGCGCGCCGAGGCGCCGGAATGCGGGCAGGCCGGTCAGCTCCTGCTCGATCGCGATCTGGAAGTGGTGGCCGGGGGTTGCCTCGTGGAACGTGATCGACGCGATCTTGTGAAGCTGGCGCTCCGACGGCTGGTACGTGTTGAGGTAGTACTGCCCGGGCCGCGAGCCGTCGAGCGTCGGCGGCATGTAGAAGGCCGGCGGCGACTCCTGCTCGCGGTACGCCTCCACCGCCATCACATCGCAGTTCGCGCGCGGGAGGCGCCCGAAGTACTGCGGCGCGGCGGCGTACGCGCGCTCGGTCTGCTCGACGGCCAGCTCGATGAGCCTGGCGGGGTCATCGGTATGGTTGGCCGGGTCCGCGAGAAGCGCCTCCGCAAGGGCGAAGCGATCGGCATGGCCGAGCCGATGCGCGATCTCGTCCTTCTCCGCCTCGATCGTCTCGAGGTCGGCGAGGCCGAACTCGTGGACCTCCTCCGCGCTGGCGGCGACCGTGGTCTGGAGGCGGATGCTGAGCCGATAGGCCGCCTCGCCGTTCGGCGTGGCGCTGAT
>JBBQMC010000204.1:0-3185 GCA_038328565.1 Candidatus Limnocylindria bacterium
CATCGGTCGGTCCATCGCTAGCGCTGCCCGAGCGCGTGCAGGCTTGTCGGCTCGACGTCAGAGCGCGCGTGGCCGCGGTCGTGCTCGCCGTTGCCGAGGCGGCCGCTGGAATTGCCGAGCGCCACGGTGGACGCAGCGAAGTACAGGTGCCGGCCGCGTCCGGTCGTCGCCTCGAGCGTCGCAGGCAGCGGCCGCTGCTCGCGCTGGAGCTGCTGGAGCGACTGGTCGCCGGTAGCGCCGTCGACGTCGACGACGAGCAGCGCGCCGGTGGCCAGGCCGACGTTGGCGTCGGGCCAGGTGCTCCACCACGAGCTGATCGCGCTGACGCTGGCGCTGGCCTCGCGCACGCCGTGACGGGTGCGCGGGTGCTTGCCCGGCTTCGGGCAGTCCTCGAGTCCGCAGCTGCACGCGCGATCGCGGTCGGGAGTGTGCAGCGGCAGCACGCGCCAGCCGAGCCGGGCGTAGCGCAGCGCGGCGCGCTCGCCCCTGGAGTGCGTTACTGCCGGCACGGCCGATGGTTGCGGAGCGTGGCGGCACTCGGCTCGGCGGCGTCGGCTACCTCGGGCGTCTTTATGGCGATGAACCAGAACTCGCCGTTGAGGAGTGGCACCTCGCGCGGGGCGTGGTTGGCCCAGTGAAAGCACAGCCGCTGGCTCAGAGTGCCGGCGTACATCGCGGCGAGGCGCTCGTCGGCGGTCATCGCCCACAGGCGCCGCTTGGCCTCTTCCCAGGCCGGGTCGGGGCGTAGGTCGACGCTCCAGAGGGAGTCGATGTTGAAGGGTGCGTCAGGCATGGGTGTGATCTCCGTGGCCGCGGGTGGCGGCCGCCCCGGGATGGACGGCCGCGCATCGGCGGTGCCTAGAAGGGGCTGTCTTCGTCGTCGGCGGGGCCGGCGTCGGCGGGCGCGTCGTCGGGGGTGTCGCCGTTGGGGGCGCCGAGGAACTGGACGGTCTGGGCGACGATCTCGACGGCTTGGCGCTTGGCGCCGTCGTCGGTGGTCCACTCGCGCCACTCCAGGCGCCCGTCGATGGCGATGGGCCGGCCCTTGGCCAGGAAGCGGGCGCAGTTCTCGCCCTGTCCGCCCCAGACGGTGACGTCGAGGTAGTTGGCCTTGTCGCGCCACTCGCCGCTGGCGTTGTCCTTGCGGCGCGTGTTGCAGGCCAGGCGCAGGCTGCAGACGCTCATGCCCGACTGCGTGGAGCGCAGTTCGGGGTCGCGCGTCAGGTTGCCGGTGAGCACGACGCGGTTGATGTTGGCGGTTGCCATCGGGTCCTCCTGGTGGTGGGTGGGTGAGAGTTCCTGCAAGCTCGCGACGCCCGGCCGGAGCCCGGGCGGCCGACAACGCGCGCGCCAGCTCCCAGGCCCGTCAGGGCCGGCGCCGCAGGCGCGGGAGCTGGTGCGGCGGATGGCGGACGATCTGGGTGCAGGTCGGGCACGCTGAAGCGCAGAAGGGACTCGATCCCGGCGCTCACCAGCGGGAGCCGTGACGGCCCGCCGCCGTCGATCGCGCGGACGTGCCCGCTGGCGGCTGGCGCAGCTTGCGAGATGTGCCGTCGCGGTCGGGCGGCAGGAGTCCGCCGCGGCCCGTGGCACCATGAGGCCCGCTAGCGCGCTAGCGCCATTACGACGAGGAGAACGCACATGAGCGCCCGCCGACCGGACCACGTGATCGCGATCGCCCAGGGCAAGGGTGGTGTCGGGAAGACAACCACGGCGATGAACCTGGCCGCCGCAGCAGCGGCTGTCGGCCAGCGCGTGCTCTGCGTCGACCTCGACCCGCGCTACTCGCTGACGCGCTGGCTGCTGCCCGACGACGCGGGCCCGGGCGCGTCGCTCGCCGAGCTGCTGCGCGGCGACGTCGACGTCGCCGGCGCGGCGCGTGCGAGCACCCTGGAGGGCGTCTCGCTGATCGCCTCGCCCGGCGAGCCGCTCGAAGAGATCGAGCAGCAGCTCGCCAGCGCCGACTACCGCGAAGAGATCCTGCACGACGCGCTGCGCGACGAGCTCGACCCGTGGGGTCTGGTGCTGCTCGACTGCCCCGCCAACCTCGGGTTGCTGACCGTCAACGCCCTGCATGCCGCGGACGCCGTGCTGGTGCCCGTCTCGATGCAGGACGAGGGGGCGTTTAACGGTGTCGCGGGCATGCGCGATCGCCTCGCTGCCGTTCAGCGCCGCCGCGGCGGCGCTCCGACGCTGCGGGCGCTCGTGCGTACACGCGTGCAGCGCGACGCCGCCGCCTACCGCGAGATCAATAACGCGCTGCCAGACTTCGAGCTGCCGATCGCGGCGACGGAGATCCCGGAGAGCCGCTTCTTCGCGTCGGCCGGCGCACGCCGTACCGCTCTGGTGGCGTGGCGTCCGGACGTTGCTGGCGCCGTCGCCTATCGGGCGTTGGCCGGCGAGGTGCTCGGGCTCTCGCCGAGGGCGGTGGCGTGATGGCCGCCGGTGCGAAGAAGCGACGCGCAACGCTAGCTCCTCGTCCTGCGCCGGTGCCAACGGACGTGGCGCAGGTCAAGGCCCGGCCCGTAGTCGCGCCCGCGCCGCCCCGTGTTCGACGTGACACTCGATCCTCCGAGGAGGTCGCCGCCCTGTACGTGCGGCTGCCGGCGACGACCAAGCGTCGTCTCGATGTCGCGGCCGCGATGACTGGGCGCAATCTGAGCGACGTGATCGCCGCGCTGCTGGAGCAGCATGTCGATCCGAGCGACCCGGGCAAGCAGGAGGCCCTCGAGCGGCTGTTGCGCGGAGCTTAGCCGCGGCCGGTGCGCACGAGCCACGCTTCGATGGCTGCGCGAGTCCAGACGCGGCGCCGACCTGGGAGTTCCTGAAGCGGCGCAGGGAAGGTGGGGTCCTCGCCGGCGATGAGCATGTGCAGCCGCCGGCTCGTAATTGCAGCGAGTTCGGCGATCTGCTTGTGTGTGAGCAGACCGCCGGCTTGCTCGATGGCTGCGCGGGCCCCGCGATCCGCCTGCTCGAGCTGCTTGGGGTCGGGCACGCGGCGCATCCTGCCGTGTTGCGCCCGTGGGCGTTGAGTCATGGGTCATAGCGGCACCAGGTCGGTCTCGAGCACCGCGGCGACGACGACGGCGCAGAGGCTGGCCGCACCGGCGGTCGCCAGCTGACGAAGGCGAGGCTGGCCAGGGGGGCCGGTGCGGGCGGCCGCCCAGGTGCCGGCGGGGATCGCG
>JBBQMC010000205.1:0-3163 GCA_038328565.1 Candidatus Limnocylindria bacterium
GGTTCGAGAAGACGTGGGAGCACTGGCTGACCGACATCCGCGACTGGAACGTCAGCCGCCAGCTGTGGTGGGGTCACCGGATCCCAGCCTGGTACTGCCCGGACGGGCACGTGACCGTCTCGTCGGCGGCCGATGGGCCGGCGGCGTTGATCCGCGCCTCCTCGTCGAGGACGTTGATCGGCGCTAGGCCGTGCCGCTTGGCCAGCTCGTAGTCGTTCGGATCGTGGGCGGGAGTGATCTTCACCGCGCCGGTGCCGAAGGCGCGGTCGACGTAGTCGTCGGCCACGATCGGCAGCCGCCGTCCGAGGAACGGCAGGATCGCCTCTCGGCCGACGAGATCGCGGTACCGCTCGTCGTCGGGGTGCACCGCGACAGCCGTGTCGCCGAGCAGCGTCTCCGGCCGCGTGGTGGCGATGCTGATCCATCGGTCCGGGTCGGGCGTGCCGTCGGGAGACGCAAGGTGGTAGCGGATCGTCCACAGCGTGCCTGCCTCGTCGCGATGCACGGTCTCCAGGTCGCTGATCGTCGTCCGGCAGCGCGAGCACCAGGTGATGAGGGCTTCGCCGCGATACACGAGGCCAGCGTCCCAGAGCCGCTTGAACGCGACGCGCACGGCACGGGCGCTGTCGGCGTCCATCGTGAATCGGAGGCGCGACCAGTCGAGGCTCGCCCCCAGGCGGCGGTGCTGCATACCGATGACGTCGCGCGTCTCGTCCATGAACCGCCACATGCGCTCGAGGTAGCGCTCGCGACCCAGTGAGGCGCGCGTCTCCCCCTCCTCCGCGATGATCCGATCGAGGACGAACTGGGCGGCGATGCTGGCGTGGTCGACGCCGGGCAGCCAGAGCGTGTCGTCGCCCCGCATACGGTGATAGCGGACGAGGATGTCCTCCACGGTCGCGGTCAGGGCATGCCCGATGTGCAGGGCACCGGTGACGTTCGGGGGCGGCTGGGTGATGACGAAGCGGTCGGCATTCGCGGGCGCGTCGGGGGCCGGGGTGAAGGCGCCGGCCGCCCGCCAGCGCTCGTAGATGGCGGGCTCGACCGCGCCGGCGTCGTAGCGGGCGCTCAGCTCGCGGCGCTCCCTGGCCATCGGTCCATCCTCCATCTCCTGCGTTCCAGCACAAAGCCCGCTCGTCGAAGGACGAACGGGCTCGTCGTGGTACCACCTTCGTTCGCGACCGATGCGGTCGCCTCGTCACCGCGTTACCGGGCGGATCCCGATCGGCTCGCGTGCGACCTTCGCCCGCTCGTGCTGCGGCGCGCTTCCAGCCTCATGGCGCGCCTCTCTCGAGCAGCCGTGGCGAGGTACTCCTCACGGTCGGTGCCGTGCGGTGAGTCTAGCAGAGGGCCGCCGACCTGCTAACGGGGCTGGACGGTGACCCGCAGCACGCCGTCGGGCTGCTTCTCGACCGTCGCGCCGGGCTCGAGGGTCGTGATGGCGGCACCCAGATCGAGGTCGCGCGGGTGGGTCGCGCGGTACACGAACTCCCCGGTCGGGCCGAGGCTGAGCGTGACCGCACGCACCGGCTCGAGTCGCTCGAGGCGCTGCTTGAAGGAGGTGATGGCGCCGAAGCTGCCGAGTCCCTTGACCATCACCGCGGTCGCGACCTCCTCACCGGGGTCGGTCGATGCGGGCGGCGCGACCGGAGGCGTGGCGGTCGTCGCAACAGGCTCGGGACGGGCGTCGAGCTCGGCGAGGCGTCCGGCAAGCTCGGCATCCCGGGCGTGAGCGGGCTGCTGCTCGGTGGCTGTCGGTGCGGGAGGGTCCTGCTCGTGGGCCGTCTTCTCGTCAGGGGTGCCGTCGGCTGACGTCTCGGGTGCGGTGGGCGCGGCGGCCTTGGCGGCGTCGGTGGCACCCCGGTCGATGCCGAGCTCAGCCAGGCGCGCGTTCAGCGAGCCGGAGGCGGTCGCATCGGGCGTCTCGATCGGCCTCGCGGCATCGGTGTGGAGCGTCGCTGGGGGCTTCGGCATGCGACGCGCGGCGGCCACGAAGGCGGCGGGGTCGGCGATCGCCTCGAGCTGCGCGAAGAAGGCCTCAAGCTCGGCCTCGTAGCCCGTCACCCGGCCACGGACGCCCTCGACCTCCGCGGTGCTGCGGGCCTCGTGGTCGGCGATCTGCTGGTCGAGCTGCTGGCGGCGAGCCTCGACCTTGCGCGTCGCCTCGGCGGTCACACGCGCGATCTCGGCCTTCTGCCACTCATCGACGCCAGCCAGGTCCTGGTCGGCGCGCCGGCGCAGCTCCTCGCCGCGCTCCTTGGCGCGAGCCTCCAGTTGGGTGATGCGGTCGTCCACCGACGTGCGCAGGTCGGCCACCGAGCTGACGCGCTCCTCGGCCACGACGCCGCGCATGGCGGTGACGAGGCTGGCTAGGAAGTCGCCGTCGGGCGATGTCGACGGGTCGACGGATGGCGTTGCGGCGTCGGGAGTCACTGCCGGAGCTGGCGCCGAGGCAACCGGAGCGTCGGACGGCGCCTCGGATGCGACGGGGCCGGCGGGCGCGGCGTCAGCGTCGGGCGCGGCGGGCTTCGCCGTCGGGTCGATCTCGGCGACGACGGTCTCGCCCGGAGGCGCCGGCGCGGCCGTGTCGGCGTTCGCGGCGTTGTCGCCCTTCTCAGGGCCGTCGGGCGTGGCAGCCGCCGCGCTGTCGGGGAACGGCGACGCGTCAGTGGTGGCGGCCGCGTCGGATGCGGTGGTCTGCTGATCCGACGACGCCTCGTCCGATGTGTCGGACCAGGGGAGGCGGAAGCCGGGGCGGCGAGTGGACTGGGTCATGGAAGTGATTCCTGCGGTAGCGGTGGCAGAGCCCGCGCAGCGGGACGTGCCCGATCGTACCCGCTGCGGAGCGGGGGCCCGACTCCCCCAAGGTACCGGGCGACGCGCACCGATCGTACCGCGGGCGGCGTTGCTACCATCGCGGGCGATGGACAACCTCGTGCTGCCGAACTGGGCGGTGACCGCGCTCCAGATCGGAGGCGTGGTGCTCGTCGCGCTCGTCGCCTACGGGATCCTCCGCACGGCGACGCGTGTCGGGGTCCGCCACCTCATCGATCGCCGCGCAGGCGATGCCATCGAGCTGCTCCCCGCGCGGGAGCTCGAGCGACGGGTCAGCACCATCGAGCGGTTGTGCGTCCGCGTCGGCGGGGCGCTGCTCACGATCATC
>JBBQMC010000206.1:0-3161 GCA_038328565.1 Candidatus Limnocylindria bacterium
TACCGCTTCGGCTCGCCGGGCGCCTCGCGGATCGACCCCGAGAAGAGATAGAACGACTGCAGCCCCTCGACGACGAGCATCGCCGACGCAAGGAGTCGCGCCTCATGCCATGCCTCGAGGATGCGTGCGCGGCCGGCGCCACCGAGCTCCTGCCAGGCGAGCCGATACCGCTGGCGCGACGGGAGCGGGAAGCCGGCGCGGGCCTGCGTCTCGGTCACGAGGTCGTGGAGGCGGTCGACGGGGCCGCGGTCGCCGGCATCGGTGAAGGTGGCGATCGTCACCCCCTCGCGCTCGGCGCGGCGCACGGCGTAACGGGTGTCCTTGTCGAAGCCGGCGAGCAGGGGCTCGTCCGCGTCCAGCGCCACGAGGCGCGTCTGGCCGACCTGGACCGTGGCTGGCTGCGGGCGCAGGTGGAGCGATCCGAAGTGCGCGGCGCCCTGGCCCGCGGCGACACGCGGCTCGAGCTTGACCGCGATCGCGTTCGCCCGCCGCGCCGCCTCCCGCAGACCGATCACGACCGCGCGCAGCCGCTCCCCGGCGGCCGGAGCGTCGTAGTCGAGGACCGGGCCGTGCGGGACGTACCAGAAGCTGCGACCGAGCGGCAGCCCGCGCACCTGGGCCGCGACGAGCGCAACGAGCTGCCCATCCTCCTCGGCGACGAAGCGGCGCTGTGGCTGTCCGTCGAAGGCCGCGACGCTCGCCCACGTCCAGTCATGGAGGAAGTCGCCGGACGCGGTCCTGCCGAGCAGCCGCTGCCACGCGTCTGCATCGGGGTCGACGGCAGGTCGGAAGCGGATCATGCCCGGCTGCGCCGGAAGCGTCGTCCGAGCTGCGCCCGCACCTGATCGAGCTCCGGCGCGCGGAGCGCGGCGGAGACGAGGGCGAAGACGGCGATCCCGGCCAGCGAGAGGACGGCGAGGATCAGCAGGCGGCCGAGCCCATGGGCAAGCACCCCGGCGAACCACGACTGGACGACGACCAGCCCGCCGAGCATGAGGAGCGCCGCCGCCATGCCGCCGACCAGCGAGCGTCCGGCCGAGCGCAGGACCGCTCCCTCCTCCACGCTCTCGATCCGCCGCCGCAGGGCCCACACGAGCCCGATCACCTCGACGACCGCGGACAGCGAGAGCGCCAGTGCCAGGCCCTCCACCCCCATCGGTCCGACGAAGGCGATCATGAGTGGGACGTTCATGGCCACCGCGATGATCGCCCACGTCACCGGGGTCCGGGTGTCTTGCATCGCGTAGAAGGCACGCGTCAGCACGTGGACGACAATGTGCCCCACCAGGCCGATCGCGAAGTAGGCGAGGGCGCGCGCGGTGAGCTCGGTCGAGCGCGCGCTGAAGAGGCCGTACTGGAAGAACACCGCGGCGAGCGGCTGGGCGAGCACGATCATGATCGCCGTGAGCGGCGCGGCCAGGAAGACGAGGATCCGCAGGCTGCCGGCCACCTGGCGCCGGATCTCGCTCACTCGCCCCAGGGCCGCGTCGCGCGAGAGGCTGGGAAAGAGGGCGACGGCGACGCTCACGCCGAGCACCCCGACGGGAATCTGCGACAGTTGGAAGGCATAGTTGTACGCGGTCACGCTTCCCTCCGGCAGGCCGCTGGCGAGCACCGTCGAGACGATGAAGTTCAGCTGCCCCGCTGCGAGGCCGAGCATTCGCGGCCCCATGAGCCAGAGGACCTGGCGCACGCCCGGATGGCGCAGCCCGATGGTGAGGTCGTAGCGCTGGCCCACCCGGCCGAGCTGGGGCAGCTGGACGAGGAGGTGGAGCAGCGAACCGATGACGACGCCCACCGCGAGGCCTTCGACGCCCATGATCGGGGCGATGACGATCGCGGCGACGATGATCGCCAGGTTATAGGCAAGCGGCGCCAGGGCCGGGATGGCGAAGCGCTCGTAGGAATTCAGGATGCCGCTCACGACGGCTCCCATCCCGATGAAGACCGGGCTCAGCAGCATGACCCGCGTCATGCGGATCGTGAGCTCGGTGGTCGGCGCGTCGAAGCCCGGGGTGACCACCGGCACGATGAGCGGCGCGAAGATGGCCATCAGGAAGCTCAGGGCCGCGAGCGCGATGACGACGAGGTTGATGACGCTGCTCGCCAGGCGCCACGCCTCGCGCTCCTGGTCGCGGGCGCGGTAGCTGCTGAAGACCGGGATCAGCGCGGCGGAGAGCGCGCCGGCCACGACGAGCTGGAAGATCGCGTCGGGGATCCGGAAGGCGGCGAAATATGCATCGAGCTCGCGGCTGGCGCCGAACTGCGAGCCGATGACGAGCAGCCGCACCCAGCCGAGCAGTCGGCTGGCCAGGGCCGCGATGGTGAGGATGAGGCTCGCGTTGACGAGCACGCGGGCCGCGGTCGGTCGCGATCCCCCACCGCCGGTCGCGGCAATCGAGGTTCCCTCCGGCTCCGGCGGCCCGCCGGGCTGCGTCTCCCCGCCCGTGTCCAGCGTCACCTGCCGGCGCGCGCGCGGCCTGCGCGCGGGTGCGCGGCGCGATACGTCGACCGCAGCGAGGCGTCGGAGAGGTGGGTGTAGATCTGGGTGGTGGCGAGGTTCGCGTGGCCGAGCAGCTCCTGGACGCTCCGCAGGTCGGCGCCGCCCTCGAGCAGGTGCGTCGCGAACGAGTGGCGCAGCGTGTGCGGCGAGGTGCGTGGCGGCATCCCGGTGCGCCCGACCCATTTCGCCACCACGAGCCGCGCGCCACGGTCGCTGAGCGGCGTCCCCGCCGCATTGAGGAAGACCCGGTCGCCGGCGGCGCCGGCGGGCGAGCCGGCAGCGAGCCGCGGGCGCCCATCGGCAAGGTACGCGGTGAGCGCCGCGGCAGCCGGACCACCGAAGAGCAGCTCGCGCTCCTTGTTGCCCTTGCCCGCCACGCGGAGGCGCCGATGGCCGATGTCGAGGCGCCCCAGCGACAGGCTGGCGAGCTCGCTGATCCGCATGCCGGTCGCGTAGAGGAGCTCGAGGATGGCGGCGTCCCGCCGCCCCAGGGCGTCGCGCCGAGCGGCACCCTCGTCCGTGGCGCGGCCACCCCCGCGTCGCGAGGCGGGCGCAGAAACGAGCCGCCCGGCCTCGGCCGTGCTCAGCACGCGCGGCAGGCGTCCGGGCCGGCGCGGGCTGCGGACGCCGACGAGCGGATCGGCGTCGAGGACCCCGT
>JBBQMC010000207.1:0-3161 GCA_038328565.1 Candidatus Limnocylindria bacterium
TGAGCGCGAAGACGGCCGGCCCGAAGAACGCGATCGTGGCCGGCGTGCTGGGCGCCACGTTGTGCTCCTCCGCGCTGGTCGGCTCGGCGATGACCTTCGGGTCCACGTTCACCGCCTCGCCCTGCGCCGCGGCGAGGCTGATGCCCTGTCCGGCCGCCTCGCGGATGATCTGCTTGTTCAGCTCGCCGACCATGAGCTGCATGGCGAGGCGGGCGAGGCCGTCGTTGAGGGGGTCGACCTGGTTCCAGTACACCTCGATCACCGATTGCTTCCCGGCGCGGAGCTGCTCCTCCGCATTCGGCGGCGCGACGATGACGAGCTGCACGTCCTCGTTCCGGAGCCGCGCGAGCGCGGTGTCCTTGTCGGTGCCGACCTGCTGGATCGCCATCCGGTCCTCGGTCATGTTCTGGTAGAACCCGGCGTCGGTCGGCATGCCGCTGTCGGGCGGCAGCACGACGTCGGCCGTGAACGGGCGCCGCGCGCCGGAGTAGCCGACGCCGAACAGGAGCATGACGAGCAGTGGACCGAGCACGAGGGTGGCGATGACGCCGGGTCGTCGCCGCAGCTCACGCAGCTCCTTGCCGATGAAGGACGTGATCCTGATGAAGCTCTTGAAGGCGCCGATCATTGGACGCGTTCCGCGGCTACTGCGGCCACCTCGTCCTGGCTCGCCTCTCCCTCGGACTCGGCGTCGCGATGACGCTGCACGAGGGTCGTGAAGATGTCGTCGTAGGTTGCGTGGTACTCCGCGATCTCGCGGACGTCGATCCCCTGCTGCCGGAGCGTGTCCATGATCAGCGGCGAGGCGGTGCCCGCGTCATCGATGACCGCCACGAGCGTCCGGGGGCCGGTCTGGCGCACGTGGCGCACCCCCGGCAGCTCGAGCAGGTTCTCGCCTTCAACCGCGTGGACGGTCGTAATCTCGAGGAGCTCGCCACCGAAGGCAGAGAGGCGGAGCGAATCCGGCGACTCGAGCGCAATGAGCTGGCCATCGGCGAGGAGCGCGACCTGGTCGCAGTGGACGGCCTCGCTCACGACCTGGGTCGTGACGAGCAACGTCGCACCCTCGTCGCGCAGGCGGCGCAGCTCGGTCCAGATTGTCTCGCGCAGGATCGGGTCGATGCCGGCGGTCGGCTCGTCGACGAAGAGCACCTGTGGACGGTGGACGAGCGCGCATGCCAGCTCCAGGCGGCGTTGCATGCCGCCCGACAGGTCCCGGGCCGGGCGATCCCGGGCGACCCACAGGTCGACGACGGAGAGCGCCTCCCGGATGAGGCGCGAGCGGCCCCACCACGGCACTCCGAACAGGGCCGCGACGAAGTTCATGTTCTCCTTCGCCGACAGGTCGGGATAGAGGCTGAAGAGCTGCGGCATGTACGCGATGCGCTCCCGCGCCTGGCGGTCGAAGTTGAGCGGCACCTGGCCCAGCACGCGCAACGACCCGCTCGTGGGACCGAGCGTGCCGGTCAGCATGCGGACGATCGTCGTCTTGCCCGACCCGGATGGACCGATCATGCCGAGGATGGATCCCTGCGGGACGGCGAGCGACACGTCGCGCACCGCGACGAGGTCGTCGAACTGCCGAGTGACTCCCTCCATCTCGATGATCGTCGGCGCAGCGGCAGCGTCGGGGATGGGCGCGGTCGCCGCGGTGCGAAGGAGCGCCGGGGGGAGGGATTGCATGGTCGCCCGCAACGCAAGCGCTGTGCCGCGGCACGCGTTCTGCGAGCGCCTCGATCGTTCGTTGACAACCCAAGGAGCACTGACCGATGGCTGAGCTGACCACGAAGAAGCGCGACGACCTGCGCAAGAACCAGTTCGCGTATGTCGACAAGAACGGGGGCGAGCACCTCCCGATCCACGACGAGAGCCACGTGCGAAACGCGATGGCGCGCTTCAACCAGACCGAGTTCGAGTCGAAGACGGCGAAGGAGTCAGCCCGCAGAAAGATCGTGGCCGCCGCGAAGCGTCACGATATCGAGGTCAGCGACGACTCCGACGTCGCGCACCCGGCGCGCTGAGGCGACCTGACACACGACGCATGCGGGCCGCCGCCTAATAGCGATCGTCCTGCGGGTCGATCCGAATCTCGTCGGTGGTCGCCGGCTCGACCGGCGGCGTGTCGATCGCGGGCGGATCGGCTGCCTCGGCCGGTGGCTGCGGAACCTGCGCGGGTTCTTCCTCAGTCCCCTCCATCACCCGGCGCTCGGCGGGAACGAACTCGTCGTCGACGTGCGGTGGCGTCACCACACCGGACTCGCCGGTGAGCGCGCCGTGCTGGCGCGCGCGCTCCTCATCCATGTCAACTCCTTTCGGAACGTCGGTCGCCGCGGCACGTTCACATCGATCTGTTCGACCACACTGGCCATGATGGAATCGGTTCCTCATGTGATTCGCTGGTCGCAGCCTGCGATGACGGCGCTCAAGGGCCTCAGGGACGCAGGATGGATGCCGAACCGCTCTGCGCGCATGCGCGCCGAGCTCCGGTAGCATGACGTCCTCGGCGGTGAATGCCGACCTGACAAGACTCGGAGGCCTCCCGCGCTCGTGATCCATGCCCACGCCGTCCTCATCTGTCGGGCATCGGTGCCGCGGTGCGGGCTACCGCCGTGCTGGTCGTGGTCATGCTGCTGGCGGCGTGCTCGACGGATGTCGACCGGCCGCCGGACCGTGGCCCAGCGAAGTGACACGAAGCGCGACCCTCGGCGCGGAACGCAACGCCGAAGTTCACCGCGACCCATCGACCGGCGAGGGCTCGGGCGCCCCCACCGTCCATGAGCCCTAGCCCCCGCGCCCAAGTCGCCCGCGCGGCGGCGATCGCCGTTGGCGGCGCGCTCCTGCTGCCGGGCGTGGCGACGGCGCACGCGATCGGCAGCTCCTTCCAGCTGCCCGTCCCGCGCTGGCTGTACCTCGCGGGTGCCGCGTTCGTGGTGGCCGCCTCGTTCGTCGTCTCGATCTTCCTCGTCCGCCCCGCGTCGGCGAACCCGACGTACCGCCGCCGGCCCGTCTCGCAACTCTTGTCACGGGCGCTGTCCGGCATCCTCGCCGTCCTCGGCCTCGTGTGGTGGTTCGGCGCCATCTGGGTCGCCTACGCGGTCGGCGACATCACGCAGCTCCCCGCCGCGCTCTTCTGGGTCGGGATCTGGGTCGGGCTGCCGATC
>JBBQMC010000208.1:0-3156 GCA_038328565.1 Candidatus Limnocylindria bacterium
CGATCTACTGCGCCGAGCTCGTCGCCACGACGTTCCAGCACATGGGTCTGCTGCCCAAGCACCGCCCCGCCGGCTGGTACGACCCGGGCCGCTTCTGGAGCGGCGACCGCGTCGAGCTCGAGCCGCCGTTCGCGCTCTCCGACGAGCTCGCCGTCGGCTGAGCGCTCAGCAGCCGTCGGGGCCGCAGGCGTCGCCGCTCGCGACGACCTCCAGCGGCGAGCGCGCGTCCCAGCCGCGGCGCAGGAACTCGCCGAGGACCTCGGCCGGCTGGGCGCCGGGCGCGCCGATGCGGCGGTCGATGACGAAGCACGGGACGGCGTTGATGCCGAGCGCGGAGGCGGTCCGCTCGTCCTCGCGCACCTCGGCGGCGAAGCGCGCGCGCGCCAGCGTCGCGCGCACCACCTCGGCGGCGAGCCCGACCGCGAGCGCGCCCCGGTCGCGCGCGGCGGGGGCGCTCATCAGCTCGCCCTCGGTCAGGTAGGCGCGCATCAGTCGCTCCTTCATCGCGTCCTGGCGGTCGTGCGCGGCGGCGAGGTGGACGAGCCGGTGCGCGTCGAGCGTGTTGCCCGACCGCGCGAGGTCGAAGCGGAAGTCGAGGCCCTCGGTCGCCGCCATGGCCGTCATCTGCTCCTCCATGCCGCGGGCCTGCTCGACGCTCGAGCCGTACTTGCTCGCGAGGTGCTCGGCGCGGTCGCCCGCGCGCTCGGCCGGCGCGCCGGGGTCGAGCTCGAAGCTGCGCCAGGTGACGCGGACCTCGTCGCGGTGCTCGAAGGCGGCGAGGGCGGCCTCGAAGCGGCGCTTGCCGACGTAGCACCAGGGGCAGGCGATGTCGGACCAGATTTCGACGTGCATCACCTCGAGGCTAGAGCAGGCCGAGGAACTCGTCGTAGTCCCGGACGTAGTCGTCGGCCTCATAGACGCGCGATGCCAGCACGAGCAGCAGCGCATCGGGCGTGTAGCGGTACTGCACGCTCCAGACCATGGCCGGGATGTGCAGCCCGACGCCGGGATCCGCGAGCGTGATCTCCTTCGAGTGCTTCCCGTCGTCGAGCACGACGGCCACGCTGCCGGCCTGACAGACGAGGAACTGCTCGCAGCGCCGATGCGCGTGGGCACCGCGGACGTCCTTCGACGGGACGAGCATGACCGAGAACACGCGGGCGGGAGTGAACGGCAGCTCCGCGCCGGCCTCGCCTGCCACGAGCGACCCGCGCAGATCGTCGACACGGACGAGGGGATGCAGCGCAGCGCCTCCCACACCGAGGTCGCGCGGGGAGGCCTCCGCGGCCACGGCGGCTTCCGGGGTCGGCGCGGCGCTCCGGTCCGTGTCGACGTAGCCCACGATCCGGGCGGGGTTCCCGACGACGATGGCGTTGGCCGGGACGTCGCGCGTGAGCACGCAGCCTGCGCCGACCATGGATCGCTTCCCGATGGTCAGCCCGGGCAGGATGGTGCAGTTCGCGCCCAGCGATGCGCCGTCGCGGATGATCGTTCGCTCGAACTGGGGGGGACGGTGCTTGCTGCGGGGAAACCCGTCGTTGGTGAAGGCGGCGTTCGGGCCGATGAACACGTCATCGCCGACCTCGAGGCCGTCCCACAACGCCACGCCGCACTTGACGGTGACCCGGTCCCCGAGGACCACGTCGTTCTCGACGAAGACGTGGTCGCAGATGTTGCAGTCGCTGCCGATCCGGGCGCCCGGCAGCACGTGGGCGAACGCCCAGATCCTGGTCCCGGTGCCGATGTGGGTGCTCTCGCAGAGACCCTGCTCGTGAACGAACACGCTCATGGCGTTGTCCTCCAGGTCGACTCGGATCGGCGGAACGCGAGCCGCCCGCCGAGAAAGTTCAGCGGCGCCGTGACGAGCACGACCGTCGCGGCTCCGACGAGCCTCGAAACGTGGAACTCCCTCTGAGCGACGTGGATGACGGCCAACCCGACGGCGTACACCGCGAGATACCAGGAGACGAAGCGCAGCGCGCTCCCGGCGGACACGCCGGTGCGGAAGACGAACCGGCCCGTCGCGGCCGTCGTGAAGCACAGCCCGAGCGCGAACACGAGGGTGTACGCGGCAGACAGGCTCATCACCTGACTCAGCACGACGAGCAGCGCGCCCGTTCCCGCGGTGTTGACGACACCGACGAGGACGAACCGCGCGAACTCCGACGCGTCACGGCGCGTCATTGAAGGTCTCGGAGAACATCGTCAGCGCCCCCGGCCGTTGCTTGCTGTTCTCGTAGCCGCGCCACACGTACGACCCGACGATCCCGAGCCCCGAGAGGATGATCGAGCCCAGGGTGAGGAGGCTGAGCATCAGCGGCGTGTAGCCATGGACCTTCACCCCGCCGAAGGCCCACGCGAGAAACACGATCGCGGCGCCCAGCAGCGACAGCACGACTCCCGTGACCCCGAGAACGAGCAGCGCCGTGATCGGAAGATCGGTGAACGAATAGAGGCTGTCGACCAGATAGCGAGCCTTCTTGCGGAGGGTCCAGCCGCTTCGGCCGGATGGTCGAGGCGAGCGGTCGTAGGGGACCGACACCCGGCGATACCCCAGCCAGATCAGCAGGCCGACCAGGCTGCTGTTGGACTCCTCGCAGGCGACGAGCGCGTCCCGTACCTGGCGGGTGCAGGCGAACACGTCAACGCCCCCACGGGGCATCTCGGTCTGGACCCATCGCCGGTAGACCGTCCAGAACAGCCGCGACCCCGCCTTCCCGAGATTGGGATCCGCGCGGCTGCGGCGCGTGCCGACGGCCACGTCGTACTCGCCGCCGCTGAGCGCGGCATGGAAGTCGGTCAGCAGCTCGACGGGCTCCTGCAGATCGGCGGCCATGACCGCGACCAGCTCGCCCTTGGCCACGCTGAGGCCGGTGCGGATCGCGGCGAACGAGCCGAAGTTCCGCGAGTGCCACACGAGTTGGGCTCGCAGCGGGCTCTGCGCGAGGAGCTCGCGCAGCATCGCGCCGGAGGCGTCGGGAGAGCCGTCGATCACGAAGACGGCCTCGAGGCCGCCCGGAATCGATGCGCCGACCGCCTCGAGGCGGTGGACGACCTCGGGGAGCGTCGCCTCGTTGCCGTAGACCGGGATGACGACCGAGAGCTCAGGCATCAGGCTGTGGGCACGGCCTCGTGAAGCGCTGCGCAGACGTGATC
>JBBQMC010000209.1:0-3129 GCA_038328565.1 Candidatus Limnocylindria bacterium
ACACGACCTTGCGGCCACTAGGTCCTGAACCTAGCGCGTCTGCCTATTCCGCCACCTCGGCACGGCTGCTCCGGACCTTCATCCGGGGCGAAGGAGGCCCGATTCTAGCACAGGCCCCCGGACGCTCCCCCGCTCGCTAGAGGGCGGTGAAGTCGACGAGGTTGAGCAGACTGAAGATGACGAACAGCACCGCCAGCACGATGGTCAGGCGAAAGAGCGTGCGCTCGATCCCGCGTCGGCTGCGGTAAGCCGTGACCTCGCCGCCGAACGCTCCGCCGAGGCCGGTCCCACGCTGCTGGAGCAGGATCGAGGCGATGAGCGCGATCGCGAGGATCATCTGCGCAAGGGTGAGAGGCGTCATGGCCGGCGGAGTCTAGCAGACCGATTCGTCACCCGCCCTCGGCCGGCTCGAGGAGCGAGTGCCCGGTCATCTCGTCCCCGGGCGGGATGCCGAGCAGCTCGCACAGGGTGGGTGCGACGTCGGCGAGGATGCCATCGTGGAGGCGCGTGCCGCGATGGCGCTCGCTCACCAGGACGCAGGGCACCGGGGCGGTCGTGTGCTTCGTCTGCGGCTCCCCCGCCTCGTCGCGCATCTCCTCGATGTTGCCGTGATCGGCGGTGATGACGAGCGCGCCGCCCGACACGAGCATGGCCGTCGACACGCGCGCGAGGCAGCCGTCGATCACCTCCGCAGCGCGCACCGCGGCGTCCCAGACGCCAGTGTGGCCGACCATGTCCGGGTTGGCGTAGTTCGCGACGATGAAGTCGACCCCGCCGCGCTCGATGGCCCCGACGAGGGCAGCGGTGATCGGCACTGCGCTCATCTCCGGCGCCTGGTCGTACGTCGCCACGTCGCGGTTCGACGGGACGAGGATCCGCTCCTCGCCGGCGAAGGGCTCTTCGACGCCACCGTTGAAGAAGTAGGTCACATGCGCGTACTTCTCCGTCTCCGCGACATGGAGCTGACGGAGGCCCCGACGCGACAGGTCGGCGGCCAGGGAATCGATGACCAGCGGCGGGAAGGCGACCGCGACCGGCAGCTCGTCGGTCGCCTGGTATTCGGTGAGCGTGGTCACCGAGAGGTCCCGTGGTCGACTGCCGCGGTCGAAACCAGCGAAGGCGTCGACCGCCAGCGCCTGCGTCAGCTGCCGCCCCCGGTCGGCCCGAAAGTTCAGGTGGATGGCGGCGTCGCCGTCCCGCATGCCGGCGTAGTCGCCGATCACGGTGGGCCGGATGAACTCGTCGGAGACGTCCGCCGCATAGGCCGATGCGACCGCCGCCGTCGCGCTCGGGGCGCGCTCGCCACCCCCGTGGACGATGGCGTCATAGGCGAGCTGGGTCCGGTCCCAGCGCTGGTCCCGATCCATCGCGTAGTAGCGGCCGCTCACGGTTGCGACGGTGGCGATGCCGGCCAGCCGCGCCCCGAGGGCGGCGAGGTAGACGTCCGCGGAGCGAGGTGGGGTGTCGCGCCCGTCCGTGAAGGCGTGGAGCAGGACTCGGTCCGCGGGGAGGCCCGCGTCGTGCGCGAGCCACGCCGCCGCGACGATGTGCTCGTCCAGCGCGTGGACGCCACCCGGACCGATGAGGCCCAGCAGATGCACCCGGCCGTCCCCGTCCCTGGCGTGCCGCGCGGCCGCGTTCAACGGACCATTCGTGGCAAAGGCGCCGTCCGCGATCGCGCGAGTGATGCGCGGCAGGTCCTGGAGCACCGGGAAGCCGGCGCCGAGGTTGAGATGGCCGACCTCCGAGTTTCCCATCTGACCGTCCGGCAGGCCGACCGCCGCACCGGACGCCTCGAGCTGGCAGGAGGGCCACGTGGCGAGCAGCTCGTGCCAGGCAGGCATCTTCGCCGCCATCAGCGCGTTCCGCTGCGGGTCGTGGCCGATGCCGAATCCGTCGAGGACCACGAGGACGACCGGCCGAAGGGCGACGCTCACCGCGCGGCGTGCGCGGCAGCCGCGGCCCGCACGATCGCCGCGAACTGGTCGACCTTGAGGGAGGCGCCGCCGACGAGCGCCCCGTCGACGTCGCGCTCCGCGAAGATGGCGGCCGCGTTGTCGGCGGTGACGCTCCCGCCGTAGAGGATCGGAATGCTGTCCGCCTCGTCCTCGAAACGCTCCCGCAGGATGGCGCGGATCTGCGCCGCCGCCGCCTGCGCGTCGTCGGGCGAGGCTGCCTCCCCGGTGCCGATCGCCCACACCGGCTCGTAGGCGATGGCCATCCCGCCCGGGGCCAGGCGTTCGAGGCGGCTGAGGGCCGCATGCAGCTGACGGTCGATCACCGCCTCCGCAGCCCCGGCCTGGCGTTCGTCAAGCCGCTCCCCAACGGCCGCGATCGGGACAAGTCCGTACTCGACGGCACTCGCCACCTTGCGCCCCACGCCCTCGTCGGTCTCGCCGTCGTATTGGCGTCGCTCCGAGTGCCCGATGATGACGTGGGTTGCGACCCCGTCGAGCATCGCCGGGCTCGTCTCGCCGGTGTACGCGCCCTGCGCCGACCAGTGCATCGTCTGCGCACCGATCGAGATGCCGGATCCGTCCATGGCGCGGCCTGCCGTCTCGAGCCAGATCGTGGGCGGGCAGATCACGACCTTGACACCACCACGCGGCGTGACCGCGGCGCGGAGCTCGGCGGCGAGCACGAGCGCCTCCGCTTCGGTGGGCGGGTTCATCTTCCAGTTGCCGGCAACGAGCATCCTGCGTGGCGATGCCATCGGTCAGTCCTCCGTGGCCAGCTCGACCAGCCGGCGCAGCCGGTGGTTGGCGGCCGACCGGCTCACGCCCAGGCTCGTGGCGAGGGCGTCGAGATCGGCGTCCGGCTGGAGGCGACGCGCGGCCACCGCCTCCCGCAGCGCGAGCGGCAGGTCGCCGAGGCGGCCCGAGCTCTCGAGCTTGTCGATCGCAGCGAGCTGGCGCTCCGCCGCACGCACCGTCCGACCGAGGTTCGCGGCCTCCGCGTTGAGGAGGCGGTTCAACCTGGCCTGGACCTCGCGACCAACGCGCGCCGTCTCGAAGTCGAGCACCGCGCGGTTGGCGCCGGTGAGGCGACGCAGGGTTGCACTCACCTCGGTGCCCCACCCGTAGACGACCGGCCTGCCGCGACGCTCGACGAGGGAGGCGGCGACCTCCT
>JBBQMC010000210.1:0-3087 GCA_038328565.1 Candidatus Limnocylindria bacterium
CATCGGTGAGGAGGTCGAGAAGGGCGATGCCCTGGCGCGCGCTGCCTACGAGCGCCTGGCGGGCGCCGACCTGAACTTTGTCGGCAATGTCGAGGCGCACGAGATGATCGCCCATCGTGCCGACGTGGTCGTGTGCGACGGATTCGTCGGCAACGTGATCATCAAGCTGTTCGAGGGCCTCACGAGCTACATCTTTCGCTCGCTGCGCGCCGACCTCCAGCAGGGCCCGATCGCGCCGCTGGCGCTCCTCGCGCTGAAGCCCGGCTTCGAGCGCATGCGCCAGCGGTTCGACTACGAGCAGTATGGCGGCGCGCCGCTGCTCGGCGTGCGCGGGGTGAGCATCGTGACGCATGGCCGCGCCAAGGCGCGGATGATCGAGCACGCCATCCGCGTGGCGTCGGAGGCGGCCAGCGCGCGGATTCCCGAGGTCATCGCGGAGTGGAGCCGGAGCCATCCAGTACTTCGTGGCGACGTCGCCGCCGAGGCCCAGTCGCTCGCCACCGGGCCAGGGATTCCCTCCTGAGCCGCACGGCCACTCGCCATCGCGTCGACGACCGTCCCGGGATGCGGGCGAGGCGGCTCGCGCTGCTCGCACTGTTCGAGGCCGAGTTCGGGGCGACCTCCGCGGACGAGGCCCTGCGACGGCTCGCGCACGACCGCGGCTCGGAGGCGGAGGTGCGAGACCACGCACGACGGATCATCGACGGCGTTGCGTCAGAACGTGACGAGATCGACGCGCAGATCGCCACGTTGGCCCCCGCGATCCCCGTCGCCGAGCTCGGAAACGTCGAGCGCGCGATCCTCCGAAGCGCGATATGGGAGGTGCTATACTCCGCCGCGACTCCGGCTGGGGAGACCATCAATGACGCGGTATCCCTCGCCCGGATCTATGCCGGGGACGCAGCCCGACGGCTCGTGAACGGGGTCCTGGGAAGCGTCTCGAGATCATCGGGTGGAGGAGACAGAACAGCGTGACCGACGGAACCACCTTCGAGAGACTCAAGAAGCTCATCGTCGAGCAGCTCGGCGTTGACGAGGAAGAGGTCACCATGCAGGCCTCGTTCGTCGAGGACCTGAATGCCGATTCGCTGGACCTGGTGGAACTGATCATGAGCCTCGAGGAGGAGTTCGGGATGGAGATCTCGGACGAGGATGCCGAGAAGATCCAGAAGGTCTCCGACGCCGTCGAGTACATCGAGGAGCACCAGCAGTAGAACCGGAGGCGCGATGGCCAGCACGCCGCCGCCGAGTCTCGAAGAGCTCGGAGCGCAGCTCGGCGTCGAGCTGACCGACCCGGAGGCCATCCGCCAGGCGTTCGTCCACAGCTCCTACTTCAACGAGAACCCCTCCTCCGTCGCGGGCCACAACGAGCGGCTCGAGTTCCTCGGTGATGCCGTGGTCGGCCTCGTCGTCTCGCGCCTCCTCTACGAGCGCTACCCCGACGAGGACGAAGGCTTCCTCACTGCCCGCCGCGCCGCCCTCGTGAACCGCGACGCGCTGGCTGCCCTGGCTCTCCAGCTGGGCATGGACCGATTCCTCCTCCTCGGCCGCGGTGAGGCCGAGGCGGGTGGGGCGATGCGACCGTCGCTCCTCGCCGGTACGTTCGAGGCCGTCGCCGGCGCCGTCTTCCTCGGCGAGGGGCTCGAGAGGGCCCGCGTGTGGCTGCGCCAGCTGTTCGGGGAGCGCCTCGACCTGCGCGGCGACGACGACGAGCCACCGAAGTCGGCAAAGAGCCGCCTCCAGGAGTGGAGCCAGCGCCATCGGCGCACCCGGCCGCATTACCTGCTCGTCGGGACCTCCGGCCCTCCCCACGACCAGACGTTCACCGTTGCTGCGGTTCTCGCCGGGGAGCAGCTGGCGCTCGGCGAGGGATCGAGCCGCCAGCGAGCCGAGGAGCGCGCCGCCGAGGCGGCGCTCGCCATCCTCGACGATGCCGCGGCGAGCCCGGGCGACGCATGAGCCGCCTGAAGGAGCTGCGCCTCCACGGGTTCAAGTCCTTCGCCGATCCGACGCGCTTCGTCTTCGAGTCGGGCGTCAACGCGGTGATCGGCCCGAACGGCTCGGGCAAGAGCAACATGGCCGATGCGGTGCGCTGGGTGCTCGGCGAGCAGTCGAATCGATACCTGCGCACCAGGCGCGCCGAAGACGTCATCTTCGCCGGCTCGCAGGCCCGCCGGCCGCAGGGCATGGCCGAGGCGATCCTGACCCTCGACAACGCCGATGGCCAGCTGCCCGTCGACTTCGCCGAGGTGTCGATCGGGCGGCGTGCGTATCGGTCCGGTGAGAGCGAGTACCTGATCAATGGCGCGCGCGCTCGGCTGCGCGATATCGTCGACCTGCTCGGCGCCGGACAGCTCGGCGCAAACGCGCTCGTCGTGGTGGGACAGGGGACCGTGGACGCGGCGCTCTCACTCCGTCCCGAGGAGCGACGCCAGCTGTTCGAGGAGGCAGCCGGCGTCAAGTCGCTCCAGGTCCGGAAGAACGAGGCGCTGGCCCGGCTTGCGAAGTCGACCGACAACCTCGTCCGGGTGGCGGATCTCGTCGCAGAGCTCAAGCCGCAGGTGCGGCGCCTGGCGCTCCAGGCCCAGCACCAGCAGGAGCACAGCAGCCTTGGGCATCGGGCGCGGCGCCTCATCGCCGAGTCGCATCGACGCCGGGAGCGCGCCCTGCGCTCGGCGCTCGGCGACGCGCGGCGTGCCGCAGCTGCCGCCGAGGCCGCGCTCGAGAGCCACCGCAGCCAGCAGGAGGCCGGCCGCGCGGCGGTGGAGACCGCCGAAACCGCGTACTGGGAGGCGGAACAGGCGGCTCGCGACGCAGCCGCGGCGCGGACGGCGACCCGCGAGGACCTCATCCGTGCCGAATCGCGGCGTGATGCCGTCGAGCTGCGGCGCGCCGAGGTTGCCGCGACGCATGAGCGAGCCGCCGCCGACCTCGACGCCGCGCGAACCGCGACGGCGTCCCTCGCCGACGGCGACACCGTCGACGCCGCCGTGGGCCCCGCGATCACCGAGGCGACGAGCGCCGAGACTGCGTGGCGCGCGGCGATCACGCGTCTCGCCGAGGCGGATGCCCGCCTCCTCGCGGCCG
>JBBQMC010000211.1:0-2982 GCA_038328565.1 Candidatus Limnocylindria bacterium
ACCGACTCGAACATCTTCCGGAACTTCGGCTCCGCCCATCCCGAGGGCTTCCGCAAGGCGCAGCGGCTGCTCCGGCTCGCCGACAAGCTCGGGATGCCGGTCGTGACGTTCCTCGACACCGCCGGCGCGTTCCCCGGCCCATCCGCGGAGGAGCGCGGCCAGGCGGAAGCCATCGCGGCGAGTATCAAGCTCATGACCGGGCTGTCGGTCCCGATCGTCGTGAATGTCATCGGCGAGGGTGGATCCGGCGGCGCGCTGGCGATCGGCGTCGGTGACCGCGTCATCGCGCTCGAGAACGCGGTCTACTCGGTGATCAGCCCGGAGGGTTGTGCGGCGATCCTCTGGCGCTCGCCCGACGAGGCGCGCGTGGCGGCGGCCGCCATGCGGATGACCGCCGCCGACCAGCTCGCGCTCGGCATCGTCGACCGCATCGTCGGTGAGCCGGGCGAGGGTGCGCACACCGACCACGACGCCACCGCGAAGGCGCTGAAGCGGGCGATCGTCGCCGCCCTCGACGACCTGGCGCGCCTCGACCCGGGCGAGCTGCTCGCCAGCCGGTATGCTCGGGTCCGGGCCGTCGGCGCATTCCGTGAGGTGGCGGGTGGGGAGACGCCGCGCGCCGCCGAGCCGAAGCTGCGCGACCGCCTCGGGCGCCTGCTGCACCTTCCCGGCGTCGGGCGCCGGCGGTGGAGTGACGTGTGGCGGGGCGCGGACGAGGATGAATCGACGGAGGGCGAAGGAGGCGCATGACCGATCAGGACGACCTGGCGGCGGTCGAGCGCGCTGCGCGCGACCTCCTGCCGGCGCTCACCGAGCGCCTGGCGCGGCACGGGCTGGGGGAGATCGAGGTCGCGCACGGCGACCTGCGCCTCCGCGTCGCGGCCGCGATCGGGGGAGCCGTCAGCCAGCCCGCACCGGGGGCCCGCGGTGGCGTCGCCCATGGGGCGCAGCAGCCGCTCGGGCCGGGTCTCGACGCCGCCAGCAGCGCGACGGGCGCCATAGCTCGGCACCCCGTGACCGCGCCCGCAGTCGGCTATTTCGTCTATGCCGACGGCCTCGGGCCGGGGATGGCGATCCAGAAGGGCGACCCGATCGGCTGGGTGGAGATGCTCGGCGTGCGCCACGACGTCCGCGCGCCGCGTGGCGGCACGGTTGGCCACCTCATCGCGGAGAGTGGTGAGGCGGTCGAATACGGGCAGCCGCTCGTCGACCTGGAGGACGGCGCGTGAGTCTGGCGCTCCTGTTCAGCCCGCAGGGCTCGCAGGCGGTCGGCATGGGGCGCGCCCTGGTCAATGCATCAGCCGCGGCCGCGGAAGTATTCGCGCGTGCCGATGCGGCCCTCGGCTGGAGCGTCAGCGACCTGTGCTTCGCCGGCCCGGAGGAACGCCTGAGCGAGACGCGCTGGACCCAGCCGGCATTGCTGACCACGTCCGTCGCCGCGGCCTGGGCACTGTCCGAGGCGCTCGCCGCGGACGGTGGTGACCTCGATCCCGCGTTCGTGGCCGGCCACTCGGTCGGCGAGTACGCCGCGCTCGTGATGGCCGGCGTCCTCGAGCTCGAGGATGCGCTGCGGCTCGTGGCGCTCCGCGGCGAGCTCATGGCCGCGGTCAGGGAGGATGGCGGGATGAGCGCCGTCATCGGGCTCGATCGACGGGCGGTGACGACGGCGATCCATGCGCTGCCGGGCATTCGCGACGGCGACCTCGTGGTCGCGAACGACAACGCCCCGGGGCAGGTCGTGATCTCCGGTACCCGCGAGGCGCTGGCCGCTGCCGCGTCACCGCTCCGCGACGCCGGCGCGAAGCGGGTCATGCCGCTGCGCGTGTCGGGTCCGTTCCACTCCGCGCGGATGGCGCCGGTCGGCGAGGCGTTGGCGCATGCCTTCATCGCGGTGACCTGGCAGGACGCGAACCCGCCCGTGATCTCGAACGTGACCGCGGAGCCCGTGACTGACGGGGGCGACATTCGCACCCTGCTCGCGCGTCAGGTCAGCGCGCCGGTCGAGTGGGTGGCATCGGTGCAGCGCATGGCGGGCGAGGGCGTCGACACGTTCGTCGAGTGCGGGGCCGGCGCGGCACTCGTCGGCATGGTGCGGCGCATCGTGCGCGGCGCCCGCATGATCGCCGTCAGCGACCCGGCCGGGGTCGCCGAGGCGGCGGGGCTGCTCCGCGCGATGGAGGCGACGGTCTGATGTTCGGCAAGGTGTTGATTGCCAACCGCGGCGAGATCGCGGTTCGCATCCTTCGGGCCTGCCGCGACCTCGGCATCGGCGCGGTGGTCGCGTACAGCGAGGCCGATCGCGAGACGTTGGCCGTGAAGCTGGCGGACGAGGCGATCTGCATCGGGCCGGCGGAGGCGCGGAAGAGCTACCTGAACCAGCCGGCGCTCATCAGCGCCGCCCTCCTCACCGGGGCCGACGCGGTCCACCCGGGCTATGGCTTCCTGTCGGAGGACGCGAGCTTCGCGGAGGCCTGCGCGGCGCACGACCTGACGTTCATCGGTCCGTCCGCGGACGTCCTCGAGCGCTTCGCCAGCAAGTACGCGGTGCGCCGCATGCTGGCGGCCACCGGGCTGCCGACCGTCCCGGGCAGTCGTGGCATCGTCACCAACCTGCGCGACGCGCTCGACCAGGCGGGCGAGGCGGGCTACCCGGTCCTGCTCAAGCCATCTGCCGGCGGTGGGGGACGCGGCATGCGGCTCGTCCGCAGCCCGCGCGAGATGGAGACATCGCTGCCACTGGCGCGCAGCGAGGCGCAGGCCGCCTTCGGCGACGACTCGATCTATTTCGAGAAGTGGATCGAGGAGTCACGCCACGTCGAGGTCCAGGTGCTCATCGACAAGCACGGCAACGGGGTCCACCTCGGCGAGCGGGACTGCAGCGTCCAGCGCCGGCACCAGAAGATCATCGAGGAGGGTCCGTCGCCGGCCATGGACGACAAGGCTCGTGAGCGGCTGCGCGACCTCGCCATCCGCACCGTGGTT
>JBBQMC010000212.1:0-2937 GCA_038328565.1 Candidatus Limnocylindria bacterium
GGTCGCCTTGGGCGTGGTGGCCGCCCGTGTGCCGGCCTTCGATCCGGGCGCCGGCCGCGTCGCGGCGTCAACGGCGTCGGCGGAGCGCAGGTCCTGCGACACGAGCGCCGGGCGCGTGGCTGCGTCGATGGCGTCGGCCGAGCGCATGTCCTGGTGGTCCTGCTCCGCGGCGGCCTTGGCGACGGCCGGCGGCGTGTCGGCGGGCCGGGCGGAGGCGGTCGGGGCGGCGAGTGCCGCGGCCGCCAGGGCGATGGTGGCGGTGCGGGTGATGATGCTTCTTAGCGTCACGATGGTGCTCCCTGTATGTGGTGGACGGTGCCCCGTTGGGCGACCACCACGTTCCAGCCGCGCGGCTACAGCTCGCCTTCAATCTGGCTACATCGGGGCTGTTGCCGGTGCGCAAGTGGACGGCAAGCGGCGTCCGCGACGGTGCGTGCAGTCGCTCCGTCCACCGCAGCCAGGAGCCCGCCCGTCATGACCGCCGCCCAGATCAGCCCTCCCGCTTCGCTTCGTGAGGCCGTCGCGGGACATGCGTACTGCATCCCGGTCGTGCGCGAGCTCCCGCTTCCGGTCGCCGATCCCGCCGCCGATCGCAGCTGGTGAGGGCCTCAGGGCGACTGGTCTGAGCGCCCCGACACGTTGGGGACGCGCTCGGGTGTCTCACCCGTGTGCCGTCGCCGCGAGTAACGTCGCGTAGCAGCGATGGAGTTCGGGGTTCTCGGTCCGCTTGAGGTGCGTGCTGACGGTCGTGCGGTGGAGCTCGGCGGTCCCAAGCCGCGCGCGCTGTTGGCGATGCTGGCCTTGCATGCCAATCAGCCGGTGACCGCGGAGCGTGTCGCGGTTGCGCTGTGGGGCGAGGACACACCACCAAGGGCGGTCAAGACGGTCCAGGTCTATGTGGCGCGTCTGCGCAAGGCGCTTGGCGATCCAGACGTGCTCGTGACAACGCCGGGCGGCTACTGCCTGCGGGTGCGGCCCGGCGAGCTCGACGCGGAGCGCTTCGAGCGCCAAGTCGCCGCCGGCCGCCGGGTGCTGGCGGCCGGGCGCGGCGAGGAGGCGGCCGCCGAGCTCCGTGAGGCGCTGGAGCTGTGGCGGGGACCGCCGCTCGCCGAGCTCGCCTCAGCTCCGTTCGCGCCGGTTGAGATCGCGCGCTTGGAGGAGCAGCACCTCGCGGCATTGGAGGTGCGCGTCGAGGCCGACCTGGCCGCCGGACGCCACGGCGAGCTCGTCGGCGAGCTCCAACAGCTCACCAGCGAGCAGCCGTGGCGCGAACGGCTGCACGCTCAGCTGATGCTCGCGCTGTACCGGAGCGGCCGCCAAGCCGACGCGCTGGAGGCCTACCGCCACGCCCGCGAGGTCCTCGTCGAACAGCTCGGGATCGAGCCGGGCGCCGACCTCCACGACCTCCACGAGGCCATCCTTGGCCACGACCCCGCGCTCGATGCCCCGCCGGTCACGCCTGGCCCACCGCCGGACGGGCGGGACGTCCGGGCACCGCGCCCGAGCGCGCCGAGCGACCGCAAGCTATCCGCGCCCCCGAATCAGCTCGTCGGCCGCCGACGCGAGCTCGCTGCGCTCGGCGAGCGGCTGCGGGCGACCTCGGTGCGGCTGTTGACCCTGACCGGGCCCGGCGGGGTCGGCAAGACACGGCTTGCGCTCGAGGCCGCCCGCGGCGTGGAGGTGGACTTCGCCGACGGCGCGCACTTGTTGTCGCTCGCCGCTCTGCAGCGGCCCGAAGACGTTCCGGCGGCCATCGTGAGGACGCTCGGGATCATCCTGCTATCGGGCGAATCCCCGAGTCAGGCGGCCGAGCGCTTCCTGGCCGCCAAGCACCTGCTGCTGATCGCCGACAACTTCGAGCACGTGCTGGCTGCGGCGCCGTTCATCGGCGGTCTCCTCGGCGCCTGTCCTGGCTTGACGGTGCTCGCCACGAGCCGCGAACCGCTCGCGCTCCAGGCCGAGGAGCGCTATCCCGTGTCGCCGCTCGCGGTGCCTGAACTCGCGACGCTGGAGGACCTCGGGACGTTGGCTGCCGTCGACGCGGTCGCGCTGTTTCTCGAGCGCGCGCGAGCCCACGACCCCGACTTCGACCTAAGCGAGATCAACGCGAACGCGGTCGCGGAGATCTGCCGACGCGTCGACGGGCTGCCGCTGGCAATCGAGCTCGCCGCCGCCCGCTGCGGGCTGCTGTCGCCGACCGAGATCGCAGACCGCCTCGACGCCGCGCTCCGCGCGCCGGGCGCCGGCGCGCGCGACGCGCCCGCGCGCCAGCAGACGCTGGGCGCCACCATCGACTGGAGCCATGAGTTGCTCAGCGATGAGGAGAAACGGTGCTTCGCCCGTTTCGCGGTGTTCGCCGGCGGCGCGACCGTCGAGGCGGCCGAAACGATCACCGCCGGCGGACTGGCCACGCTCGACGGCCTGGTTACGAAGAGCCTGCTGGTGCGACGCCAGCACATGCGCGCGCCTACCCGCCTGGGGATGCTGGAGACGATCCGCAGCTCCGCACGCGAGCGCTTCGTCTCCGCGCGCGACGTCGAGGCCGTGCGCGCGGAGCACTACCGCTACTACCTCGCGCTCGCCCGGCGCCACGGAACCGAACGCGCGCTATGGGGCGCCGGCGGCAAGGAGCACCTCGCCACGCTCGACGCCGAGATCGACAACCTCCACGCCGCCCTGGGCTGGGCGATCGTACAGGCCAACGCCGACCTTGCTCTCGCGCTGGCGGCAGCGCTCGGCTGCTACTGGAGGATGCGAGACCGCTACGCCGACGCCGTGGACTGGGTCGACAAGGCCCTGAGCCTTCCTGGCGCCGACGCCGATCCGGCCGGACGTGTTTCCGCTCTGCGCACGAAGGCCAAGTGCCTGTGGAATTTGGGGCGCGGAGCCGAGCAGCTCGCGGTCATGGACGAGCTGGAGGCGATCGCCCGACGGCTT
>JBBQMC010000213.1:0-2931 GCA_038328565.1 Candidatus Limnocylindria bacterium
GCTGCAATCCGGCGGGGCGCGCGACCGCCACCCGCTCGAGCGCCGGGTCCCGCAGCACCACGGCGAGCGGGAGGTGGCGCGGCCGGAGCATCGCCGAGTGGGTCACCAGCGCCTCGCTCGCGGTGCGGTCGACGACGTCGGTGAACAGCACGGTCAGCGCGCGCTTCCGGCTCCGCGCCGCCACATGGCGAAAGGCGGCGGGATAGTCCGATTCGACGATCCGGCCTTCCGCGGCGGCCAGCGCGTCGAGCACCGCCCGTAAGGCCCGGCGCCCCCGCGCCGGTGCGACGTAGCGCTGCACCGTATCGGCGAAGACCAGAATGCCGATGTCGTCGTCATGCTCCACCGCGGCGGCCGCGAGCCGAAGCGACGCGTTCACCGCGGACTCGAGCCGGGACACGCCGTCCGTCTCCGCGGTGAGAAGGCGCCCGGCATCGAGCATGATCAGCACCTGCTGGCGCCGCTCGTCCTCGTACTGCCGCGTGATCGGCTTGCCCCGTCGCGCCGTCGCCTTCCAGTCGATCAGACGGGTGTCGTCGCCCGGCACCCACTCGCGCAGGCTCTCGAACAGACGGCCGGCACCGAGCTGGCGGACGTTCCGGAGTCCCGCCTCCCGCCGGCGCGCGGCGGCGGGGAGCGCGCGGAGCGCGGAAGCTCCGAGCACCGGCAGCACGGTCGCATCCCAGGGAAGCTCGATCGTCCGCTGGCGCCAGCTCAGTCCGAGCCGGCCCGACGCGCGTATCGTGAGCGCGCCGCCGCGGGCATGGCCCCGCGTCACCGGGGTGATCACGATCTGCTCGTCCCGGGTTTCGCCGGCACGGACGTCCAGCACCCGGAGCGGTGACTCGGGAGAGCCGAGCGGCGCGGGAAGCCGCTCGCGAACAAGGAGGTGAAGCGTCCGGTGCGCGCGGTGGCGCCAGCGGTACGACACGGGCGCGGGTCGCCCGACGGCAAAGGCGGCCGGCGCCACGCGCGTCACCTCGAGGGCGGACAGCCCGCCATCGTCGACCGAGAGGAGCAGATCGACGACGAGCGCCGCGAGCCAGGCCGCGTCCAGGACGAGCAGCACCGTCCCCGCCTCGGGCCAGGCGAGCGAGAGCGGTGCGAAGACCGACAGCGCCGCCGCGACCAGCAGCCAGCGCCGCGAGGGCAGCAGCTTCACCGGGGGATTTCCACCTTGTCGAGCAGGGCGCCGAGCGCCGCGTCCGCGGTGACGCCCTCGAGCTCCAGCTCGGGCGCGACCGCCACGCGATGCCGCAGCACGGCCGTCGCGAGCGCCTTCACGTCGTCCGGGATCACGAACGTCCGTCCGTCCATCAGCGCCGACGCCTGCGCCGCCTTGAGCAGGGCGACGCTGGCCCGCGGCGACGCGCCGAGTGTCAGCGTCGGCGCCGATCGCGTGGCGCGGACGACCGACGTGATGTAGGCGAGCAGCGGCGGCTCGGCGCGCACGGCGCGTGACGCCGTCCGGAGCGTCCGAAGGGCCTCGGCGTCCAGCACCGTCCGGACGCCGTAGCTCGCCGGCGTGTCGGCCTCGAAGCCGCCCAGCACGCGCGCCAGGATGTTCCGCTCGACCTCCTCCGCCGGATAGCTGATGGTCACCTTCACGAAGAAGCGGTCGAGCTCCGCCTCGGGCAGCGGGTAGGTCCCCTCGAACTCGATCGGATTCTGGGTGGCGAACACGGTGAAGGCCTCGGGCAGCGGATGGGACACGCCGTCCACGGTCACGCTGCGCTCCTGCATCGCCTCGAGCAGCGCCGCCTGCGTCTTGGCCGGCGCGCGGTTGATCTCGTCACCGAGCACGAGGTCGCCGAAGATCGGGCCGGCGCGGAAGCCGAACTCGCTTCCCGCGCCGAGCATGCTGATGCCGGTGATGTCGGACGGCATGAGGTCGGGCGTGAACTGGATCCGCCGGAACTCGAGGCCGAGCGCCAGGCTGAGCGTCCGGACCAGCAGCGTCTTCGCGGTGCCGGGCACCCCTTCGAGCAGCACGTGCCCCCGCGCGATCAAGGCGGTGAGCACATCCCGCACCGCCGCGTCCTGACCCAGCACCACCCCGCGCAGCTCGGCGGCGACGGCGGCAATCGAGTCGGCGTGACGCCGGGCTTCGTCTTCGGTCATCATGGCCTCAGTTCCTCCCACAGATCCTCCACGGCATCGGCGGCCTGAAGCACGCCGCCGGCCCGCTGCGGACCGCTGGTGAGCGAGCGCAATGTCGCCACGGCGGACTGCGCCCGCGGCGTCCTGACGTTGGCGGCGAGCTCCGCGAGCCACGGACCCGCCGGTGTGCGGTCCGCCGCGCCGTCCCGCGCGAGCCGGCGGCGAAGCCCCCGCACCTGCGTGGCGATCGCCTGATCATGTCCCCGTGCCGCCGCCAGCGCCGCCGCCAGCGCGCGCACATGTTCGAGCGGGGAGCGGCGCTTCCGGTCGATCACCTGACGGGGCGGCCCGAAGCGCACCGCCCCGGCGACCAGCGCGAGGAGCCCGACGACCGCGAGCTGCCACGCCATCCACCCCCAGGGCGAGCTGCCGCTCCACGACAGCACCGCCGCGGTCAGGCTCCCCGCCGCGCCGAAACCGTGATGGAATTCGTCGAACACCACCCGGTCGTAGCGGCCCGCGAACAGTCCGAGCGCGAATTCCCCCGCGTCCGTGTCGCGCAGGGCGCGATTGGTGAAGAGCGACCCGTCCGCCACGAGCACCACCGAGCCGGTACCGGCGCCACTCAGCCGCACCGCGACCGGTGCCCCCGCCGCGGTAGCCAGCAGCGTCTCGGCCGAGCGCCGGGGCACGACGCACGCCGTATCGGCCGCCGCTTCGTCGTCATCCGACGCCTTGTCGGCGCTGACCGCGCTGGCCGCCGGGCGGAGACGTAGCGTCTGGCGAATCCATGGGCTCGTCCGGCGGACCGCCGCGCCGGGCGCCACGGCC
>JBBQMC010000214.1:0-2895 GCA_038328565.1 Candidatus Limnocylindria bacterium
TGATGGTTTACTCGGCGTCGAGCGTCCGCGAGTACCTCGGCAACGATGACCCGGCCGCGCAGGGGCTCCAGCAGGCACTGTGGGCCGGGCTCGGCGTCGGCTGCCTCTACCTGTTCAGCCGCATCGACTTCCGCCTGCTGCGGCACCTCGCCATGCCCGCCTACTTCCTGGGCCTCGCCGCGCTCGTGGCGGTGCTCTTCGTCGGCACCGAGGCGTTCGGGAGCCGGCGCTGGTTCGTCATCCCCGGCGTCGGGTCGCTCCAGCCGGCCGAGGCGGCGAAGCTGGCGATCGTCCTCTACCTCGCGCACTGGCTCGATCGACGGGGCAACGCGGCCAGGAGCTTCTGGAACGGCCTCGTGCCCTTCGGGCTCCTCGTCGCCCCCGGGCTCCTGCTCATCGCGCTCGAGCCGGACCTCGGCACGGCGGGCGTCTACGCGGCGGCGGCGTTCTCGATCTTCTTCATGGCGGGCGCCAACCTCGTCCACCTCACGATGATCGGCTCGGCGGTGCTCGCCATGGCGATCGCCTTCATCAGCACGAACGCCTACCAGCTCGGCCGGGTTCAGACCTTCCTCGACCCGTTCCGCGATCCGCTCGGCGCCGGCTACAACACGCTCCAGGGGCTCATGGCGCTCGCACTCGGTGGCATCACCGGCCTGGGCCTCGGGGCGAGCCGTCAGAAGTTCCTCTACCTCCCGGCCCCGTCGACCGACTTCATCTTCGCCATCATCGGCGAGGAGTGGGGGCTGATCGGCACAGTCACCGTGGTCGCGCTCTTCACGGTCGTGGCCTACCAGGGCTACCGGATCGCGATCAAGGCCCCGGACACCTTCAGCGGCCTCCTGGCCGCCGGCATCACGACCTGGATCATCGTCCAGGCGTGCATCAACATGATGGTGGTGACCGCGCTCCTGCCGGTCACCGGCATCCCGCTGCCGTTCATCAGCTACGGCGGCTCGGCCCTCACCCTCAACCTCCTCGCGATTGGCATCCTGCTGTCCATCTCGCGAGAAGCCCACACGCAAGGATCGCTGCTCGATGCGGTGTTCTCTTTCGGGCGGCGGAACCGGCGGGCACATCTACCCCGCGCTGGCCGTCGCCAGAGCCCTCCTCGACGTCCGACCCGACGCTGAGCTGGCGTACATCGGCGGTGCCCGCGGCTTCGAGCGCCGGCTCGTGGCCGGTGACGCGCTGCGCGACCGGCTCCCGTATCACGAGCTGATGGTCCGCTCGCTGCGCTCGGCCGGGCGCGACATCCATCTCGTGCTCGACCCGATCCGGCTCGGCGCGTCCGTGCCCCAGGCCGCGGCGCTGCTGCGGCGCCTCCGTCCCGACGTCATCTTCACGACCGGCGGCTACCTCGCCCTGCCGCTCGTGCTCGCGGCGCGAATGCTCCGCGTCCCGTCGCTCGTCTGGGAGGGCAACGTCGTGCCGGGCCGCGCGACACGGGCGGTGGGGCGCCTCGCGACGCGGGTGGCCGTCTCGTTCCCGCCAACGCTCGAGGCCTTCGATGCGCGCGCCTTCGTGTCCGGCACGCCGATCCGCTCGTTCGCCGGCGTCGACCGACAGGCGGCCCGTGCCTCGTTCGGGGTTGCCGACGACGAGCGTCTGCTGCTGGCGTTCGGCGGCTCGCAGGCGGTGGCGCGCTTCAGCGCGGCGATCGCGGGGGCGCTGTCGGAGCTGCTCTCCGGCTGGCACGTGCTCCACATCACCGGCCCTGACGGCCTGCCCGCCGCGGCGGAGGCGCGCCAGGCCCTTCCGGCCCAGCTCCGTGACCGATACCTGCCCGAGCCGTTCCTCACTCATCGGATGACCGATGCGCTGGTGGCGGCCGATCTCGTCCTCGGCCGCGCCGGCTCGTCGACCTGCGCCGAGGTGGCGGCGGTGGGCGTGGCCTCGATCCTCGTCCCGTACCCACACGCCGGCGCGCACCAGCGCGCGAACGCAGCCTTCCTCGCCGAGCAGGGCGCGGCGCTCCTCGTCGACGATGCCGACCTCACCGCCGATCGCCTGGCGGCGCTCGGCGCGGAGCTGCGCGACGACGCGCGGCGGGCCGCCATGGCCGCCGCGGCCCGCGCGCTCGGGCAGCCGGATGCGGCGGCTCGGCTTGCCGCCGAGCTGCTGCGCATGGCGGGGGAGGCCGCGTGACCGCCCTCGGGACCGATGCGCTCGCACGCCTCGATGCAATCGCCAACGAGCGGGGGATCGCGCTCGCCGTGGACGCGCCGCTCGCGCCGCTGACCACGCTCCGGGTCGGCGGGCTGGCGGATCGCCTGGCGACGCCGCGCACGCGGGACGAGCTGCTGGCCGTCCTCGAGTCGGCGCGCGAGGCTGGGGTCCCTCTCTTCGTCCTCGGCAACGGCAGTGACCTGGTGGTCGCCGATGCCGGCATCCGCGGCCTCGTGATCCGCAATCGGGCCCGCGAGCTCGTCGTCGAGGGCGTGGCGATGCGGGGCGACGCCGGGGTCGCCATGGCCGCCCTCGTGCGCCGCGCGGCCGCCACCGAGCTTGCCGGGATCGCGTTCGGGATCAGCATCCCCGGCTCCCTCGGCGGCGCGGTGTGGGCGAACGCCGGCGCGCACGGCGGCGAGATGCGCGACGTGATCACCGCGGTGGAGGCGTGGGACCCGCGGGACGGGAGCCTGCGCCAGGTCGCCGCGGCGGACTGCGCGTTCGCGTACCGCGATTCGCGCTTCAAGCACTCCCCGGAGGTCATCGTGGCCGCGGAGCTGTCCCTTGCGCCGGGCGAGGGAGCCGCGATCGCGGCCGAGGTCGCCGAGCACCGGGCGCGCCGCCAGGCAACCCAGCCGCTCGCCGACCAGAACGCCGGCAGCGTGTTCCGCAACCCGCCCGACGACCATGCCGGGCGGCTCATCGAAGCGGCCGGGCTGAAGG
>JBBQMC010000215.1:0-2860 GCA_038328565.1 Candidatus Limnocylindria bacterium
CGAGCGAGCTCGAGCGTTCGCTCGCGCTCGAGGCCCTCGCGGAGACGTTCCTTACAGACTACCGCGGGGACCTGGCGTGGCGGTGCTTCCGTGAGTCGGCCGACGCCCGGCTCGCTGCGACCCCCGAAGACGGGAAGGCGATCGCGTACCTGTGTGCCCGGGCGGTCGACGTGCCGACCCGGTGGCCCGGTTCGATGCGAAACGTGCCGGCAGAATCCGTCGTGCGCGCATACCTGGAGAGGGGGGTGGCCCACCTCCCCGACGGGGACAGCGAGGAGCGGGTTCGCCTGCGGACGGCGCAGGCACTCTGGCCTTTCGGGTTCGCGACCCAAGAGATCGGAGACGAGTACGAGGAGTTCGAGCGGATCGGGCTCGAGGCGGCTGAGGAGGCGATGCGCCTCGGTCGCCCCACCCTCGCGTCGGGCGCGCTCGACGCTGCGTCGGGCGTCTCAGGGTCGCGAGGGCTCTACGGTCGTGGACTCGAGATCACCCTGAGGCGTTTCCCGCTCATCCCGCACATCTCCGACCTCTTGGAGGTCGGAGACGCGTACGCGGCCGCGGCCTGGGGCTCCTGCGAGATCGGCCGCTACGACCAAGCCGTGCGCTACGCCTCGGAGGGGATCGAGATCGTGCACGCCCGCGGGGGCACCCTGTTCGCTGGCGGCATCCTGCATATGCTGGCGTGGCGGTGCGTGGCACGCTACCGCCTCGGTGCCTGGGACGAGGCCGTCGGAGACTTCGACGAGATCCGGGGCCTGCTCGACGAGCGGCGTGAGGATCCTCCGTACTTCTGCTCCAACGCCTTCTGCGCCGCGGGAATGGTGTTCGAGTCTCGAGGGGAAGGGCTTCCCGTCGACGAGATGCTGGGCTACCTCGTCCCCCTCGCCGGCCGGGAGTCCGCGCGGTTGGTGCCGTGGCTGGGCCGGCTGCTCGTCGAACGCGGGGAGCTCACGAAGGCGCGCCGCATCCTCGACCCTCCGCCGTACCAGTGGCGGGTCCACGCCGGCTCCCTCCTCGAAACCCTGGCCGAGCTCCTCGCCGCAGAGGGGCGGTGGGACGAGGTTCCCGGGCTCCTCGAGCGGATGCGGGCGCAGGCGGTCGGCGGGCAGCTCGTCGCCCTCCCGGCCTTCGCCGACCGGCTCGAGGGACGCGCGGCGCTCGCCGCCGGCGATGCGCCACGCGCCGCCGACCTCCTCCGCAACGCGAGCGCGACATTCGCCGAGATCGGCGCGGTTTGGGAGCGAGCCCGGACGGACCTGTTCGTCGCCGACGCGTCGCTCGCGCTCGGCGACCCTCACGCCGCCCGCGCACGGGTCGAGGCGGCGGGCGAGGCCTTCGAGCGGCTGCGCGCAGTCAAGGACCTCCTGGCAGCGCGTGAACGATCCAGCAAGAACTGAGTCGCTGCTAGGCCGTTAGTGCGGACAGGGCGAATGAATCCTGGAGGTGGACCTTCGGACCGACACTGGCCTCGCAGGTCGGGCCTGATCTGGATTGGACCGCGTTCGGCTCGGCCGTGACCCCCCGATCGACTCAGCCTTGACGACCGCTCAGCGCCATGTGGCCTCCGTCCAAGTCCGGCTACGCAGGTAGGCGCCTTCAGTCACCACTCGCGTGGACGCGGCGAAAGGTTCAGTCGTCCGATGCCACGGACCGAGGCATAGTTGCCGTCGAACCAATGCGCGATCGTCGAACGTGGGGGCATGTGGCTCACAGCCGGTCGATCAGATGGACCATCTCACCGATCTTCTCGAAGCCCAGGCTCGAAAGGATGGGGGCAGACATTGCCCCGCCGTAGGTAACCAACGCCGGGGTGCCGCGGCCCACGGCCTCGTCCCAGGCCGCGGCCAGGAGTGCGGTCATCGCCCCGCGCCGGCGATCCGACGGGAGCGTGGCTCCCCCGCCCAGGAACAACCCCTCAGGCGCGAGTTCCGCTCGCCCGGCCGCGATGGGCCGGCCGTCGTCGAACGCCAGGAGCCGCGAGACGGCTGGGTTGCCCTGCCCGGCTCGCCACGTCTGCGGCACACGAGCCCGCTCGTCCTGCAGGTCCTGCTCGGACCAGCCGAACCCCTGAGCGGAGACCTCGATCCAGGCGTGGAGATCCTGCAGCGAGCGCACCTCCCGCACCTCGAAGATGGCTGCGGAGTGCAGGGGCGCCCGTGTCAGCACGAGCACGTCCGAGGTGCCCTCCAGCTCCATGCCCAGGCCGGTCAGGCGGGCGGCGAGGTCGTCGGGCGTGGAGGAGCCGCCCACGCTCCAGACGGAGGAGGCGCGGTCTCGCGCACGCAGGAACCCGCGGACCTCCGCCACTGCTGCAGCCGCCCCATCGGGATCCAGACGCAGCCGTCCTACGGAGACCGACCAGAAATGCGCCCCTGGGGAGAACGTCACGATGAAACGCTCATCGACGATACGTTCCTCGTCGGGGCCCGCCGGCACGTAGGCCATCGGATCCTCGGCGAACCTTCGCAGTGCGTCCATCGAGCTCAGCGTACCGGGGCCTCCCGAAGGATATTTTTCGCCATCGAATGGAGCGAACGCAATACCCGGCTCGAACAGGCCGTGACGGACGGCGCCCCGCGCTCGGCCAGCAGGGCCGCCATGGCGGAACCTGTACCGAGTTGCAAAGGGTTGTGCAGGCGCCCGTCTCGGTGCCACGGGCCTCGAGCAGGTCGGGCCTGCGACGACACACGGTCAACCCCACCGTGGGTCAAGCGGTGCCGAATCTGATCACTTCGCCCGGGTTGATCGCGATCCCCTCGACCGTGATGGGTTCCTCACAGCTCAGCGGCGCTCGCGGAGAAGTACCCAGCTGTTGCCCCTCCGTCAACCGCGTATGCCATCCCGTTTGTGTAGGCTGCCT
>JBBQMC010000216.1:0-2776 GCA_038328565.1 Candidatus Limnocylindria bacterium
GACGCGGGCAAAGAAAAGGGAGCCGCGCCTGGCCACGCGATCCGACGCGGGCAAAGAAAAGGGAGCCGCGCCTGCTGCTGCGCGGCTCCCGCACCGGAGGAGGAGACCCGGGTACCGGCCTCGCGAGCCGGTCCCCGTCGAGATGAACGTCGTCGCGGATACCCGTGCCGACGTCAGGACAGTGTCATCGCGGCCGGCGACGGAGGCCATGGCACTCCGGTACCGATCGCGATTGGTACGTGCGGCGCTCACGGCGCCGCACGCCATCGGTCAATCCTCCGGGATCTTGATCCAGCCCTGGCGCATCGCATACACGACAGCCTGGGTGCGGTCGTTCACGGAGAGCTTCCGCAGGATGGATGACATGTGGTTCTTCACCGTCTGCTCGCTGATCGACAGCGCGTAGGCGACCTGCTTGTTCGTCATGCCCTGCGCGATGTTGTCGAGGATCTCGACCTCTCGCGGGGAGAGCGGCGCGAAGATCGGCTGCGCGTCGTTGCCGTAGACGGCGAGCTCGCGGAACTCCTTGAGGACGCGCGAGGCGACGGCGGGCTTGCTGAAGACCTTGTCGTTGATGAGGTACTCGCCCGAGCGAACGCGGCGGATGATGCCGATGAGGTCGGTCGGGTCGATGTCCTTCAGGACGTAGGCGGCGGCCCCGGCCTTGATGGCGTCGAAGAGCTGGTCCTCGTCGTCATTGTTGGCGAGCACGATGACGCCGGTGTGCGGCAGCTCGCGCTTCAGGCGCTGGGTCGTCTCGATGCCGTTCGGGGCGGGCAGGCCGAGGTCCATGAGGACGACGTCCGGCGTCAGGTCCTGGACCACCTCGAGCGCCTCGCGCCCGGTGCCGGCTTCGCCCACCACCTCGAGATCGGGCTCGAGCTCGAGGATGTTGCGCACGCCCCGCCGGAACAGGGTGTGGCCGTCGACGATGACGACCCGTGTCTTGGCCCCCTCCCCGCTGCGGCGGTCGCCTCCGCGCCGGCGCTCGGTCTGGGTATCGGTCATGACTCCTCCTTGTGGCTCGACGAGCCCGGCAGGCGGACGAGGATTCGGGTTCCCTCGCCCTGCCGGGATTCGATCTGCAGAGATGAGCCCATCAGCTCGGCCCGCTGGCGCATGAACTGGAGCCCGAAGTTGCGGGTCGCCCCGCTGGCCAGGCGCATGACGTCGAAGCCACGGCCGTTGTCGGCGATCGCCAGCCGATCGCCATCGAGACCGATGGAGACCTCGCTGGCGGCAGCGTGCTTGCGCACGTTCTGGAGCGCCTCCTGGATGATGCGAAGGACCGATGCCTTCGCGTCGGGTGTCAGCCGGGTATCGATGCCCGGCACGTCGACCGCAACCCGGATCCCGGTGCGGTTGCTGAATTCGGCGGCGGCAGCGGTGATGCCCTGCCCGAGGCCGAGGTCCGAGGGCGGTGGCCGCAGCTCGGCGATGAAGCCGCGCACCTCGTCGAGGCCTTCGCGCAGCATGTCGCGCAGGAACGCCAGCTCCGCGCGCGCCGTCACCGGCTCGCTCTCGAGCACGCGGTCGAGGTACTCGACCTGGAAGATTGCGTTCGTGAGGACCTGCGCCGGCCCGTCGTGGACCTCCTCGGCGAGCCGCATCCGCTCCGCCTCCTGGGCGGCGATGACGCGGAGCGTCTGCGCGGCCGGCGACGTCTCCGCCTCGGCGAGCGTGGGCTCGCCCGCGGTGGGGTCGGGGTTGTCGAGGTAGTTCGCGAGGAGCTCCACGCCACGGGCCGCGGTGTCGAGCCGCTTGAGGCGCGACTGGAAGACGGCGAGCTCGCGTCCGACGCGGTCGTACTCGGCGCGGAGCGAGTCGGCGGTGCCGCGCGTTGTGCTGCCGCCGGATCGGTGGTCGATGCTGGCGCGGAGCGCCATCCAATCGGTCAGCTGGGCCCGGTACTGCTCACGGAAGCGCTCGGCCTTCTCGCGCATGCGCAGCACCTCGCGGCGCACGCTCTCGGTGGCCTCGGCGTACGTGCGTTCGAACGTCTCGACGGCGGTGGGATCGGACGGGGTGTTCGACACGAGCGGTTCAGGCAGCTCCAACGACAGGTGGTACGGGTCCGGACCAGTACCGGACGCGACGGCCATGCTGTCGGCCGCGTGTGCGTACGGTCAACAGTACTAAGGGCGCCGAACGTACTACCCGGCGAATGCGCGCGTGCTCAGCCGCGGCGCCTCAGCGCATCCAGATGACCGCCACCGGGTCGGCGTGGACGCGGCGCCAGCCATGGGCATCGAGCCAGCCGGCGAAGTCGGAGGTGGGCCAGAAGACCACCGCGTCCACGTTCGCCGCGGTGAGCAGCGGCGCGGGATCGTCGGCCAGGGAGATCGCCCGCGCATAGGCGCGGATCGGCGCGTCGCCGTAGATGTCCGAGCGGCCGTCGATGTAGACGCGCGCCGCCGGCAGCTCCCTCCCGAGGTACCCGCCCCACGCGTAGACGTTGAAGATGCGTGCCGCCGGGTCGTGGGCGCGCAGCCACGCCGCCGCCGCCTCGGGCATCGCGGCCGCGATCTCGCGCGCCTGCACGTCCGGCGTGACGCGCGCGGCCGCCACCGCGACCCCGGCGACGAGCACCACGCCGGCGAGCACGAGGTTCACGGTCCCGAGCCCACCGCGCGGCGGACGACTCATTCGCGCCGCAACTCGTCCCAGCCCGGCGAGCGGCCGCCAGGCGGCGATGCGCGGCGACAGGTGGATGGCGGCGATTGCGGAGCAGATCGGTCCGGCCAGAAGCGCGAAGCGGACCGCGGTGAGGGCCATG
>JBBQMC010000217.1:0-2746 GCA_038328565.1 Candidatus Limnocylindria bacterium
TCGGCATCGGTCCTGCTGCAGGTACGATCTCGGCGCGACCGCAGTTGAGGAGCTCGTCCGTGGCGAACCTGCAGATCACCTGGCTCGGGCACGCTGGCGTGCTCTATCGGTCCCCGGAGGGCGTCCACGTGTGGGTGGACCGATGGACCGGCGGCCCGACGTATCCCGCCGCCTATGCGAGCCCGGAACGTGCCGATGTCGTGGCTCCGACGCATGGCCATTTCGACCACGTCGGGGAGGATTGCCGCGAGATCACGCTCCTTGCCGATGCGCACGAGGGGACAGCCGTCGTCTGCAGCCACGAGATGAGCCTCTTCCTCGCCGGCGTCGGGATCGATGCGGTCGGAATGAACAAGGGCGGCACGTTCGAGGCGGCCGGCATCGGCTTCTCGATGGTCCATGCCGAGCACTCCGGTGGCGCCACGCTCACCGGCGGCGAGCCGCAGCTGACCCGCGACCTCGGTTGCTGGGGCTGGGTCCTCACCTTCGAGGACGGCACGGTCGTCTACCACAGCGGCGACACCGACCTGTTCGGCGACATGGGCCTCGTCCGCGAGCGCTGGGCGCCGTCGATCGCCGTCCTGCCGATCGGCGGGCACTACACGATGGGACCGCGCGACGCCGCGCGCGCGGCGGACCTCGTCGGCGCCTCGACCGTGGTCCCGGTCCACTTCGGCACGTTCCCGGCCCTGGCCGGCACCCCCGACGAGCTGGCGGCGCACACCTCCGCCGACGTCATCCGCCTCGAGCCCGGCGAGACGTGGTCCGCCTGACTTGAGCGTGGCGAAGGTCAAGGTCTCCGTCGAATCGGCGTCGAAGCGCGTCTTCGCCGCCGCGGTCGACTACCCCGGCTGGGCGCGCAGCGGCAAGACGGAGGAGCAGGCGCTCGAGGCGCTCGCCGCCTACCGGGATCGATACGCCCCCGTCGCGAGCCGCGCGCGGCACGCCCTGCCGCGTGGCGCGCCATCATTCGACATCGTCGCGCGGGTGAGCGGTGGCGCGACGACCGACTTCGGCGCGCCCGAGGGGCGGCTGCCGGCCGACGATCGCCCACTCTCCTCGACGGAACGGAAGCGGCTCATCGGCTTCGTCCGGGCCGCGTGGTCGGCGTTGGACGAGGTCGCGGCCGCAAACCGCGGCAAGGAGCTGGCGAAGGGTCCGCGTGGCGGCGGGCGGACACTCACGAAGATGATTGCCCACATCCTCGAAGCGGAGGAGGGCTATCTCGGCGCGCTGGGCACCCGCCGCCCGAAGGAGCCGACGAGCGTCGCCGCCCGCACGAAGGTGATCCGCGAGCTGGCGCTCGCCGTCTTCGAGGCGCGCGCGACGGGCGCCCCAGTCGCCGACCCGGCCAACACGAAAAAGCCGTGGACGCCGCGCTTCTGGGCCCGCCGAACGGCGTGGCATGCGCTCGACCACGCCTGGGAGATCGAGGATCGCGCACGCTAGGGCACGCGACGGACCGATGAGAAATCGGTCCACCATCGGTCTAGAATGGCGAGCCCCATGAGCAGCAGCCCCTCCCTTGTCCATGCCCGCGACCTGACGAAGCGGTTCGGCGACTTCACCGCCGTCGACGGCATCGAGTTCGACGTGCACAAGGGACAGGCGTTCGGCTTCCTCGGGCCGAACGGCGCGGGGAAGACCTCGACGATGCGGATGATCGCCTGCTCCAGCCCGGTGACCTCCGGCGACCTGAGCGTGATCGGCATGGACCCGCGCACCCACCCGCGCGAGATCAAGGCGCGCCTCGGCGTCGTGCCGCAGATCGACAACCTCGACACCGAGCTCACGGTGCGCGAGAACCTCGAGATGTACGCGCGCTACTTCGACATCCCCGGCAAGGTCGCGCGCGAGCGCGCGGACGAGCTGCTCCAGTTCGTCCAGCTCGACGAGCGCGCCAAGGACCAGGTGGAGCCGCTCTCCGGTGGCATGAAGCGCCGCCTGACGATTGCCCGGGCGCTCATCAACGAGCCGGAGCTCGTCATCCTCGACGAGCCGACGACGGGGCTGGACCCGCAGGCGCGCCACCTCCTCTGGGACCGCCTCTACCGCCTGAAGCAGCGGGGCGCCACGCTCATCATCACGACCCACTACATGGACGAGGCCGAGCAGCTCTGCGATCGGCTGGTGGTGATGGACAAGGCAAAGATCGTGGCTGAGGGATCGCCGCGCGAGCTGATCGACCGCTACAGCACGAAGGAGGTCCTCGAGCTCCGGATCCCAGACGACGTGCGCGCCGGGCTGAACGGGGCGCTCGACGGGCTGGCGGATCGCATCGAGGAGCTTCCCGACCGGCTCCTCCTCTACACGAATGACGGGGAGCGCGCGCTGGAGGCGATCCACGCGCAGCACATCCATCTCACCGGTGCCTTCGTCCGGCGCTCGAGCCTGGAGGACGTCTTCCTGCGCCTCACCGGGCGAACGCTGATCGAGTAGGACCGATGACGCTGCTCGTCCAGCCCGCCTCGCGCGTCTTCCGCCGCAACTGGCTCGTCTACCGCAAGATCTGGTATCGGAGCCTGTTCTTCGGCTTCCTCCAGCCGCTGATGTTCCTCACCGCCATGGGCCTGGGTATCGGTGGACTGGTGAACACCGCGAACAGCGCCGCGTTCAACGGGATCACCTTCATCGACTTCATCGGGCCGGGGCTGATGGCCGCCAACGCCATGCAGACGGCGACCTTCGAGTCCTCCTACCCGATCATGAACAAGATCATGTGGGGCCGGAACTACGAGGCGATGCT
>JBBQMC010000218.1:0-2704 GCA_038328565.1 Candidatus Limnocylindria bacterium
CACACCGAGTACTCGGCCCTGATGAGCAAGGTCATGACGAACGGCAACGGGCGCATCAAGTTCCCGATCAATGAGCCAGCGGCGGGGAAGAAGAAGAGCCAGATCCAGGAGTTCCTCGACTACTACCTCGACGCCGGGACGCAGCACATCGCGCTGCGCACCGAGGACATCGTCGGGACCGTGCGCGCCCTCCGCGAACGTGGTGTCGAGTTCCTCGGCATGCCGCACGCCTACTACGAGGGATTGCCTGAGCGAGTCGGCGACGTTGGCGTGGCGATCGAGACGCTCGAGGAGCTCGGCATCGAGGCCGATCGCGACGAGGAGGGCTACCTCCTCCAGATCTTCACGCGCCCGGTCCAGGATCGGCCCACGTTCTTCTTCGAGATCATCGAGCGCCACGGGTCCCGTGGCTTCGGGGTCGGCAACTTCAAGGCCCTCTTCGAGGCGATCGAGATCGAGCAGGCACGGCGCGGCAACCTGTAGGTCGCAGCCCCGGGCCGATGCGCCGGGTCCGCAACCTCGCGCTCGTGGGCGTGCTCGCGCTGGCCGTGCCCATCGGTCTGGCGTGCGTCTTCCACAGGAGCCTGCCAGCCTCGCGGCGGGCGCCGACGGTGAGCTCTACGTCGGCGACGACAAGGCTGGATTCGTGTACCGCATCATCGCCACGCCCTGACCCAGGTCAGCGCGTTCGCAACTGTTCGGAAGACCCGAACACTTGTTTGCGACCGGCGCCGGCGCGGACGTCAGCGCCAGCCGAGCCCGGGTGCGACGTGGCGGAGGATGCTCTCGATCACGTGCGCGTTGTAGTCGACACCGAGCTGGTTCGGGACGGTGAGGAGCAGCGTGTCCGCGGCCGCGATGGCGGTGTCCTGCGCCAGCTCCGCGACGAGGATGTCGGGCTCGGCGGCGTACGTCCGGCCGAACACCGCGCGGGTGCGCTCGTCGAGGTAGCCAATCTGATCGGTCTCGTGCTGGCTGCGGCCGAAGTACTGCCGGTCACGCTCATCGACGAGGGGGAAGATGCTGCGGCTCACCGAGACGCGCCCCTCACCCTCGTTGCCGGCGGCCCGCCACGCCTCCCGGAACGCCGCGATCTGCTCGGCCTGCTGGACGTGGAGCGGCTGGCCGCCCTCGTCGAACTTCAGGGTCGAGGTCATCATGTGCATCCCGAGCTGTGCCGCCCAGGCGGCCGTCGCATTCGACCCGGCGCCCCACCAGATGCGCTCGCGCAGCCCTGGCGAGTGCGGCTCGAGGCGGAGGAGGCCGGGCGGATTCGGGAACATCGGTCGCGGGTTCGGCTCGGCGAAGCCCTCGCCGCCGAGCAGGCTGAGGAATTCTTCCGCGTTGCGCCGCGCCATGTCGCCGTCGTCCTCCCCGTCGGCCGGGATGTGGCCGAAGTGGCGGTAGCCGTCGATCACCTGCTCCGGCGACCCGCGGCTGATCCCGAGCTGGAGGCGGCCGCCGGCGATGAGGTCGGCCGCCCCGGCATCCTCCGCCATGTAGAACGGGTTCTCGTAGCGCATGTCGATCACGGCCGTACCGATCTCGATGCGGGACGTCCGCGCCCCGATCGCGGCGAGCAGCGGGAACGGTGACGCGAGCTGCTGGGCGAAGTGGTGGACGCGGAAGTACGCGCCGTCCGCGCCGAGCTCCTCGGCGGCGACCGCGAGCTCGATCGACTGCGTGAGCGCGTCGGCACCCGAGCGGACCTGCGAGTAGGGGGTCGTCGACCAATGGCCGAACGAGAGGAATCCGATGCGCTTCACGTCGTCCGATTGTAGGCGCCGATGCCGACCTCATCGCGTCAGGCCCGGGTAGCATCGGTCCGTGGAGCAGCTGGTGACGATCGACGACATCCGGGCCGCGGCTGAGCGGCTGCGGGGCGTCGCGGTGCGGACGCCCCTCCTCCCGTGGGACGACCGCACGTGGCTGAAGCCGGAGAGCCTCCAGCCGATCGGCGCATTCAAGATCCGCGGCGCCTACAACCGGATCGCGACCCTGTCCGACGCCGAGCGCCGGCGCGGCGTCATCACGTACTCGAGCGGCAACCACGCGCAGGCGGTGGCGCGCGCCGCGCGGCTCCGCGGCATCCGGGCCGTGATCGTCATGCCCGACGACGCGCCGCGGGTGAAGGTGGCCGGGGTCGAGCGGGACGGCGCCGAGATCGTTTTCACCGGCCCGGCGAGCGAGGAGCGGCACGCGAAGGCGCTCGAACTGGCCGACGAGCACGGCTACACGATGGTCGAGCCATACGACGACCCGGCGATCATCGCCGGCCAGGGGACGTGCGGGCTCGAGATCGTCGAGGACCTGCCGGACGTCACGAGCGTCCTCGTGCCGGTGAGCGGCGGCGGGCTGTCGTCCGGCGTCGCGACCGCCGTGAAGGCGCTGGCGCCCGAAGCGCGGGTCATCGGGGTGGAGCCGGAGCTGGCCGCGGACGCGCAGGCTTCCCTCCGGGAGGGCCGGATCGTCGAGTGGCCGGCGGCGGACACGCTGCGCACCATGGCCGACGGGCTGCGCGTCAACCACCTCGGACGCCTGCCGTGGGAGCACCTCCGTCGCTACCTCGACGAGATCGTCACCGTCAGCGAGGCGCAGATCGCCGACGCGATGCGCAGGCTGGCGACACGGGCGCGGCTCGTCATCGAGCCATCCGGCGCGGCCAGCATGGCGGCCGAGCTGTCGGGCGCCGCGCCACGGACCG
>JBBQMC010000219.1:0-2699 GCA_038328565.1 Candidatus Limnocylindria bacterium
CGCGTCATCGGCAAGGGACGAAAGGAACGGATCGGGCTACTGGGCCGGCCGGCGCTTGCGGCCCTGGCCGCGTACCTGGACCTCGGACGGCCGATCCTGCTGGACCGGCAGCTGACCGCGGGCGCGGGGGGGGCCACGGGCGGAAAGTGCGGGGAGGGCGCGGGCGCGGCCGCCCCCGACGCCGACCCATCCCAGGTCTTCCTCAACCACCACGGCGCGCCGCTCGGTGTCCGCGGCCTGCGCTACCGGCTCGACCGATTGTGCCGCCGCGCCGACCTGCCCCTTGGGGTTTCGCCGCACACCCTCCGCCACTCATTCGCGACGCACCTGCTCGACGGCGGGGCCGACCTGCGCGTCGTCCAGGAGCTGCTCGGCCACGAGAACCTCGCGACGACCCAGATCTACACCCACGTGTCGCCCGGGCGGCTCGCGGCGGCCTACCGCGACGCCCATCCGCGTGCCCGTCGCCAGGAAGGAGCATGAGCGCAGCGAGGACCCTGGCCCGCGCCGGGTTGATCGTTTCGAGCGCGTTCCTCGTCTCGCGCGTGCTCGGCTGGGCCCGCCTCGTGGTCATCGCGAACGCCCTGCCGCCCGATGTCTCGACGGACCTCGGTGCGTTCTTCGCGGCCTTCCGCATCCCGGACCTGATGTTCCAGCTGGTGGCCGCCGGGGCGCTGTCGTCGGCGCTGATCCCGGTCCTGTCGGGTGTTCTCGCCACCGACGGCGATGACCGTGCGTGGCGGATCGTGTCGACCGTCACGAATCTCATGCTCATCGGACTCGCGCTGCTCGGTCTCATCGTGCTCGTCTTCGCCGACAGGATCGTGCCGTTATTTACCGGCGGCTTCGACCCCACGACCATGGCCCGGACGATCGAGCTGACGCGGATCATGGTCCTGAGCCCGATCATGCTGGCGCTGGGTTCGGTGGCTACCAGCGTGCTCAACGCCAAGGGCCGCTTTGCGGCGTCCGCGCTGGCGCCGATCGCCTACAACATCGCGATCATCGGGGCAGCGTTCACGCTGGCGCCGTCGATGGGTGCGGTCGGGCTGGCGATCGGGATCGTCCTCGGCTCCCTGGGTCACCTGCTCGTCCAGCTGCCGCCGTTACGGAGCATCGGTTTCCGCTACCTGCCGATCATCGACGTCTCCGATGCCCTGGCGCGAAAGGCGCTGGCGCTCATGGCGCCTCGGGCGGTCGGCCTCGGCGCGGGCCAGATCACGTTCCTCGTGATGACCTCGCTGGCCACCGGGCTCGGCGCCGCCGCAGTTGCCGCATTTGCGATCGCGTTCACCTTGCTCCAGATCCCCATCGGCGTCATCGGGGTGCCGCTCGCGGTCGTGCTGTTCCCGTCGATGTCGCGCGAGGTCGCGACCGGCAACCACGAGGAATTCGTGGCGCTGCTCACCCGCGCTCTGCGGTTCCTCACGGTCGTGATGCTGCCCATCGCGGTCCTTGCGGCGATCCTGCGGATCGAGGGCATCGCGGTCCTCTTCGGCCGCTTCGACCGCGCGGCGATCGAGCTGACCGCGGCCACATTGCTCGCGTTCCTGGTCGGCCTCGTGGCGCACGCCCTGATCACGGTCCTGGCGCGGGCCTTCTACGCGCTCCACGACACCCGGACGCCGGTCGGTGCTGCGATCCTCGCGGTGGTCGTGAACACGAGCCTGGCCGTCACGTTCATCGGACCCCTCGGGCTGCCGGGGCTCGCGCTCGCCATCGGCCTGGCGGCCTGGATCGAGGCCGCGCTCCTCGTGGTGTTGCTGCGACGGCGGGTCGGGCAGCTCGGGTTCGCGGCAGTCGCCTGGCTAGGTCTGCGGGTGATCGCGGCGACGGCGCTCGCGGCGCTCGCGGGAGAGGTGGTGCACGGGATCGTCGGTCCGGCCCTGGCGCCCGACCCGAGCGCTGGCGGGTTCGCCGCGTTGCCCGGTCTCGTCGGTGTCCTCGTCAGCGTGAGCGCCGTGTACGGCGCGGTCTTCGTGGCCGTCGCGCTCGCCTTGCGGATCGAGGAGTTGCGCTCTATCTTCGAGATCATGGTCGACGCGCTCCGCCGCCCGCGCCAGTCGTGACGGCACCCGCCGACGCAGACGACTGGGACGCCTTCATCGAGTCGAGCGAACCGGGGTCGTACCTCCAGCTCGAAGCCTGGGCGAAGGTCAAGGCCGTCAACGGATGGGCCGCCCATCAGGTCCGGGCCTCCGACGGTGTCGGCGCGCAGATCCTCGTCCGCCGACCTCGGCCGTTGCCGTGGGCGTTCGCCTATGCGCCGCGCGGTCCCGTCGCCCGGACATGGTCTGCTGACGAGATCGGGGCCTTCACAGAACGGGTCCGAACGGAGCTGCCCGGCGTCGCTGGGCGGGTCTCGCACCTCCGCATCGATCCCGAGATCGAGCTCGACGGGCCGCTCGACGCCGACGGGTCGCTCCGCCGCGCCCTGACGGGGGCCGGCTGGCGTCCGGCCCCGCCCATCCAGCCCGCTTCGACCCGTGTCATCGACCTCCGCCCAGACGAGGACGCCCTGTGGGGCGACCTGCGCAAGAAGTGGCGCCAGTACGTGAACAAGGCGAAGGCCGGCGGGGTGGTGGTGGTCGATGCCGAGGGCGACCGCCTGGGCGAGTTCTACCGGATCTATCGCGATACCGCGGACCGCGCGGGGTTCCTCATCCGGACGGAGCAGGCATATCGCGACGTCTGGGAGG
>JBBQMC010000220.1:0-2694 GCA_038328565.1 Candidatus Limnocylindria bacterium
GTCGATGGCCTGCTTCGCCAGACCGGTGCGTTCCGCGCCAACGAGGCCGTGGTCGACCGCATCCTCGACTCGGGCGACCTCGAGCGCGAGAAGGGCATCACCATCCTCGCCAAGCAGACGGCGGTGGACTACGACGGCACGCGACTCAACATCGTCGACACCCCGGGCCACGCCGATTTCGGCGGGGAGGTCGAGCGCGGCCTCCTCATGGTCGACGCGGTCCTCCTCCTCGTCGACGCGTCGGAGGGGCCGCTGCCGCAGACCCGCTACGTGCTCGCCAAGGCGATGGAGCGGCGGCTGCCGGTCATCGTCGCACTGAACAAGATCGACCGCAGCGACGCCCGGCCGGCGGAGGTGCTCGACGCGGTCTACGAGCTGTTCATCGACCTCGGCGCCGACGAGCACCAGATCGAGTTCCCGGTCGTCTACACGAACGCGAAGGCGGGCACCGCGACGCGCGACCTCGCCGTCCCCGGCACGGACCTGCGGCCGCTGCTCGACCTCATCGTCGAGGTCACGCCGGCGCCGATCCACGAGCCCGGCCACCCCCTCCAGCTGCTCGTCACCTCCCTCGCGGCGAACGACTACGTCGGCCGCATGGCGGTCGGCCGCATCCGGAACGGAACGGTGCGCATCGGTCAGCGCGTGGTCGTCGTCCGCGAGGAGGCGGAGGACACCGCCGGCGCCATCGAGCCCGGCCGCACGATCACCCTCTCGGGGACGGTCACGACCCTCCAGACGGCGCGCGGCGTCGAGCGCGTCGACCTGACCGAGGCGAGCGCGGGCGAGATCGTCGCCCTCGCCGGCCTGCCCGAGATCACGATCGGCGACACGATCACCGATCCCGCCGATCCGCGCCCGCTGCCGCGCCTCGACGTCGACGCGCCGACCCTGCGGATGACGTTCGGCGTGAACACGTCGCCCCTCTCCGGCCGCGACGGGCGCTACGTCACCAGCCGCCAGATCAAGGCGCGCCTCGAGCGCGAGGTGCTCGGCAACGTGTCGATCGAGGTGAGCGCGACCGAGTCGGCCGACACGTTCGAGGTGCGCGGGCGCGGCGAGCTGCAGCTCGCGGTCCTCATCGAGCAGATGCGCCGCGAGGGCTACGAGCTCACCATCTCGCGCCCCGAGGTTATCCTCCACCAGGTCGACGGCGCGACCCAGGAGCCGTACGAACGAGTGACGATCGACATCCCGCCGGAGCACATCGGCGCCGTCCAGACCGCGCTCGCCGGTCGCCAGGGCCGCCTCGAGCAGATGAGCACCGATGCCGACGGCAGGGTCCGGCTCGAGTTCATCATTCCGGTCCGCGGGCTCATCGGCTATCGCGGCCAGCTCATGACCGACACCCGTGGCACGGCGCTCATGCACCAGCTCGGCGAGGGCTACGGCCCGTGGGCCGGCGAGGTGACGCACCGCACGAACGGCGTGCTGGTGGCCGATCGGGCCGGCGTCTCGAACGCCTACGGCATGATCGGCCTCGAGGAGCGGGGTGAGCTGTTCATCGGGGCCGGGGTCGAGGTGTACGAGGGCATGATCATCGGCGAGAACGCGCGATCGGACGACATGGCGGTCAACGCGACGCGGACGAAGCAACTGACGAACATGCGCACCCACACCCATGACGACGCGCTGCGCCTGACGCCGCCGCGACGCCTCACCCTCGAGTCGGCGATCGAGTTCATCGCCGCCGACGAGCTGGTCGAGGTGACGCCGACCGGCATGCGGCTGCGGAAGCGGATCCTGCCGGCGGGGGATCGCAAGAAGGCCGTCAACGGCGAGCGGCGCACGTCATGACCACGATCTCGCCCCCGCAGGCCGCCGACGGCCCGCTCCTGCTCGCCGACATCAGCGGCTACACCGTGTTCCTCCAGGACGTGGCCGGCGCGCATCGCGACGACGCGTTCGCCGGCGGCGCGGTGCCGAAGGGGTATGCGCTCATGTCGAGCCTGCTCGACGGGATCGTCACGACGATCGTGCCGCCCTTCACCCTCGCCAAGCTCGAGGGTGACGCCGTCTTCGCCATCGGCACGCGGGACGGCGAGATCCCGCGCGGGGCGGAGCTGTTCGCCTGCCTGCGCCACTGCTACGCGGACTTCAGGGCACGGCTCGCCTCCGCCGGCGACGTGTGGACGTGCACCTGCGACGCCTGCCAGCGTGCCGATGCGCTCGACCTCAAGTTCGTGCTCCATGCCGGTCCATACGTCGTCCAGTCCATCGCCGGCAGCCGCGAGGTCACCGGGGCGGACGTCGTGATGGCGCATCGCCTGCTGAAGAACGGGGCTGCGGCGCGGATCGGCCATGGCGCGTACGTGCTCGTCACCGATGGAGCGGCGCGCGCGCTCGAGCTGCCAACCGACGGCGCCATCGCGCTCACCGAGCGCGTCGAGCACTACGCCCCGATCGAGGCCTGGGCCTTCGCCCTGCGCTGAGCTCCGATCGTTGGGGCGCTTCAGTTGACGAAGCGCCCCAATGGGGTATACTCCTCTTTCGCGTGTCCGCGTCCCACTATGCCCTTTTCAAGGAGTCCTGAATGGCTTTGGCCGAGCAGGTCAGCCGATTTGAGCTGGCCCCGCGCCGTGAGAACTTCTCGCACATTCCGGAGGTCCTTCCCCTCCCGAATCTGATCCAGACCCAGACGATCTCGTTCCATTGGTTCGTCGAGAACGGCCTCCGTGAGCTGCTCGACGAGAT
>JBBQMC010000221.1:0-2681 GCA_038328565.1 Candidatus Limnocylindria bacterium
GTTGGCGCCCACGGCGGCGTCTTCCGCTGCCGCGCCGGCCGTGGCGCCCCATCCGCGGATCGGCGCCGCGCCGGCATCGGTCTCCGAGCTCAGCCAGGCGGAGCAGGGGTACGCGGACGACGACCGCGCCGCCGACGCGGAGGCCGCACGGGTGGCGGAGGAGCTCGAATGGCTGAACGACGCGTACGAGCGGGTCCACGGCTTCCGCTACGCGGTGTTCGTCGCTGGCCGGCCGCGGTCCGCGATCATTCCCCTCATCGAGGTCGGGCTGCGCAACGCGACGGACGTCGAGCTGCGGCGGGCGGTGGACGACTGCGTCGACATCGCCGCGGACCGCCTGGCGCGGCTGCGCGGCTAGGACGAGCGGAGGTATCGGTCAGGCGATGGAGCACGAGATCCAGTACGGGAAGGCCGACGTCAAGGTCTACCGCACGTTTGCGGAGCCGCTCGAGGGCGTCACCCGCATCCCGGAGTCGCCGTTCGGTGGCCGCGAGAACATCCTGACTGGCGCCGCGATCGAGGTGGTCGTCCATGGCGAGGACTTCTGGCCGGCCTACGAGCACGGGGACAACCGGATGGTGGTCGCCACCGACACGATGAAGAACTTCATCCACGACGCGTCGCTCCGCGCTCGAGCCCGCACGCTCGAGCTGTGGCTCCACGAGGTCGGCTCCGAGTTCCTCGCGACCTACCCGCACATGGCCACGCTGACGATCACCGGCGAGGAGCTGCCGTTTCCCGCCGCCGTGGTGCCGGCCGAGGACGGCTTCGGCCAGTCGGACCGGCTATTCGCCCGGGACCGGGGTGAGCGCGGCACCGCCCGGCTCGAGCTCGAGCGCGACGGCGCGGGCGGGATCCGCATCGCTGAGCACGCGTGCGGCCGCCGCTCGCTCCAGCTGATCAAGATCACCGGCTCCGCGTTCGCCGACTTCGCGCGCGACGAGCACACGACCCTGCCCGACCGCCCCGACCGCCCGCTCTACGTCTGGGCCGATCTCGGCTGGCGGTACACCGATGCCGGCGACGCCCTTGGCCTCGACGCGGCGCGCTACGTGGCCGGCGAGCAGGTCTCCGACCTCGCCGCGGCCGTATTCCACGACTTCGTCAGCCTCTCGATCCAGCATCTCGTCCACGAGATCGGGAACCGGATGCTCGAGCGCTGGCCACACCTCGCCGAGGTCAGCTTCGACACCCAGAACCGGCTGTGGGACGAGGGAGCCGTGTCGGAGCGTGATCCGCGGGTGCGGACGTACGCCGACCCGCGGCCGCCATACGGGCACATCGGCCTCGTCCTGCGCCGCGAGGGCATCACCGACGGAGAATAGGCGGGAAATCGTCGAGGTCAGCTCGATGCCTGGCAGAGGGCGATGATCGCCGCCGCATCCGCACCCGACGGCGCGCGTAACCACAGTGTGGTGCTCCTCACGAGGAGCCGCGGCGCGACGTTGACAAGAGGGCCGTTGGCCAAGGTGCGCCTTCGAGCGATTTCGCAGGCGGCAACGTCATCCGTCAGCCGGGCTCCGGCGCCTTATAGCGTGGCTTATCGGCCGCGGGCGAGCTCCTGGAGCGCAGCCTTGATGCGCGCATCGAGCGCCGCGTCGCCGCCCGCCACTGCGCCGGCCGCCCGTCGCGCCTCCGAGGCCGTGTAGCCGAGGGACTCGAGCGCCGCCACGACGTCGGAGTCCGCCGCGCCACCTGCGCCACCGCCCGCGATCCCCGCCGCGTGGACCTTCTCCTGGAGCTCGAGGATGATCCGCTGCGCCGTCTTGCGGCCGACGCCGCTCACCGAGGTGAAGAGATCGACGTCGTCACCGATGATCCCGAGCTGAAGCTTCGTGACCGGGTGCGCGCTCACGATCGCCAGCGCGAGGCGCGGCCCCACCTGGCTCACCGTCATGAGCAGCTCGAAGAAGGCGAGCTCCTCCGTGCTCGCAAAGCCGAAGAGCGCCTGTTGGTCCTCGCGTACCAGGTGGTGGGTGTAGACGCGTGCCTGCGTCCCGGGTCGCAGCTTCGCGAGCAACGCGGGGCCGGCGACGACCCGATAGCCGATGCCGCCGACCTCGATGAGCGCGTGATCCAGCCCAAGGTGCGCGACCTCGCCACGCAGCGAGCCGATCACCGCGCCACCGCGCGGGCCGTGCTCATGGACCGATAGGCGGCGCCGATCGCCGCCGCCAGCGCATCGGTCGCGTCGTCGGGCACGCCGGCGAGGCTCACCTCGAGCAGCCGCTCGACCATCTCCGCGACCTGGCGCTTGTCGGCGTTGCCGCTGCCGCAGACCGCGAGCTTCACCTCGTTCGGCGTCGGCTCGTCGACCGGGAGCTCCGCCTCGGCCGCCACGAGGAGCGCCACGCCGCGCGCCTGGCCGACGGCCATCGCGGTCTGCACGTTGCGCTGGAAGAAGAGGCGCTCGATCGCGACCACGTCGGGCCGATGCTCGCTGACGAGCGCGCCGAGTGCCCGGTGGAGCTCCACGAGCCGCGAGCCATCGGTCTGGGTGGATGCGGTCCGCACCACGCCGGCGTCGACCATGCGCAGCCGCCCGCCCTCGAGCGCCACGACGCCGAAGCCGCAGATGGCGGTGCCGGGATCGATGCCGAGCGCGATCACGCGGCCATCCTAGGCGCTCGCGGAGTCAGACGACCAAGGCTTCCAGGGCCTCCATGAGCGCGGCGGGGATG
>JBBQMC010000222.1:0-2656 GCA_038328565.1 Candidatus Limnocylindria bacterium
GGTGCGTGCCTCGTCACTCGACGTGAAGACGGTCGGCGCCGGCGGCGGCTCGATCGCGACCGTGCCCGAACTGACCGGCGCGCTGCGTGTCGGCCCGCAGTCGGCGGGCGCGGTGCCGGGCCCGGCCGCCTACGGCAAGGGCGGCGTGCTGCCGACGGTGACCGACGCCAACGTCGTGCTCGGCTACCTGCCCGAGAATTTGCTCGGCGGCGCGTTCCGCCTTGACCGGGCCGCTGCGACCACGGCGGTGCAGACCATCGCCGACGCGATGGGCATCGACCTGATGGCGGCGGCACGCGGCATCATCGACATCGTCAACGAGAACATGTTCGGCGCACTCCGCATGATCTCGGTCCAGCAGGGCTACGATCCCCGCGACTTCGCCCTGATGGGCTTCGGCGGGGCAGGACCGCTCCACGTCAACGCGGTTGCGCGCCTGATGGGATCGTGGCCTGCCGTGTCGCCGGTCTCGCCCGGCGTGCTGTGCGCGCTGGGCGACGCGACGACCCGGATGCGGACCGAGGCGGCGCGGTCGTTTGCCCGCCTGGCCTGCGACACCAGCGAAGCCGACCTGCTCGGCGCGCTCGAGGCGATGGCGGCCGCTACCATCGCCGAACTGGTCGCCGAGGGCGTTCCGGCGGCGGAAGTGACCAGCCTGTTCGAGATCGACGTGCGCTATGAGGGCCAGGCGTTCGAGGTGCCGATGACGATCACTCCCGACGTGCTGCGCGCCGACGGCATCGCCGGCCTGCTGGCGCGCTTCGACGAGGAACACCGGCGGCTGTTCACCTTCAACAGGGCCAGCCCGCATGAGATCGTGAACCTGCGCGCCGTCGCGCTCGGGCGGACGCTCGACCTGCCCGCCGCGCCGCTGGAGAAGGGCGATGGCTCGCTCATCGCGGCCAAGCTCCGCGATCACGAATTGTGGATGGACGGGCGCATGCAGCCCGCCGTCATCTACGACCGCGCGAAGCTGCGCGCCGGCGACATCGTCCCCGGCCCCGCCATCGTCATCGAGATGGACTCGACGACACTGATCGAGAGTGGCCACGCCGGCACCGTCGACCACGTCGGCAATATCCTCATCCGGCCGGAGGCCAGCTGATGCCCGCCACAATCATCGAGACGTCGACCACCCCGTTTGGCAAGGTCGCCATCGATCCAGTCACCCTCGACATCATCGAGAACGCGCTGCGAAACGCCCGTGTCGAGATGGACGCGACGCTGGTTCGCACCGCGATGTCGCCGGGCATCCGTGAGCAGGGCGACAGCTTCCCGCTGATCGCCGACCGGCAGGGCCGGATGATCGTCGGCCAGTTCGGCAGCTTCATTGGCGGCTTCCTCGACGGCTATTCGGGCACGGTCGAGGATGGGGATATGTTCTTCCTGTCCGACCCGTATTCGGTCGAGGGGGCGATCAGCCACTCCAACGACTGGCTGGTGCTGCTGCCGGTCTACAAGACCGGGCGGCTGATCGGCTGGACCGCGATGTTCGGCCACCAAAGCGACATCGGCGGCAAGGTCGCCGGCTCGATGCCGATCGACGCGCATTCGATCTTCGAGGAGGGCGTCCGCATCCCGCCAGTCAAGATCTGGCGCAAGGGTGTCTATAATGAGGATCTGATCACACTGGTCATGCACCAGACCCGCAAGCCCGACTGGTGCCGCGCCGATCTCAACGCACTGATCGCGTCGTGCCGGGTCGCGGCACGCCGGGTGCTGGAGCTGAGCGAGCGCTTCGGCGACGACCTGTACGTGGCGGCGACCGAGGAGCTGCTGGCGCGCAACCATCGCGCCATGAAGACCCTGATCGCGACCTCGATCGGCGAGGAGCCGGTCAGCTTCGAGGATTATATCTGTGACGACGGCATGGGCTATGGTCCGTACCGGATCAAATGCACGATGCGGCGCGAGGGCGATAAGGTCATCCTCGATTTCGCCGGCACCGACCCCCAGTCGGATGCGTCGATCAATTTCTATCTCAACGAGAACATGTTCAAGATGTTCTTCGGTATCTACATGATCATGGTCTTCGATCCCGCTATCCTGTTCAACGATGGCTTCTACGACCTGATCGAAGTCCGCATCCCCGAGGGCTCACTGCTCAAGCCGAAATTCCCGGCGGCGCTGTCCGGGCGGACGCATGCGCTAGGGCGCATCTTCGACATCCTCGGCGGGCTGCTCGGCCAGCGTACACCGGAGTTCCTCAACGCCGCCGGCTTCTCGTCGTCGCCGCACCTGTTCTATTCGGGCGTCGATTCCGACGGGAAGTGGTTCCAGCTGTTCCAGATCGGTTTCGGCGGCGTGCCCGGGCGACCGATGGGCGACGGGCCGGACGGGCATTCACTGTGGCCCGGTTTCACCAACGTGCCCAACGAGTTCCTCGAACGCTACTTCCCGCTCAGCATCGAGCGCTACGAGACGGTGCCCGACAGCGGCGGGGCGGGCCTCCACCGCGGCGGCAACGGCATCCACATGACCTACCGCTTCCTCGAACCCGGCGTCGTCGCGATCCACGACGACCGCTGGTTCGTGCCGCCCTGGGGGGTCAATGGCGGCGCGCCCGGCGCGCGCGCGACCAAGCTGCTACGCCGCGCCGACGGCCGCGAGCAGGTGGTCGGGAACAAGCTGGAAGACATCGAGGTCGAAGCCGGCG
>JBBQMC010000223.1:0-2647 GCA_038328565.1 Candidatus Limnocylindria bacterium
CATCCTCCGCCTCGCGCTGCATCCCCTGCTCGGGCTCCAGGACCACGACGTGCGGCGGGCGTCCTTCTTCCTGGGGCTGCCGCCGGAGCTTCGCAAGGACTTCGCGGCCGTGCTGCGCGGCCTGTACACGGCCTTCGTCGGCTCTGACGCCGACCTCGCCGAGATCAACCCGCTCGTGGTGACCGACGACGGCCGCCTGCTCGCCCTCGACGCCAAGATCGTGCTCGACGACTCGGCGCTCTACCGGCACCCCGAGCTCGAGGCGATGCGCGACCGCAACGAGGAGGAGCCGGCCGAGATCGCGGCGCGCGAGGCGGGCATCAGCTTCATCAAGCTCGACGGCAGCATCGGCTGCATGGTGAACGGTGCCGGCCTCGCCATGACGACGATGGATCTCGTGAAGCTCGCCGGTGGCGAGCCGGCCAACTTCCTCGACATCGGCGGCGGGGCGAAGGCGGACAAGGTCACCGCGGCGTTCCGGATCATCCTCGGCGACCCGAACGTGCGCGCCATCCTCATCAACATCTTCGGTGGCATCACCCGCGGCGACGAGGTCGCACGGGGCATCGTCGAGGCGCGCGCGAACATCGAGCGCGACGTACCGATGGTGGTGCGGATCGTGGGCACGAACAGCGACGAGGCGAAGCCGATCCTCGCCGAGGCGAACCTCATCACCGCCGACTCGCTCGACGACGCGGCAGCCAAGGCGGTCGCCGCCGCGAACGGGGCGATCGTATGAGCATCCTCGTCAACGCCGATACGCGGCTGCTGGTCCAGGGCATCACCGGTCGCGAGGGCGAGTTCCACTCGCGCGCGATGCTCGAGTACGGGACGAACATCGTCGCCGGGGTGACGCCCGGCAAGGGCGGGCAGACCGCGCTCGACGGCGCGGTGCCGGTCTTCGACACCGTGGTCGACGCGGTGCACGAGACCGGCGCCAACGCGTCGTGCATCTTCGTCCCGGCCGCGTTCGCGCCGGACGCGATGCTCGAGGCGGCGGCGAGCGGCATCGGTCTCGTCTTTTGCATCACCGAGGGCATTCCCGCCCTCGACATGCTCCGCGTCTACCGCGTGCTGCGTGAGCAGCGCGTGCGCCTCATCGGTCCGAACTGCCCCGGCGCCACGTCGCCCGGGCAGGCAAAGGTCGGGATCATCCCCGGCAACATCCACGCGGAAGGATCGGTGGGGCTCGTCAGCCGCTCCGGCACGCTCACCTACGAGGTCGTGCAGGCGATGACCGATGCCGGGATGGGCCAGTCGACGTGCGTCGGCATCGGTGGCGACCCGATCATCGGCACGAACTTCATCGACGTCCTCGACCTCTTCAACCAGGACCCCGAGACGCAGGCCATCGTCCTCATCGGGGAGATCGGCGGCGAGGAGGAGGAGAAGGCGGCGGCGTTCGTGGCGCGCGAGGTGCGCAAGCCGATGGCGTCGTTCATCGCCGGCCGGACCGCCCCACCCGGCCGCCGGATGGGCCATGCCGGGGCGATCATCTCCGGCGGCGCCGGGACCGCCGAGTCGAAGCGTGCAGCGCTCGAGGCGGCTGGGATCGCGGTCGCCGACTCGCCGTCCCACATCCCGCAGCTCCTGCGAGACGCCGACGTCAGCTGAGGGCGCGGCGCGTCAGCGTCCGGCGACGAGGCGGCTGAGCGTGTCGAGCTCGCCGAGCTCGTCAAGTGTCCGCTCCCCGGCCGACCGCAGGGTCGCGTCGCCCGTCAGCTCGCCGAGCTCACGCTGGAGGCGCGCGACGTAACGGTTTGCGCCCATCCGCTCGAAGATGTCGAGGCTCGCGGCGAGGTCCGCTGCATCGCGGCGGAGGACGCCGCGCAGACGATGAGCCTGGGCCAGGAGCACCCGCATGCCACGTGCGCTCCCCTCGTCCACGACCGCGTCGATGGCCGCAAGCGGGACCGGGTGCGCGCGGTCGGCGGCGAGCGCCATCGCATGCTCGACGTAGTGGACGCGGTCCGGGTACCGGGCCGAGTGCGCGACGATGCCGGCGATGCCGTCGAGATCGAGGACGACGATCGAGCGCAGGGCGGCGACCGGGTGCGCTGCGGCGTACGGCGCGATGATGTGCTCCGCCACCTCGGACCAGCGTGACAGTGGGAGCTCGTCCCCCCGGTTGCGGGCCCAGTCGATGCCGCTCAGCAGGCCCTGCAGCGCGTAGCTCGCCGCTGGACGCTCGGCCTCGATCCAGTGCGCTCGCAGGCGATCGACATCGGTGACGACGATGTCCCATCGACCGAGCATGCTCCACGCGTAGGCATGCCACGAGGCGCTGCCGAGCGCGAAGCCGGCGTTCTGGCCGGGCTGGATGAGCTCGAGCGCCTTTTCGGCAGCCCGCAGGAGCGGCGGGAAGTCGCCGAGCAGGCCGGAGGTCCAGGCGACCATGTTCAGCGCGTCGAGGCGCTCGTCGAGCGGGATGCGATCGCTCATTGCGACTCGCCGCTCGGACAGGTCTCGCGCCCGGGCCGGCTCGATGTTCTGGTCGTGCGATGTCATGGCGTCGAGCGCCGCGCTTGTGAGACTCGGGTCATCGAGCCGCTCGGCGATGGCCAGCCCCTCGGCGACGCGGGCGCGCGCCAGCTCGAGATCCTCCGGCAGGAGCTCGCGGACGGCCGCATTCCGGAGCCAGAACGGC
>JBBQMC010000224.1:0-2637 GCA_038328565.1 Candidatus Limnocylindria bacterium
AACGGATGACCGCCGGATCGGTCGCGTTCACGCCGGAGCGGGGGACCGTGATCATCGGGCGCACGGCGAGCGACGGCGCCTCGCTCGGCATCTGGCTCGTCCATCTCGACCGCGAGGCGGCGGTGCAGCTCACCCCGGACGGCAGCCGGCCCCGCTGGCTGCCCTGAAGCAGATCACGACCGCGCGGCGACGCGGTTGACCGGGCGGGTCGCCCGCGGCTACGATGGCGCAGCCTCGCTGGCGGGCGTCTCTGCGACGTCGGACCGCCAGCGTTTCCGTGTGTCAGACAGGTCCTTCGGGCGTGCGTGCGCGACCCCTTCCGGGTGGCGCGCCGCCGCCGGACCGCCATCGGAGGATTCATGGAGCTCCATCCCATCATCTGGGTGATCCCGGTCGCGGGTGTCGCTGCCATCGCGTTCGCCCTCTACCTCGCCTGGGACGTCCTCCGCGCCGACACCGGCACGGCGGCGATGCAGGACATCGCCGGCACGATCTTCGAGGGCGCGGTCGCCTTCATCCGCCGTCAGTACCAGACGATCGGATTCCTCGCCATCGGCGGCGCGATCGTGATCGGCGCGATCATCGCGACCGTCGAGACGAAGGCCGTCGCCGACACCGACATCTTCGGCATGCAGCTCGGGCTCATGACCGGCGCCGCGTTCCTCGTCGGTGCGGCGTGCAGCATGGCCTCGGGCATCATCGGCATGTACATCAGCGTCCAGGCCAACCTCCGCACCGCCGCCGCGGCCGAGCACAGCCTCGTGCGTTCGGTCCAGGTCGCGCTGCGCGGTGGGGCGGTCTCCGGCTTCCTCGTGGTCGCCCTGTCGCTGCTCGGGGTGTGGGGCATCTTCGCCGTCTTCGGCGGCTTCACGAACCCCGCCCAGGCGCCGTTCCTCATCGTCGGCTTCGGCTTCGGCGCGTCATTCGTCGCGCTCTTCGCCCAGCTCGGCGGCGGAATCTACACGAAGGCCGCCGACGTCGGCGCCGACCTCGTCGGCAAGGTCGAGGCGGGCATCCCCGAGGATGACCCGCGCAACGCGGCCGTCGTGGCCGACCTCGTGGGCGACAACGTCGGCGACTGCGCCGGCCGTGGTGCCGACCTGTTCGAGAGCACGGCGGCCGAGAATATCGGCGCCATGATCCTCGGCGTCGCGGTCTACCAGATCGCCCGTTCGGCCGGCTGGCCGAACCCCGAGGCGTGGATCTTCTTTCCGCTCGTCGTCCGCGCCTTCGGCCTGTTCGCGACCATCGTCGCCATGTTCTTCATCCGCGGTCGCGAAGATGAGAACCCGATGAACATCCTCAATCGCGGCTACTGGGTCACGACCATCCTCTCGGTCGCCGCCCTCGCCCTCGTCACCTCGGTGATGATGCAGACCACCGGGCAGAGCACGGCGCTGCCGACGTGGCTCTACTTCTTCGGCGCCGGCTGCGTCGGGCTCGCGACGAGCGTGGCGTTCGTCTATATCACCCAGTACTACACGGCCGGCACGTTCCGACCCGTGCGCGAGATCGCCGAGGCGAGCCGAACCGGCCCGGCCACGAACATCATCAGCGGGACCGCGGTCGGCTTCGAGACGACCGCCCTCACCGCCATCACGATCGGCATCGCCCTGTTCGCCAGCCACTGGCTCGGCTCGTTGGCCGAGCTGAAGAACGCGGCCGGCAACGACGTCGGCGGCATCTTCGGCACCGCGGTGGCCACGATGGGGATGCTGATGACCACCGCCTTCATCCTGGCGATGGACACCTTTGGGCCGATCACCGACAACGCGGGCGGCATCGCCCAGTTCAGCCACGCCGAGAAGGGCGCGCGCGAGATCACCGATCGCCTCGACGCGGTCGGCAACACGACGAAGGCGCTGACCAAGGGCTACGCGATCGCGTCCGCCTCGCTCGCGGCCTTCCTCCTCTTCAGCGCGTACATCGACAAGGTCAACCTCATCCAGGGCCGGCGCATCGACGCCGGAATCGAGGGGGCGAAGCTGCTCACCTCGGTCAACCTCGCCGATGTGAGCGTCTTCATCGCGGCCCTCATCGGCGCGATGCTCGTCTACTTCTTCTCCAGCCTCGCGATCCGCGCCGTCGGCACCGCCGCCCAGGCGATCATCGTCGAGGTGCGGCGCCAGTTCCGGGAGATGCCCGGCATCATGGACTACACCCAGCGGCCGGACTACGCGCGTGTCGTCGACATCACGACCCGCTCCGCGCTGCGGCAAATGATCCTGCCGGGCGTCGTGGCCGTCGCCACCCCGGTGATCGTCGGCCTCCTGCTCGGCGCGGAGGCGATCGCCGGCATGCTGATGGTGGGGACCATCTCGGGCGTCATGCTCGCCACCGTCCTCAACAACGGCGGCGGCGCGTGGGACAACGCGAAGAAGTACATCGAGTCGAACAACCTCCACGACGCCGCGGGCAACGTGCTCGGCAAGGGCAGCGATGCCCACGCGGCGGCGGTCGTCGGCGACACCGTGGGCGATCCCTTCAAGGACACCGCCGGCCCGTCGCTTCACGTCCTCGTGAAGCTGCTGGCCACGATCACCCTCGTCCTGGCGCCGCTGTTCATTCGCTAGGACGCGGCATTCCATAGCGTCATTGCCGTCCCGACCGCCCTGCAGGCGGCAACGACCGACCACC
>JBBQMC010000225.1:0-2625 GCA_038328565.1 Candidatus Limnocylindria bacterium
GTTGCCGTCCGGGGTGCGTTTCCGGTAGCATCGGCAAAACCCGGGGAGGAAGAGCGGACAGTGGCGAAGTATGTCTTCGTGACCGGCGGGGTCACGTCAAGTCTGGGCAAGGGCATCACCGCGGCGAGCATCGGGCGCATCCTCAAGGCCCGCGGCATCCCGGTCTCCATCCTCAAGCTCGACCCCTACATCAATATCGACCCGGGCACGATGTCGCCGTACCAGCACGGCGAGGTGTTCGTCACCGATGACGGCGCCGAGACCGATCTCGACCTCGGGCACTACGAGCGCTTCATCGACGAGAACCTCTCCCAGGCGAGCAACGTCACCACGGGTCGCATCTATCAGAGCGTGATCGCCAAGGAGCGCCGCGGCGACTACCTCGGCGGCACCGTCCAGGTCATCCCGCACATCACGAACGAGATCAAGGAGCGCATCGCGCGCGTGGCGCGCGAGGGGACCGGCAGCGTCGCCGGCAGCGGCCTCGCCCAGCACGGCGTGGTCGTGGTCGAGGTCGGCGGCACGGTGGGCGACATCGAGTCGCTCCCGTTCCTCGAGGCGATCCGCCAGATGCGCAAGGACGTCGGACGCCGCAACGTGCTCTACGTCCACGTCACGTGGCTACCCCAGATCGGGGCGACCGGCGAGCTCAAGACGAAGCCGACCCAGCACAGCGTCAAGGAGCTGCGCGGGATCGGGATCCAGCCCGACGTCATCATCCTGCGCGGCGACGAGCCGATCGAGGAGGAGATCCTCGACAAGGTGGCGCTCTTCACCGACGTCGACGTCCATGCCGTCATCCCGCTCCGGACCGCGGGCAGCATCTACGAGGTGCCGCTCCAGCTCGAACGCGCCGGGCTCGGCAAGCTCATCACGCGGGAGCTCGACCTGCCCGCCGGCGAGCCCGACCTCGCGGACTGGCAGGAGCTGGTCGGCCGCATCCGCGCCCCGCGACCATCGCTCGAGATCGCGATCGTTGGTAAGTACACCGAACTGCCGGACGCGTACATCAGCGTCAACGAGGCGCTCAAGCATGGCGCCGTCCACCATAACGTCGACGTTCGCGTGCGCTGGATCCGATCCGAGCAGCTCGAGCGGATGGAAGCGGACGAGGTGGCCGCAGCGCTCGAGGGCGTCGCCGGCGTCCTCGTGCCCGGTGGCTTCGGCTACCGCGGCGTGGAGGGCAAGATCCGCGCGATCCGCTGGGCGCGCGAGCGCGGGGTGCCGTTCCTCGGCCTCTGCCTCGGCCTCCAGTGCGCGGTCATCGAGTTCGCCCGCGAGGCGCTCGGGACCGATGACGCGAATAGCAGCGAGTTCAACGTGTTCACCGCCAACCCGGTCATCGACCTCATGCCCGACCAGGCCGATGTCACCGACAAGGGCGGCACCATGCGACTCGGGCTCTACCCGGCGAAGCTCGAGGAGGGCTCGAAGGTGCGGGCCGCGTACGGGACCGAGATCGCGTACGAGCGCCATCGCCATCGGTTCGAGGTGAACAACGGGTACCGCGAGCAGCTCGCCGCGGCGGGGATGTGGTTCAGCGGCTGCTCGCCGGACGGGCGGCTGGTGGAGTACGTCGAGCTTCGCGACCATCCGTGGTTCGTGGCCACCCAGGCGCATCCGGAGCTGAAGAGCCGGCCGAACCGCCCGCATCCGCTGTTCCGTGACTTCGTCGGCGCCGCGGCGGCACGGGCCGGCATGGCGGCGCCCCCGGCCCGTCCCGCCCGCGCGGCGCGCATGGCGGAGGGATCGGTCCTGGCGGCGGAGCAGAAGGCGTGAGCGGCTCATGACCACGGCGCGCGGCCGCCGCCGGCGCACGATCGACCTCGCGGACTACGGAGCCGAGCTCGATGCCTTCTCGGCCGAGATCGGGGAGGAGCTCTACGCCGGCCTCGCCGGCGTCCGCGACGAGATGGCGCTGGCCCCGATCTACGAGCGCCACGCCGGCCTCTTCGACCGCGCCGCGGTCGATACCCTCCGGCGCCTCGGCGAGCGGGAGGGCGAGGACGCGCGCCAGGCACGCCGCCTCTGGGGCTTCGCCGCGGAGGCCTACGTCGAGCGCTCGGTCGTCGATCTCACCGAGCGAATCGCGACCGCGGAGGCCACGGCGGCCATCATGTGGCGCGGCGAGCGCATCGGCTACCGCGCCGCCGCCACGCGCATCGCCGAGCTGAGTGACCGCGGCGAGCGCAATGCGCTCGAGACGAGCTATCTCGAGGCGGTCGAGGCCATCAACCCGCTGCGCCTCGAGCGGCTGCTGCGCATGCGCGCGACGACCGGCGAGCTCGGCTTCAGCGATCCGGTGGCCATGGCGGCCGCGGTCCACGGATTCGATCCGGATGCCCTTGCCGGCGAGCTCCAGGCCTTCATCGCTGCCTCGGAGACCCCGTACTACGCCGCGCTGCGCCGCTACCTGGCGGAGATCGACATCGAGGCGGGAGACGGGTCGGTCGCCGACCTCGGCTACCTCATGCGGGGCAGCGGCTGGGACGCCTGGTTCGAGGCGCGCCGCCTCCTGCCGATCGCGACCGAGACCCTCGCCCGCCTCGGCCTCGACGTCGGCGCGCAGCCGAACGTGACCGTCGACCTCGAGCGACGACCGAACAAGTCGCCGCGCGCGTTCTG
>JBBQMC010000226.1:0-2610 GCA_038328565.1 Candidatus Limnocylindria bacterium
CGCGCAGTAACCGCCCAGGACATCCTCAGCGCCCTTACATGCTCCTCAGGTGCGTGCTCCTGCGCCGCGGCCGCTCGCCGCGGCTCGGGCCTCACGCATTGCCCGGCCCACGCGGACGACAAGCCCTCACTGAACGTCAGCCAGAAGGACGGACGGGTGCTCGTCCACTGCCACGGCGAATGCGAGCAGGGCACTGTCCTCGACGCTCTCCGCGAGCGCGGCTTATGGCCGAGCGCCAATGGCCATCGCGCCGCCTCAGTGTCACGCAGGTCGCGCGAGCTGCGCGAGGTCGAGGCGATCTACCCGTACGCCGGCGCGGACGGCGCGCCGAGCTATCGCATCGTCCGCTACCGGCCGAAGGCGTTCGAGGTTTGGCATCCCAACGGATCGGGCTGGTTCCGCGGCCTGGGCGGCGCGGAGCTAGTGCCGTACCGATTGCCCCAGCTTCTGGCCGCGGACCCGACGACGACCGTGTTCGTCGGCGAAGGCGAGAAGGTCGCCGATCGACTCGCCTCCGGCGGCCTCCTCGTGACGAGCCCTCCGTTCGGCGCCGGCAAGTGGCCGGCTGCGTGGGGCCAGCGGTACCTGAGCGGCCGACGCGTCGTGGTCCTCCCCGATGCGGACGAGGTCCGCGCGAAGCACGCGCGCCTGGTCGCCGAGTCGTGCTGCGGCCACGCCGCGAGCGTGCGCATCGTCGAGCTCGCGGGCCTGCCTGAGCACGGCGACGTCGTCGACTGGCTCGACGCCGGCCACCAGCTCGCCGAGCTGCTCCAGCTGGTCGAGCGGACGCCCGAGTACCGGCGCGCAGTGGTGACGCGGACCGACTACGGCTGTACTGACCTTGCGAACAGCGAGCGCCACGTGGCGCGCCACGGCGCGGATCTGCGGTACGTCGCGGCGACGCGGCAGTGGCACGGGTGGGACGACCGCTGCTGGCGCGCGGACGATACCGGGGAGATCGAGCGGCGCGCGAAGGAGACCGCGCGCGCGATCTACCTCGAGGCCGAGGCCGCGACCAACGCCACGCGGCGCAAGGAGCTCGCGGCGCACGCCGGGCGTAGTGAGGCCGCGGCGAAGATCGCCGCGATGATCACGCTCGCGCAGTCCGATGCCCAGGTCGCGCTGCGGGTCGATGATCTCGACGCCGACCTGTGGCTGCTGAACGTCGCGAACGGCACGGTCGACCTGCGCACCGGCCTGCTGCGGCCGCACCGGCGCGAGGATCTCATCACCAAGCTCGCGCCGGTCGAGTACGACCCCGACGCGCGGCTCGAGCTGTGGGATGCCTTCCTCGACCAGACCACGGGCGGCGACGCCGACCTGCTCCGCTATCTGCAGAAGGCCGCGGGCTACGCCCTCTGCGGCGATACGCGCGAGGAGGTCCTCTCGATCGTCCATGGGCCGACCGGTGGTGGGAAGACCACGTTCGCTGAGGCGCTCCGCGCGGCGCTCGGCGACTACGCGGCGACCGCGGACCCCGAGAGCTTCCTCACGTCGCGCCGCGACGGCGCAGCGCCCCGCGCGGACATCGCGCGCCTCCACGGCCGGCGGCTGGTCGTCGGCGTCGAGGTCGACCAGGACCGCCGGATGGCCGAGGGCTTGGTGAAGCAGCTGACCGGCGGGGACACCGTCGTCGCCCGACACCTCTACCGCGATCACTTCGAGTTCCGGCCGCAGTTCAAGCTCTGGATCTTCGCCAACGACGCGCCGCGGGTGCGCGACGACGACGACGCGGTCTGGCGGCGCCTCCGGCTCGTCCCGTTCGTGCATCCGGTGCCGCGCGAGCGCCGCGACCCGCAGCTGAAGATTGCGCTGCGCGATCCGCGGATCGGCGGCCCGGCGGTGCTGGCCTGGGCGGTGAAGGGCTGCCTGCTGTGGCAGCAGCACGGCCTCGGCACGCCGCCCGTGGTCGAGTCGGCGACGCAGCGCTACCGAGAGGCGCAGGACCCGGTCGCCGACTTCATCGCGGAATGCTGCATCGCCGAGGAAGGTGCGTGGGCGACGATCGAGGAGCTCTACGTCGCGTACGCGCAGTGGGCGAAGGCCGCCGGGGAACGCTCGCCGCTCTCCAAGCGGGCCTTCGGGAACCGCCTCGAGCGCCACGGCTTCGCCGCCGACCGCGGGGCCCGGGGCGTCGCCATCCGCCGCGGCATCGGCCTGCGCGACCAGCAGCGGCTCACCATGACGGCTCCCGGGCACATGGACGAGCGCCGGTCCGATGGCGGAGCGGAGATCCCCGCATGAGGCCAGGTGACGCATCCGCGTTTCAGGTGACGCCTGGAGAGGCATGTCGGAATCTTTCTCTATATCCCTCTCGTGGGAAGAGTTACCAAAGACCCCTTTTATCCGTCACCTGGGAGCTGGATACGTCACCTGCCCTTCACGAGGCACCCCGCCTCGGATTTCCGGGAGCGTGGTCGCTGCGCGTTGTCGCCGCGGCTATCGACGGAGCGCCTCGTGGCTGAGCCGCTGCTGCTGCGGGTCGACGAGGTCGCCCGCGTGCTCGCCCTCGGGCGCTCGAAGGTCTACGAGCTCATCGCCTCGGGTGAGCTGCCGAGCCTCACGATCGGCGCCGCGCGCCGGGTGCCCGCTGAGGCGCTCCACCAGTGG
>JBBQMC010000227.1:0-2608 GCA_038328565.1 Candidatus Limnocylindria bacterium
CTGGGCGAGATGGAGCGCGACGCGCTGCGCAGCGTCGTCGCCGACGAGCTCATGGCGGTGGGCCTCGACGAGAATGACGAGCCGACCGAGCGAGGGCGCGCGCTCGTGGGCCTGATCGACATGGTGGAGAAGCTCTGAGGATCGCGCTCAGGCGACCGGCGCGCCCGTCCGCGGCGTCGAGCGGCGCGCCGGCGCGGTGACGCTCGCCTCGGTCGCGTCGAGGACCGCCTCCACGATGCGCCCCGCGCGCTCCGGGTCGAGCCGCCGCACCCGCCCGATCCGGTTGGCCCACCACGGCGCGTTGTCGGCGGTGACGACCTCGCCCTGTGGGTCCTCCAGGATCACGCGCGAGTGCGCGTACGGGAAGACCGGGGTGCCCGTCACCGCGAGGTGCGGGTCGAGGTCCGCGTCCTTCGCCCACGCCATCACCGCACCCGCGAGCGCGTCGGCGTCGAAGGTCGGGTTCGTTCGGCATCGGATCCACCCCCGGCGCGTGTCGCGGGTGTCGTATTCCCAGCCCTTGCCGCGGACGCGATAGCGACCGCGCCACCGGCGCACCACGAGGGCTCGTACTCCGCCCGGTCCGACGAGGAGTGCCGCGAGGCCACGTCCCACGCCCGGCAGCCGCGGCTCCGCGATGAGGACCCAGGCGTCGTCGAATGCCGTTCCGAGGAGCGGCGCGAGCTCGTCGGCGACGCTCGTGACCGGACGTCGACGCAGGGCACGCACGAGCCACGCCGCCCCGACGCCCAGGCCGAGGGCGGCGGCGAGGGCCAGTGGCCCGGCGGCGCGAGACGCCTCGGGGAGCCGCGCCGCCATGCCGGCGGCCACGAGGCCGGTGCCGACCATGACGAGGGCGACGAGGATCGGCCGCCGGTTCGCGCCCACGACGCGTGGACGGATCAGCCGCATCGGCCATGCCCCGCTGCTAGGCTCGCGACATGCGCGAGATCCTTGCCACGATCGTCGATCCGGCGCGACGCCGGGTGGAGGCTGTCGACCCCACGGGCCACCAGGTCGTGATGGACGGCTCGCCGCCGGACGGCGATGGTGCCGGCATGAGCCCGCGCGCGGCGCTCCTGGCGGCGCTTGCCGGCTGCACCGCGATGGACGTCACGAGCATCCTGCGCAAGAAGCGGCAACGGGTCGAGCGCTACGAGATCGCGGTCGCCGGCGACGAGGCGACCGATCACCCGCAGGTCTACACCGCCATCCGCGTCGAGCATCGCTTCCACGGCGACGTCGACCCCGAGGCGATCCGACGCTCGGTCGAGCTGTCGGCCACGCGCTACTGCCCGGTGAGCGCGCTGCTGAGTCGTGGCGTCGAGATCGAGCATCGGTACCGGCTGACGCGCCCGGATGGAAGCGAGGCGGCCGCCCTCGTGGCGGTCACCGGCCCGGAGGGCTCGCGGCCCGGCTGATGCCGTCGCGGGGCGCGGTCGTGACCCGGCGAGCGCGAGGCGCGCGCAGCGCCCGCTCATGAGGCCGGACGCAGCTCCATCGGCCGTTCGACCGCACCCAGCACGGCGTGGCTGAAGGCATCGATGTCGAACGGCTTGGCGACGACCGGGCCGATGGGGCTCAGCTCGGCGAGCCGCTCCCGGCTGGCGGCGCTGACGATGACGACGGGGATCCCGGGCCACGCCGAGCGGAGCAGCTCGGTGATGTCGCCGCCGTCGCCGTCGGGGAGCATGACGTCGACGACGAGGATGTGGGGCAGCGCGACGGCCATGAGATCGCCGAGCTCCACGATCCGCGTGCAGGTGACGACAGTGAAGCCGAGGTCGCGGAGCACGTCCGCTTCGAGGGCGGCGATAGCGACGTCGTCCTCGAGGACGTAGGCCCGCATCGGTCCGTCCTCCTCGGTCGGTTGAGGCGGCGTGACGGGGGCGGCGGCTGGCAGCTGGTCGCTCATGGCAATGAGCATGATCCGCAGCCGAGCGGCGTCCGGCAATGGCCGGATCGGACCGCACGTGGGGTACTCGTGCGGTACTCCTCTCCCATGGAGGAGCGCTTGCGGGCCCGGTGTACCATGCTCGCCCGCACGAACCGACGCAGGGCACGGCGGCCGGCGACGATGCGGCGAAGGACGAGGCGCGCGAGCACGACTCATGGCACGAAGCATGTGGCGGGGAGCCATCCAGTTCGGTCTGGTGACGATCCCGGTCAAGCTCTACCTGGCGACCGAAAGCAGCAGCATCGGGTTCAACCTGCTCCACGCGAGCTGCCTGAACCGCATCCAGATGAAGATCTACTGCCCGTATCACGACGAGGTGATCCCCCGGTCGGAGACCGTCCGCGGCTACGAATGGAGCAAGGGCAAGTACGTCGTCGTGACGGACGAGGACATCGACGCCGTCCCGCTGAAGACGATGCGCGCGATCGAGATCGAGATGTTCGTGAACGCGAGCCGCGACAACGCCGGCACCCAGTTCGTGAAGCAGGCCTATTACCTCGAGCCCGATGCCATCGGCGCCAAGGCGTTCTACCTGCTGAAGAGCGTGCTGGCCGAGGAGGGCAAGTCCGCGATCTGCAAGATCGTGCTCAAGGACCGCGAGCAGCTCGCGGCGCTGAAACCGTTCAACAGCACGATGCTGCTCACCACCCT
>JBBQMC010000228.1:0-2605 GCA_038328565.1 Candidatus Limnocylindria bacterium
CATGCGGCCGATCGTCTCGGAGGCGTCCACGGTGTGCATCGTTGAGAGCACGAGGTGGCCCGATTCGGCTGCCTGCAGGGCAGTCTGGGCGGACTCGGCGTCGCGAAGCTCGCCGATCAGGATCACGTCCGGGTCCTGGCGAAGCGCGCGGCGGAGGCCCTCCTGGAACGAGTTCGTGTCCAGGCCGACCTCACGCTGATTCACGATGCAGCCGTCGTCGTCGTGGAGGATCTCAATCGGGTCCTCGATCGTGATGATGTGCTGCCGGCGGCTGGCGTTGATGTGGCCGAGAATCGCGGCCAGAGTCGTCGTCTTTCCCGAACCCGTGGCGCCCGTGCAGAGCAACAGGCCGCGATGCTCCTCGGCGAGCCGCTCGACACCCGCGGGCAGGTGGAGGTCCGAGAAGGTCGGCACCTGCTTGGGGATCATCCGGAATGCGATCGAGATCGCGCCTCGCTGCCGGAAGGCGTTGACGCGGAAGCGCGGAAGATCCTCGGCCGTGTAGGCGGTGTCGAGATCGCCCCCGTTCTGGAAGCTCTCGAAGCGCTTGGGCGAGGCCGCTGTGACCATGCGAACGGCCTCCTCGAGCTCCGACTCCTGCACGACCGGGTGGTCGTGCAACGGTTCGAGCTCGCCGTCGTAGCGGATGATGGGGGGCCGGTCGACCTTCAGGTGAAGGTCGGTGGCGCCCTGCTCGACGGCCTGGCGGAGGAGGACGTGGAGATCCATGACGCCCGACTCCCATCGGCGCGCGAGGCGGGAGGCTTTAGGGTCCGGTGCCAGGCTCGTGCCAGGCAGGTGCCAGGCACGCACCCGGCACGCTCAGAGGAGATCAGCCCGCTTCGAGCCGGTATGCCCGGCCGGGATCCCCCGCGGCCCGGCCAAGCCGCTCGACCAGCTTCAGCGGCGCGCGTCCCAACCCCTTCGCGGCTCCGGGGTGGCTGACGTCTCCCCGCATCAGAGACTCAACCACCCTCCAGACGAACGGTGCACGGGCGAGGTTGAAGAACGTGCGCGGGAAGCGGTCGAGCGCGACCTTCGCGCCCCAGGAGGCGGATGCCTGCGGTCCGATCGTGCGCGCGAGCGCGGCCGGATAGCCCTCCAGCGCGGCCTCGTCGCCACCGAGCAGGTCGAGGATCGCGGCAGCCGCCAGCCTCGAGCTGACGAACGCCTCGTACATGCCGTCGCCGGTGAGGGGGTCGACGAGCCCGGCAGCATCGCCGACGAGTATCGTGCGCCCCTTGACAGGGTGGGCGCCTGGGCGTCGCAGGGGCAGGCGGTAGCCCCGAAGGGTGCTCACCCGGGTCTCATCGATCGCATGCTCGCGGCAGAGCCTCGAGAGGTGCTCCTTGAGCCGAGGGCCCTCGGCCTCCCAGCCGCCGACTCCGACGTTGACGTGATCGCCCTTCGGGAAGATCCACCCGTAACCGCCGGGAACGATCCCGAGCTCGATCAGCGCGCGTCCCGGGCCAGATGTCGTATCCGCGTACGACACGTTTCCCTCGTAGGCAACGCCGTAGACATACGACGTCTCGAGCCCGACGGCACGGGCGGTCACCCCGTTCGCGCCATCGGCGCCGACGAGCACCGGGGCCTGGGCGCTACCACCGTCGAACGTGACCTGCACCCCGCCCTCCGCCGGCTCGACCGCGCGCACTCGCACGCCGTCGCGGAAGTCGGCGCCCGCAGCGGCGGCCTCCCCAGCGAGGAAATGATCGAGTCTCCGGCGCTGCGTCATCAGCACCAAAGGCCGCCGCCCTCCGCGCGAGAAGCTCGGGCCGTAGCGCAGGCGGAGATCCATCCGGTCAACGACGTCCTCGACGACCGGCGCCGGGTCGACCGGCAATTCGCGGACGGCTCTGATCGTCAGCCCGCCACCGCAGGGCTTGTCCCGCGGAAACCGAGCCCGATCGAGCAGGAGGACCGACGCGCCCGCGCGCGCGAGGCGGTATGCGGTAGTCGAACCCGCGGGCCCCGCACCGGCAACGATCGCGTCGAAGCGCTCCACTAGGAGAATCCTATGTCGGCAGGAGGCCCGCCGATCTGGCCACGACACTAGTGCAGGTTATGAGCTGCCTACCGCGTACCAGGCGCGCGCCGTGAGCGCGAACGGGCCTTGCGGATCGCCAAGGCGGCGGCGCAGCTCTTCGCGCAGCTCCTCCTGACGCTCTTGTCCGAGCGAGACGCAGAACGAGCCCGCCGGACCGGATCCGGAGAGGAAGCCGGCCCAGAAGTCGGCAAAGTCCTGATAGCCCGCCTCGACCTCGAGCGCGCCGGTCTTGACCTCGCGCAGGCCCGCCTCCGTGAACAGGGACCCGATCTCGCCGTCCTGCCCGAAGCGCAGGGTCGAAGCCTCGTCCGGCGCAGATGAGTCGATGGCGCGCGCTGCATCCCAGAACAGGCGCAGCATGCGCATCCCCCCGGTGAAGTCCCACACGCAGGCGGCCGCCCTACCCTCGGGACGCAGAACCCGCCGCATCTCCCTGGCAGCCGCGGCCGGGTCAGAGGCGAAGTGGAGGACGAGCTGCGCGAGCGCCGCGTCGAACGCGCCGTCTGGGAAGGGCAGCAGCTCAGCCTTGCCGAGACGCACGTCGACTCCAGGGTT
>JBBQMC010000229.1:0-2571 GCA_038328565.1 Candidatus Limnocylindria bacterium
CGGTTCGGCGAGACCGCCCTCACCTTCCTCGCCGACGACAGGAGGAGCCGATGACCCGGGTCGCCGTCTTCCCGGGGTCGTTCGACCCGATGACGAACGCCCACCTCGACGTCGCGCGCCGCGCGGCGCAGCTCTTCGACCGGCTCGTGGTGGGCGTGCTGAACAACCCGAGGAAGCAGGCGCTGTTCGACATCGACGAGCGGGTGGGGCTGATCCGCGCCTCCGTCGCCGCGCTTGGTGCCCACGTCGCGGTCGAGGCCTTCGACGGGCTCACCGTCGACTTCGCGCGTGGCCACGAGGCGACCTTCATCGTCCGCGGCCTGCGCGCGGTGAGTGACTTCGAGGCGGAGCTCCAGATGGCGCACACGAACCGCAAGCTGGCGCCCGAGGTCGACACCGCGTTCCTCATGAGCGCGCTCGAGTACGGCTACCTGTCCTCATCGCTCACGAAGGAGGTCGCGCGCTTCGGCGGCGACGTGGCCGGCATGGTGCCCGACCCGGTGGGGGCGGCCCTCCGCGAGCGCTTCACGCACGGTTGACGTGCCGCGCCGCTCCGGCGCCCATGGACGCTCGTTTGTGGGCGACGCTATGATCCTCGCCGACACGCCGCCGCGTGTGACCTAGCGGAGGCTTCGGGCAACGGACATCATCTTTCTCGTCGAGCGCCTCGAGTCCCTCGTGGCAGCCGCAAAGAAGCTCCCCCTCACGAACAACGTCGTCCTCGACCAGGCGGCGGTGCTCGAGCTGATCGACCAGCTGCGCGTCTCGGTGCCGGACGAGGTCCGCCAGGCGAAGCGGATCACCGAGGAAGCGACCCGGATCACCGAGCGCGCGCGCGACGAGGGCGACCAGGTGATTGCCCGCGCCCAGGAGCAGGCGGTCCAGATGCTCGAGGAGCGTGAGCTCGTCCTGATGGCGCAGCAGCGGGCCGCCGAGCTCATCGACCGGGCACGCGTCGAGGCGATCGAGGTTCGGCGCGGCGCCGACGAGTACGCCGCCGACGTCCTGATCCGACTCGAGGGCGAGTGCATCAAGGCCCTGACGAGCATCAAGCGCGGGCTCGACATGCTCGACGACCGGCAGCGGCCGACCGACGGCAACCGGCCCCTCGACGTCGGCGAGGCACCAGCGGAGCAGGCCGGGGCCGCTCCGAGGGCATGACCTCCTTCCACGTCGGTGGGCTCCTCCGGGAGTCTGCCGGCTCGGTACGCGACGTCCACCTCCGGGACCACTACGTGGCCCTCGGCCCGGACGTGGAACTCGCCGGGCCGCTCGACGCCGACCTGCGGCTCCAGCGCACGAACCGCGGCATCATCGCGCGCGGCATGGTCCGCGCCCCGCTGCGCCGCACCTGTTCGCGCTGTCTCGACCCGTTCGTCGAGGACGTCGAGGCGTCGGTCGAGGAGGAGTTCCTGCCGAGCGTGGATCCTGTCAGCGGCCTGCCGCTCGCCATCGAGGCGGCCGATGCGGAGGCGCCGCGCATCGACGCGCGCCACGAGATCGACCTCGGGCCGGTGCTCCATGACGAGCTCGCCCTCACCGAGCCGATGCACCCGCTCTGCCGGCCGGACTGCCCGGGGCTGTGCGTCGTGTGCGGTGCCTCGCTCGCGGACGGGGCGCATGACCACGGGGAGCCGGAGATCGACCCACGCCTGGCAGGCCTCGCCCGGCTGCTCGACGAGGGCGGCGTCCGCCGCCAATAGCTCGGGGTCGGCCGTTCGCCAGCCCGTCACGCCGCGGCTATACTGCGGCGTCCCGTCATCGGCGCGTCGCCGAAGACAATGCTGCTCAGGAGTCACCGTGGGCGTCCCCAAGCGAAAGGTATCCAAGGCCCGCCAGGGAGAGCGGCGTGCTCACCTCGCGATCAGCGCGCCGGCCCTCGTGGAGTGCGACCACTGCCACGAGCTGAAGCGTGCCCACCACGTCTGCCCGACGTGCGGCTACTACGACGGCCGCGAAGCCATCGCGATCGAGGCTGCCTCGCCCGCCGAGGGCCAGCGCTGACGCGACGATGACGCGTCACGGCCGCTGAGCGCCATGCGCATCGCCGTTGACGCGATGGGCGGCGACCATGCCCCGCGCGAGGTCGTCCGGGGAGCGATCAACTACGCCGCCGCGCACGCCGACGAGGTGATTCTCGTGGGCGACGTGCCCCGGATCGAGGCCGAGGTCACCACGTACGGCCACGGCCGCCCAGCGAGCGTGAGCTTCGTAGACGGGCCCGAGATCATCGAGATGGGGGACCACCCCGCCGCGGCTCTCCGGACGAAGCGCCGCGCCTCGATCCGCGTCGCGACCGACCTCGTCAGGGATGGGCGCGCCGACGCCGTGATCAGTGCCGGCTCGACGGGGGCGACGATGGCCGCCGCGGTGTTCCGCCTCGGCCGCATCGAAGGGATCGACCGGCCCGCGCTGCCCGCCCACATGGTCACCGCCACCGGACCGATCATGCTGCTCGACGTGGGCGCGAACGTCGATTCGGACGCGTCGAACCTGCTCCAGTTCGCGGCGATGGGCGCGATCTTCGCCGAGCGCGTGCTCCACGTCCCGAACCCCCGCATCGGTCTGCTG
>JBBQMC010000230.1:0-2506 GCA_038328565.1 Candidatus Limnocylindria bacterium
CCTCGACCACTACATCCTCAAGCCCTGGGATCCGCCCGAGGAGCGCCTCTTCCCGATCCTCGACGACCTGCTGACGGACTGGTCGGCGACGTTCCGTCCCGCGTTCGAGGGCATCCGCCTGCTCGCCGGCCGCTGGGCGCCACGCGGCCACGAGATCCGGGACTTCCTGACCCGCAACGGGATCCCGTATGCCTGGCTCGACCCGGAGGCCGATGCCGACGGCCGCGCCCTGGCCGCGTCGCTCGTCGGGGACGGAGCAGCTCCAGGCGCGGCGGCGGAACAAGACCCCGCGATCCCGGTCGTCGTGTTTCCGGACGGCACGCACCTCGTCGACCCCGCCTCGCGCGAGATCGGGGAGCGGGTCGGGCTGTCGGTCCACGCGGCGCGGCCGTTCTACGACCTGGCGATCATCGGTGGTGGGCCCGCCGGCCTCGCCGCGGCGGTGTACGGCGCGAGCGAGGGGCTCAAGACCGTCCTCGTCGAGCGCGAGGCACCGGGCGGCCAGGCGGGGACCACGAGCCGCATCGAGAACTATCTCGGCTTCCCGGCGGGCCTCTCGGGCGGGGATCTCGCCCGACGCGCGCTCACCCAGGCGCGCCGCCTGGGCGCGGAGATCCTCTCGCCCGCCGACGTGCGCGACCTGCGTCGCGAGGACCCATACCGGATCGTCGTGACCGACGAGGGCGAGATCAGCTGCCAGACGGTCATCGTCGCCACGGGGGTGAGCTACCGAACCCTCGACCTGCCGGATGCGGACCGGCTCGCCGGAGCCGGGGTCTACTACGGCGCGGCGACGACGGAGGCGGTCCTCTACCGGGACGCAGAGGTCGGCGTGGTGGGCGGCGGGAACTCGGCGGGGCAGGCGGTGGTCTACCTCGCCCGCTTCGCGGAGCGCGTCCATCTCGTCATCCGCGGCGAGGCGAACAGCGGCATGAGCCAGTACCTCATCGAGCAGATCGATGCGCTTCCCAACGTCGTCGTGCACCTGACGTCGTCGATCACCGCCGTCCGCGGCGCCACGCACCTCGACGAGGTGGCGCTCACCGAGGGCGACGTCGCCACGGACATGCCGATGGCGGCGATGTTCGTGTTCATCGGTCAGCAGCCGCGCACCGATTGGCTCGGCGACGCCGTCCTGCGCGATCGGCCCGGCTTCGTCCTCACCGGCCCCGCCGTCCTCACCGACGGCCGGCCGCCGGCCGGCTGGGGCAGCCCTCGTGAGCCGCTCCTGCTCGAGACGAGCATGCCGGGCGTCTTTGCCGCCGGGGACGTCCGCCAGCGGTCGGTGAAGCGCATCGCCAGCGCCGTGGGCGAAGGCTCGATGGCCGTCCAGTTCGTCCACCAGTACCTGGCCGGCCTGTGACCGAGCCCGGACCGATGACGACGCCGCGCGACGCGCTCCGCGCCAGCGACCTGTTCCGCGACCTGCCAGACGACGATCTCGATCGGCTCGCGACCCTCGTCGAGGCAGTTCACGTCGAGGAGGGCGAGCCGCTCGTCCGCGAGGGCGATCCCGGCGACGCGCTGTTCGTCATCGCCAGCGGGGAGCTCGACGTCGTGCGTGGATCCGGGGCCGAGGAGCTGCCACTGGCCCGCGTTGGCCCGGGGAGCATCCAGGGCGAGATGTCGCTGCTCGAGAGCCGGCCGCGGAACGCGACGGTCCGCGCCGCGACGCCGGTGGAAGCGCTCCGCCTGCCGCGCGCTGCGCTGTTCGAGTTGCTCGAGACGCGTCCCGAGGCGGCGCTGGCGATGATCCGCACCACGCTCGGCCGGCTGCGGTCGACCGAGGCGCTGCTCGGCCAGCGCGAGAAGCTCGCCTCGCTCGGCACGCTCGCCGCCGGCCTCGCCCATGAGCTGAACAACCCGGCCGCCGCCATTCGACGCTCGGTCGAGGCGCTCGGCGAGCAATTGGAGGCGCGCAACCGCGCCGCGGAGACGCTCGCAGCCGCGGACACGCCCCGTCTCGCCGCGCTCGTCGCCACGCGCCCGAGCGGCGGGGAGCCGAGCGGCGCCCTGGAGCGCGCGGACCGCACCGACGCGATGGCCGACCTGCTCGGCAGGCTCGGCGCAGCCGATCCCGATGCCGCGGCCGCCGGCCTCGTGGCGGCCGGCTGGAGCCCGGACGAGGTCGAGGCTGCGCTCGCGCCGTACCGCGACGACGCGATCGACGCCGCCGTGGCCTGGATCGAGAGCGTGGCCACGGCCCGCGCGCTCGTCGGCGAGGTGACCATGGCGGCCACCCGGATCGGTGAGATCGTGCGTGCCACGAAGGGCTACGCATACCTCGACCAGGCACCAATCCAGCGCGTCGACGTCTGCGAGGGGCTGAAGGACACGCTCGTCATCCTGCGCCACCGGCTGAAGGGGATCGACGTCACCGAGTCGTATGGCGACGACCTGCCGCAGATCGAGGCCCACGGCGGCGAGCTCAACCAGGTGTGGACGAACCTCGTCGACAACGCGGTCGACGCGCTCGGCGGTCAGGGCGCCATCTCGGTCAGCGCCA
>JBBQMC010000231.1:0-2496 GCA_038328565.1 Candidatus Limnocylindria bacterium
TCGGCCGCCATGGCCTCTACGTCCTCGAGCTGACCGATGCCCTCGACATGACGGTCGACACGTTCATCTGCGGCATGCTGCACGGCGAGACCGATACGAGCGGCTACCCGGAGTACAACGCCATCGTTGGCGGGCTGGCAAGCCACTTCGACGAGCTGTCGGGCGAGCTCATCGTGCGTGCCGTCGTCGGCTGGGGTGGCAAGGGCCTGCGAGGCGACACCGAGCGCATCGGTCAGCTCGAGGACGTAGAGGCCATGGCGGCCGATGGGTCCCACCGTGCGTCGCGCCAGGACCCACTGCTGCACCTCGTTGAAGCGCTCGATCGCAGGGGCCGCCTCGCTGTACTCGAGCGGCAGCGGCTCGATGACCTCGATCGGCGTCGTGCTCAACGGCTCGACGACCGATGGGAGGGTCTGCATCGCAGCCGGATCGCCCATCACCCGCAGGCCGTCGCTGCTTTTCGCCACGAAGGAGAGCTTCAGCGAGTAGTCCTGCGCCACCACCTCCTCCTGCATGGGGGTTGGCAGCGGAGGCGGCGTCTCCTGTGACCTGCGGCGCTTGAGAAACGACATGCGCGGGGGGCTCCCTCCGATGCCCGGGCTCGGGCTCGACCGGCGCCCCCGAATGGAGCGTCGGCGGGATGATACCAGCCGTCACGTGCGGCCCCGCCATGGCCCGATCTGCCTAGTCGCCGACCTCCAGCGCCGCCAGCTGACGCTCGAGGTCGGCCAAACGGCCTCGCTCCCGCTCCACGACCGACGCCGGCGCGCGATCGGCGAACTGCTCGTTGCCCAGCAGCTCGCGCAGGCGCTGGATGGCGGAGCTGAGCTCTGCACGCTGTGACACGGCTCGCGCGCTGGCCGCCGCTTCGGCGCCGGTGTCCAGCCCGAGCCAGATCGCCCCCAGCGCCGTGCTCCCGACAAGCGGCGGACGCGGACCCGCCGCGTCGAGGTCGATGGGACGCACCCGAGCCAGCGCCTCCACGTAGCGCATGTTCGCGGCAAGCGTCTCTCGTCCCTCGGCGCTGCCTGCCGCCACGTGGAGCGGCGGCCACGCGCCCAACGCCACGCCGGCGGTGGTGCGGAGATCCCGCACCGCGCGGATCAGCTCCGTCAGCGCGGTCACGTCACGCTCCGCCGCTTCGTCGCGCATCGCGCCCGACGGCCACGCGGCCCGCACGAGCAGCGGCTCGTCATGCGTGGCGCGTGGCTCGAGCTCACCGAGGACGCTCCACGCCTCCTCGGTGACGAAGGGCATGACCGGGTGCACGAGACGCAGGAGATCGCCCAGCAGCTCTGCCGCGGTGAGCCAGGTCCGCGCGCGGTCCGCATCGGTCGCGTCTGGGCGCCGAAGGTCGACCTTCGCCAGCTCGAGGAACCAGTCGCAGTAGTCGCTCCAGGCGACCTCGTACGCCACCGCGACGTACTCGGCGGGCGCGTTGGCGTCGAGGGCCCGGGTCGCTCGCTCGACCGCGCCGGCGAGGCGGGACCGCATCCAGCGCTCCGCGAGCGATGGCTCACCGCCGGGCTCGGCGAGCGGCTCGGGCCGGGAGCCGACCACGAAGCGGGTCGCGTTCCAGAGCTTCGTCGTGAAATTCCGGCCGCCGTCGAGCTTCGGCTGGGTCAGGCGCTGGTCGACGCCGGGTGCGTTGCCGGAGACGAGCGCCATGCGGAGCGCATCGGCGCCGATCTCGGTGATCATCGCCAGCGGATCCACGACGTTGCCCTTCGTCTTGCTCATCTTCTGCCCGTACGGGTCGCGCACGATCCCGTGCAGGTAGACGGTGTGGAACGGCTCCACGTCCGTGAGGAAGAGGCCGAGCATCATCATCCGCGCCACCCAGAAGAAGAGGATCTCGTAGGCCGTCTCCATCACGGAGGTCGGGTAGAAGCGCGCGAGGTCCGGCGTCGCGGCGGGCCAGCCCAGCGTGGAGAACGGCCACAGGCCGGAGCTGAACCAGGTGTCGAAAATATCGGTCTCCTGGGTGAGCTCGGCGGCAGGCCGACCGCATTCCGCGCAGGCGGCGGGACCGGCTTCTGCGTCGCTCACCGTGACATGGCCGTCCGGGCAGAACCAGGCGGGAATCCGATGCCCCCACCACAGCTGGCGGCCGACCGCCCAGTCGTGGATGTTCTCCATCCAGTGCGTGTACACCTTCTCGAAGTGGTCCGGGATGATTCGCGTTCGTCCCTCGCGGACCGATGCGAGCGCGCGTTCGGCCAGCGGCTTCACGCGGATGAACCACTGCACCGACAGGCGCGGCTCCACCACCGTCCCGCAGCGCTCGCAGTGGCCGACCACGAGCTGGTGCGGCCGCTCGTCCTCCAGGTCACCGGTGTCGCGGAGACGATCGAGGATCGCCTCGCGCGCCTCGTAGCGGTCGCGCCCGAAGAACTCGCCGCCGTCCGCGTTGATGTTCGCCTGCTCGTCGAGGATGGTGATGGCGGGCAGGCCGTGACGCGCGGCGAGCGCGTGGTCGTCGGCGTCGTGGGCGGG
>JBBQMC010000232.1:0-2457 GCA_038328565.1 Candidatus Limnocylindria bacterium
ATAAGCCCTTGGTCGGTGGTTCGAATCCGCCCTCCGCTACCAACTCCCTCTCGCTCCTGACCGATGCGCTCGCGCGCGGCGCCCGCGGGCTCGGCGCCGCCGACGGCGCGATCGTCGTCCTGGCGGTCTCCGGCGGGGCCGATTCGATGGCCCTCCTCCACGCGGCGGCGCGCGCCCTGAACCGATGGCGCCTGACGGTGGCGCACCTCGATCACGGGCTGCGGCCCGACAGCGCCGCCGACGCCGCATTCGTGACCGCCGCCGCCGCCTCCCTGGGCCTGGCGCTTGCCACGCGACGGACCGATGTCGCCGCCCTCGCCCGCGCGCAGGGCCGCTCCCTCGAGGAGGCCGGCCGCGAGGCACGCTACCGCTTCCTGGCCGAGGTGGCCGGTGACGACGGCCTCGTTTTCACCGCCCATACGGCCGACGATGCCGCCGAGACCGTGCTCATCAACCTGCTGCGCGGCTCGGGGCTCGCCGGCGCGGCCGGCATCCCGGCTCGGCGCGGCAACGTCCTGCGCCCACTGCTCGGTGCGCGGCGCGCGGCGCTGCGCGGCTGGCTCGACGAAGCGGGCATCGCGTATCGCGAGGATCCGACGAACTCCGACCCCGCGTTCCTGCGCAACCGCGTGCGGGGCGAGCTGCTGCCGCTCCTCGAATCGATGCGGCCCGGCGCGGTCGATGCGTTGACGCGCTTCGCGCGCCTGGCCGCCGACGACGACGCCCTGCTCGACCTCATCGCCACCGGGGAGCTCGCGCGACGGCGGGGCGCGGACGGGAGCGTCGATTGGCGCGAGCCGCCCGCGCGACCGCTGGGCCGGCGCATCGCGCGCCTAGCGATCGGCGACCCCGCCCCGAGCGCAGAGCGGATCGAGGCGCTGCTCGATGCCGCCGAGGGTGCTCGCGGCGGCCTCCGGATCCAGCTGGGCGGCGGCCGCGCGGCATCGGTCCGCGAGCGGCGCATCACCGTCGCATGAGCCAGGCGTGCCCCTGCAACGTATCAATGCTGCAGTGGGATCGATGACCCATCGGTCCCTGGCCCGAATCGGTCGTTTGGCGGGGATGGGCGCCGCACCTATACTGGCGATCCGGTGCACGCCGCGCCGGGCTCGCGGATGGCCGTTTCGTCGGCTGACCCGCGTATCACGGAGGCAGAAAGAAAACCACATTGAGCAGCCGACTCGTTCGCAACAGCGTCGTGCTGGTCGTCCTCGCCGTGTTCGGGCTTGCCCTGTTGTGGACGTATCTCGTCGACAGCACCGCGGGGGCGCCGTACACGTATGGCGAGCTCCTCACGGACGCCCAGGACGGCAAGATCGCGAGCGTCACCCAGGACGGCACGAAGCTGACTGCGATCCTGAAGAGTGACCCTGACGGGAAGAATCCCCGCACGGCCGTCGTTGCGTCAATCGATGGCGTGAACTACCGCGCGGAGATCTGCGCCGCTGCCGGGTCCAAGGCGGCCGGCAACGCCGATTGCCCCATCAAGTGGGGAGCGGTGGAGGAGAGCGCCGCCGGCGGCATCCTCGCCACCCTGCTCGTCTCGATGCTTCCCGTGGTCCTGATCGGGGCGTTCATCTTCTTCATGATGCGCCAGGCGCAGGGTACGAATAACCAGGCGATGAGCTTCGGCAAGAGCCGCGCCCGCATGTTCCTGGGCAACAAGACGGTCGTCACGTTCAACGACGTGGCCGGCGTCGACGAGGCGAAGCAGGAGCTGACCGAGGTGGTCGAGTTCCTCAAGTACCCGGAGAAGTTCAACTCACTCGGCGCGCGCATCCCGCGCGGCGTCCTGCTCGTCGGCCCGCCCGGCACCGGCAAGACGCTCCTCGCCCGTGCCGTCGCCGGCGAGGCGGGGGTCCCGTTCTTCAGCATCTCCGGCTCCGAGTTCGTGGAGATGTTCGTGGGCGTCGGCGCGTCACGCGTCCGCGACCTGTTCGAGCAGGCGAAGCGCAACTCACCATGCATCGTGTTCGTCGACGAGATCGACGCGGTCGGTCGCCAGCGTGGCGCCGGCCTCGGCGGGTCGCATGACGAGCGCGAGCAGACGCTGAACCAGATCCTCGTCGAGATGGACGGCTTCGACACGAACACGAACGTGATCGTCGTCGCCGCCACGAACCGCCCCGACGTCCTCGACCCGGCGCTCCTCCGCCCCGGCCGCTTCGACCGCCAGGTCGTGCTCGACCGGCCCGACATCCGTGGCCGCCGCGAGATCCTCGCGGTCCACATCAAGGGCAAGCCGCTCGACAAGAGCGTCGACGTCGAGGAGCTCGCGCGTCGCTCGCCCGGCTTCTCCGGCGCGGACCTCGCGAACCTCGTCAACGAGGCCGCGATCCTGGCCGCGCGCCGGAACAGGAAGACCGTCGGCAGGTCCGAGTTCAGCGAGGCGCTCGACCGCGTCGTCGCCGGAACCGATCGTCGCAGCCGCCTCATCACCGATGCGGAGAAGGAGAT
>JBBQMC010000233.1:0-2408 GCA_038328565.1 Candidatus Limnocylindria bacterium
CTGCAGGAACCAGGTGGGCCGCACGACCGACCAGGCCAGGCCGCTGGCCTTCAGGGCCTGCTCGGCCTCGAGCATGGCGCCCCCGGCGCCGCGGGCGCTCAGGAAGACCGCACGCTGCACGCCGGCGTCCTCGGCCCGGGCCAGGAAGGCCTCGACGTCGGGGCCGTAGTCCAGGCGCAGGGCGGGCGGGACGACGTAGACGCCGTCGGCGCCGCGCAGCGCGGCGTCATGGGTGGCGGGGTCGTGCCAGTCGAAGGCGACGGGCTCGATGCTGGGCGCGGCGCCTGCCGGCGTGCGCGAGGCCGCGCGCACGGTGTGGCCGGCGGCGGTGAGGGGCGGGATGTGGCGCGTCGCGGTCTTGCCGGTGGCGCCGAGGACCAGGTAAGTGCTCATGCAGCGCATCATGGTCTGACTGAGCGCGTCGATCCATGATGCAATCGCGTTCATGCATGTCTGATCGTCTCATCTGCCATCATGCGTGGCGATGGACGTGCTCTCCGACCTGCTCGCCCGCGCGCGTGCCCAAGGCGCGCTCTTCAGCGACTCGAGCCTCGTCGCGCCGTGGGGCATCGAGTTCCTCGACGAGCTCCCGGTCTCCGTCCACGCGGTGATCGAAGGCGAGATGGTCGTCGAGGCCGACGGTGAGGCGCCGGTGCGCGCGCTGCAGGGCGACCTGCTGCTCATCCGCCACGACCGTCCCTACCGATTCGTCCACCGCGAGGGGGCGCCGGCCCGCCCGCTGGCGGCCTACCTCGAGGACGCCGGCAAGCGCGCCGGCCGCGTCTTCCTCGCCGACGAGGGCGACGGGCCGCGCACCCACTTCGTCTGCGGTGCCTACACGTTCGACGGCGCGCTGTGCGACGAGCTGCTCGCGGCGCTGCCGCCGGTGGCCGTGCTGCGCGGCGGCCAGAACGACCCGGCCCTGCGGGCGGCGCTGGCGCTGCTGGTGCAACAGCTCCACAGCGACGTGCCCGGCCAGCAGGCCGCGCTGGACCGCTTGCTCGACCTGCTGCTCGTCCTCGCCCTGCGCGCCTGGTTCGCCGACGCGGCGGCGACCCCGCCGGGCTGGTGGGCCGCCTTGGGCGACCACGCGATCGGCGCCGCGCTGCAGGCCATCCACGACGCTCCGAGCCATCCGTGGACGGTCGCCGAGCTCGCCGGCCGCGCCGGCTTGTCCCGCGCGGCCTTCTCGCGTCGCTTCACGGCCGCGGTGGGCCGCAGCCCGCTCGACTACCTCATCCACTGGCGCATGGAGCTCGCCAAGGAGGCCCTCCTGCGCCCGGGCACCACGGTTGCCATGGCCGCCGCCGAGGTCGGCTACGGCAACGAGTTCGCCTTCGCGACCGCGTTCAAGAAGCGCCTCGGCGTCGCGCCCGGCCAATGGCGCCGGGCCCGCGCGGCGTAGCGCCTCAGCGGCGCACGTCCTCGCAGTCGGCGACGACCTCGTCGGTCGGCGAAGACGAGGTCGGCGCCCGGGCCGCAGGGCGAGCAGCCGATGCAGGGTCGATGACCGACCTCGCGACGGCCGCGGCCGCCCGAACGAGAGCTGCCTCCATCCGAACCGGGTCGCGATCTGACCCGTCGCGGGCGGGGACTACGGGATCGACTTCACCTACCACGCGACCACGGGCGATCGCGACGCCGAGCGGGCTCAGCGGATGCTCGAGGCGGTGGACTGCGCACGAGCTTCCGGCAGGAGCTCAACAGCGCGTGGACGGTTCGCTTCGGCCCGCTGCCACGCAACCAGATGCGCGCGGTGATCGATCACTTCGCGTGGTAGCGGCGCTGAGGCACGGCTTCAGACCGCCTTAGCAGCACCGCTGCGCTTGCCAGCGAGCCAGCGCCGGGTGTAGCGTCGCGGCGGTGGCGGGCGAGCGAGCGCACGTGGAGAGCAGCGACGCGGTGACAGCCGAGGACGTGGCCGCCGCCTCTCCGGCCGCGGCGCTCATGCCGGCGTGCGCTCAGGGCGCGGTGCTGAGTCCGGCGGCTGCGCTGCGCCTGCAACAAAGCGCGGGCAACGCTGCTGTCGCGCGGCTTGTCGGCGGCGCGACCAATCGGCCCGTGACCCGCGTCCTGGCGCGCCATCCGGCCGAGAAGGTCCTCAAATTCGCCGGCAAGTGGCTCAGCAAGCGCGCGTTCAAGCAGGTCTCCAAACACATCGCCAAGCACGGACGCAACATCGCGGGCAAGGCGCTGCACAGTGTCTTCAAATCACCCAAGGACATCCGCTGGCTGATCGAGCGGACGATCAGCGAAGCCGAGCAGCTCGCGGCCAAGGAGGGCAAGAAGGCAGCCGAAGAGGTGATCGAGGAGGGCGGGATTCGCATCGAACGCCAGATGATGGGCTCGGGCAAGTGGCGCCTGAAGGTCCAGAAGGCGTTCAGCTCGGCAATCGGAACCAAGGGCGA
>JBBQMC010000234.1:0-2344 GCA_038328565.1 Candidatus Limnocylindria bacterium
CCGAGAGCGCCGAAGGCCGGGAACCGATCGGCGCGAATGCGGCTCTCGACCGACCCGAGCAGGAGCTTGGTCAGCCCCGTCTTGCCCATCTGGAAGGGGAGGGTGCGCACCGCCTGGAGGACGGCCAGGGCGTCGGCCCCGGTCAGGGTGGAACGGGGGGTCACGGCGTCCTCCCCGCCGGGCGCGGAGAGAGCGCGCGCGGATCGCGCCGCGGGGACGGCGCCAGCGCAGATATCGCACGAGGTGCCGCAGGGGTCGAGACGCTCACCGAGGTGGTTGGCGAGCAGGACGTGACGGCAGCGCCCGCCCGTCGCATAGGCCATCACCTGGGCGATGCGGCGGCGCGCCTCCTCGCGAGCGGTGGCCAGGATCTCCGCGAGGCGCAGGCCAGCATCGCTGCCTACGGGACGCAGCTCGAGACAGACGAGGCGCGGCCCCTCGCGGACGAGCACGCCAGCGCGAGCGGCGAGGAGGCGGCTGAGCTCCACCGGCGAGAGGTCGAGCGCGTCGCACGCCTCGGCGGTGCGGACCGTCACCCCGGAGCGACCGGCTTCCGCAAATCCCGCCCAGGCGGCAAAACGCGCCCAACCCAGGTCATCGTCAGCGGGATCGGCGGCGCCTTCCGGCGGGTCGGGAATCGGGCGCAGGGTGAAGCTGGTCGGAGCATCGGGGTGCCGCCGCACGAGGTCGGCCTGGGCCAGCAGACCGAGGGCGATCCGGGGATCGGCGGTTTCCTCGGGGTCGGCGTCGAAGCCGAGCGGCGGGAGCAGCGTCGACGGGTCGACCATCGCCCACCGGCCAACGGCGTTGCGCTTGACGGCGGCGTAGACACGACGCACCGCGTCGAGGTCGATTTCGTCGCGGCGGGCAAGGCGGTTCATGCTGGTCTGGTCGGAGGGCGCGGTCAGGAGGACGCAGCGGGCTCGCTGACCATCACGGCCGGCCCGACCCGACTCCTGGGCGTAGGCTTCGAGGGAGCGCGGCGGGTTGACGTGGACGATGAACCGGACATCGGCCTTGTCGACGCCCATGCCAAAGGCGACGGTCGCGACGACCACCCGCGTTTGGCCGCGCATGAACCGCTCCTGATGGCGAGCGCGGACCTCAGGGTCGAGACCGGCGTGGTAGGGGATGGCGCCGACGCTCCGGTCGCGCAGGAGTCCCGCGATCGACTCGGCGTCCTTGCGGGAGGAGACGTAGATGATGCCGGCGCCGCGCTCCTGGCGGCAGACTTCGACCACCTTGGCGATCTTCTCTTCGCGATTGGCGACGCGATACGCCTCATAAAAGAGGTTGGGGCGGAAGACGCTGATCCGGACGCGTTCGAGGCGGCGGTCGAAACCGGCCGCGATCGCGTCGGCCATCCGCGGTGTCGCGGTCGCGGTAATCGCCAGCAGCGATGGATTGCCCAACTCCGGCAGCGCGGTCGGGATCGAGAGGTAGTCAGGGCGGAAGTCGTGTCCCCAGAGACTGATGCAGTGCGCCTCGTCGACCACGACGAGGGAGACCCCGGCCGTCCGTAGGGCGTGCAGAAAGCTGTGCTGGCGCAGGCGCTCGGGCGCGACGTAGATCAGCTTGTAGACGCCGCCGGCGAGACCATCGAGGACGCGCCGCTGCTCGTCCGGCGAGAGGGAGCTATTGAGCAGGGCGGTCCGCTCCCGGACCCGCGGCGGCAAGGAATCGACCTGATCCTTCATCAAGGCGATCAAGGGGGAGATGACGAGCGTGGTGCCCTCTCGCAAGAGGGCCGGCAACTGGAAGGTGAGCGATTTCCCGGCTCCCGTCGGCATAATGGCGAGGGTGTCGCGACCGGCGAGGACGTTGGCGATGACGGTGGCCTGCCCTGGGCGGAGCGTTTCGTGACCGAAATCGCGTTGCAGCATCTCCAGGACGCGCGGGTCGACCTCGGCATCCGGCTTGGCCGGGGCGGTCGCGAGCGGTGGAGGCCCGGAGGCCAGCGCGTTCCCGTCGCCGTCGAACGTGGGCGAGTCGGTTGACGCCGGACTGGGAAGATCGCGCGTGCGGCGGGCACTGGCGAGCGGGACCGGGCGACGCGGTGGCGCTTCCCGCTCCTCATCACGCGCGCCGGCATCCAGCACGGATCGTCCCAGTGCTTCGTCGATGGCACGGGCGAGGGCAGCGGTACGCTCGGCGTCGAGGTGGGCGGAGCGCAGGCGAAGGGCCGCGGCACGGGTCGGCTGGTCGCAGAGCTCCGCGATACCGGCGGCGGCGGCGAGTTGACCGGCGGGGAGCGCGTCGCTGACGGCGAGGGCGCGATCGAGGAGGCCCACCGCTTCGCGCGCATCGACGCCCAGGAGGGCGAGCCGGGCCAGAGCGAGGAGCG
>JBBQMC010000235.1:0-2337 GCA_038328565.1 Candidatus Limnocylindria bacterium
ACAAGATGGAGGAGATGAAACACGACAAGTCCGGCGCCGCGGCCGTGATCGCGGCCGCGCGGACGGTGGCGCGCCTCAACCCGGACGCCCCGCTCATGGCGGTGGCGCCGATGGTCGAGAACATGCCCGGCGGGAATGCCCAGCGCCCGGGGGATGTGGTGAAGGCGATGAACGGCAAGACGATCGAGGTAACGAACACCGACGCCGAGGGCCGCCTCATCCTCGCCGATGCACTCCACTGGGCCGAGCAGCAGGGCGCGACCCATCTCGTCGACATCGCCACCCTCACCGGGGCGGCGATGGTCGCCTTCGGCGAGCTGATCAGCTGCTACTTCGCTCGCCCCCGAGAATGGGGCGTCGAAGTCGCGCACGCCGCCGACGCGACGGGTGAGTGGTTCTGGGAGATGCCGCTCGCAACCGAGTACCGGCCGGCCTATGACTCCGCCCACGCCGACATCGTCAACTCCGGCGGCCGGGACGGTTCGCTCATCAAGAGCGCGGTGTTCATCGCCGACTTCGTCACGAAGCCCTGGGTTCACGTCGACATCGCTGGCGCGGCCTACCTGACGTCGGACAAGGCGACGAACCCGAAGGGCGCAGTGGGCACCGGCGTCACGACGCTCACCCGACTCGCGCTGGACTACGCCGCAGGCGCCTGAGCTCGCGAAGGGGCGCGGAAGACGACGAAGCGCCCGCCGGCGAGGCCGGCGGGCGCCATCGGGCAGGAGTCCTAGCGGTCGCCGTCGGCGACGTCGCGCACCGTGTCCTTGGCCTTGCCCCACTCGTTCTGGAGCTTGCCTTCGGCCTGCTCCTTCTGGCCCTCGGCCTCGGTATTCGGGTTGTCGGTGGCGTCTCCCAACTCCTCCTTGGCCTTGCCGACGCCTTCCTTGATGGTTCCGCCGATGCGATCAGAGTCCATGAGATGCACCCCAGCTACGGTGTCGATTGACGTATCGGTGGCGTTCGAGAAGCCGCCGATGACTTCCATGAAGGCAGAACGCGTGCCAGCGCCGCTCGGCTCGAGGCCGGACGGGACGATCGGGCCATGTCGGGTGGCTGTCGCCGCTCGGTAGGATGGGGCGGTGCGCGCGAGCACCGCGCGCCGCGAGCCAGGAGCGGCCACCAACCGTGCAGCCCATCGTGATCGTGGCGGGGATCGCCTTCGCGCTGCTCGGCGCCGCCGCCGAGCGGCTTGCCAGCCGATGGCCGTCGGATGAGGCGAGCGGCCGCCGGCCCGGAGCGCGGACCGCGATCATGGCCCTTGCCGCCGCGCTCGCCGCGGCCGCCATCGTCGCGCGCTCGACGCTGCCGTGGTGGGCCACGCTGGTCCAACTCGTCGTGCTCGGCCTGCTCACCGTTCTCACCGCGACCGACTGGGAGCAGCGCCGGCTGCCGCACCTCGCTCTCGATCCGCTCATCCTCGTGGCAGTCGCGTTCGTGCCCTTCAACCCGAGCGTGGAGCCGCTCTGGGCCATCGTCGCTGCCGTCTCGGCGGCTGCCTTCCTGTGGGTCGTGGGCCTCGTGGTGCGCGGTGGGGTCGCGCTTGGCGACCTCTACCTCGTCGCCCCGATCGGGCTTCTCGTCGGCTGGCCGGCGATCTTCTCGGTCATCTTCATCGCGGCCATCTGCGCCGCACTCGCGAGCCTCGTCCTGCTCGCCGCGGGCCGCGCAGCAATGAAGACGTACATCCCGTTCGGGCCATTCATCGTGATCGGGGCCGTCGTGACGCTCCTCCGCGATCCGGACCTGCTCGGGCCGCTCGCCGGCGCGGTGGCCGCAGTGCTCCGCTGATCAGGGGTCGCTGACCGGCTCCACATTCGACCGCATTCGGCAGGGCTGGTACCGTAGCCCGCGATGCGTCCGGTCATGCAGCGGCGACGTCATCGGCTGATGATGCGCCGCACCACGGTTCGGGGGTCTAGCCGTCGACGAAGCCTCACCACCGCCTTCGTGGTCGTCGTGGGCGCCTTCGCGATCATGATCGGCGGCTCCGTGCTCGGCACAGCGGGCGGCCTCCTCGCCGCCTACAACTACTTCGCATCCGGGCTGCCGGCCGCCAACGTGCTGGACGACCTGCCGCTGCCGCAGTCGTCATACGTCTACGATCGCACTGCCAAGACCCTGCTCGCCCGCTTCGAGTGCCAGAACCGCGACACCGTCACCTATGACCAGATCCCGCCGTTCCTGGTGGACGCAACCGTGTCGACGGAGGACCGCAGCTTCTGGACGAACGACGGCGTCGATTACGGGGCGGCACTGGCCGCGATGTACGCGAACATCAAGGCCGGCGGCATCGTGCGCGGCGCCTCCACCCTCACCCAGCAGATGATCGACTAC
>JBBQMC010000236.1:0-2320 GCA_038328565.1 Candidatus Limnocylindria bacterium
CTGCCCGTGCCCATGCCATGGAGGATGCCGAGCAGGAAGACCGCGAACGAGACGTAGTGGAAGCGCCGCCACCAGGCGTAGCCGATGCGCGCGCGGATCCATTCCGAGGCGTAGAGGGCGACCATGAGGTACCCGGCCACGATGCCCATGGCGATCCACAGCGGCCGGTAATGCGCGACGAGCGGGACGAGGACCTCGGACGGCGTGAAGGCCGTGAACGGGTCCACCCACACCGCCAGGCCGTGGGCCACGACGAAGACGATCGTGAGGAGCGAGACGTACCGATGCAGCTCGTTCGTGATGAAGCGCGGGAACGTGCTGCTCCGCATCTTCAGCGAGAGCGCCAGACCGATCACGACCGACGCGGTCGAGAGCGCGAGCGCCAGCATTCCGCCGACGCGCGCGACCTCCCAGGAGAGGGTGTGGTCGATCATCGGTCCGTGCTCCACGCGCCGACCCGCCATGCGACGCCCTCATCGGTGATGAGCATGCCGGCCAGGGCGTGGCTGGCGAGGAACGCCGCCCCGTGCTCGGCGCCCATGAGGAGCGCGGTCTTGGCCGCGACCTCCGCCTGGCGGCAGCTGGCGGCGACGACGGTGGAGGAGAGGACGTGGGTCGTGCTCGGCAGCCCGCTGACCGGGTCGAGGAGGTGATGGCGCGCCTCGCCCGCCACGGTCCAGCGCCGTTGGCGGACCGACGAGGTGGCGAGCGCCCCGGCGCGCAGGGTGACGAGCTGCTCGCCGACGTCGTCGAGCAGGACGGTCCAGCCGTCGGCGTGCGGCGGCGTGCCGAGGACGGCGAGGTCGCCGCCGGCATTCACCGCCGCGAACGGGCAGCCCGCGGCGGCGAGCTCGGCGATGGCGGCGTCGACGGCCATGCCCTTCGCGATGCCACCCAGGTCGATGCCGCTGCCGGCGGGGAGCCGGATCGTGCCCACCTCGTCGTCGATCTCGATGCGGCGCCACGCGCCCGCCTGCCACGGGTTGAGCGGCGTCGCCGGTGCGTCGAGCGGGAGTGCCTCGAAGGTGCGGTCGTAGCCGAGCTCCGCCAGCCGCGCGCCGACGAGCGGGTCGAAGATGCCGTCGCTCGCGCGCGCCGCGTCGAGCGCGGCCTGGACCACGCCACGCATCTCGGGGCCGGCCGGGAACGCCGCGCCGGCCGCCGCCGACAGGCGGGACAGCTCGCTGTCGGCGCGGAAGCGGCTGAACCGCTCGTCCCAGGCGGTGAACAGGTCGTGCACCAGCTCGGGGGCGTCGGGCCGGTCCGCCGGGACGAGGACGACGAGATCGGTCCCCATCGAGCGGAAGCGGTGCTCGGTCATCGCTGCCGCGGGACCGGCGGCGGCCGGCTTCAGCGCCATCGGTCCGCCGCTGTCAGGAGCCGTGCGAGCGGAGAGCCGGCAGCTGCGTGGTCGTGCCGCCGAAGGTCGAGCTGCTCGAGCTGCTCGAGCTGTCGTCGCTGAAGAAGGACGACGAGCCGGTGTCGGTCGAGCCCGCGGTCGTATCGGTGCCACTCGTCGTGGCGGTAGCCGCGTTCGTGGTCGTGGCGGCCGGGGCGACGAGCCACCAGAACGTCATGGCGAGCCCCGCGCTGCCGACGAGGACGACCTGCTTGAGGGTGCGGAGACGTGCTGCGAGGGCGAGCTGGCGGGGATCGGTGCGGGTGGTCATGCGCCGCAGTGTCGTCGCCGATTCTTGGATGGGCATGAGAGGCCGGGTTGGTCAGATGGGGAGGAGCATGGCCCCCATCCCCACCACCGCGCCAATGACCGCGGACAGCCCGCCGATCCGCAGCGCCGCACGGCGGTCGGCCGCCGCCGCCTGCCGCGAGGCGACGTCGGTGACGTCGCGCAGCTCGTTCCCGAAATTGAACACCCCGCGCCAGCCGTAGTTCGCGCAGAAGTGCATCGCGGCCTGGAGGAAGCCGGCCGCCGCAACCGCGGTGGGAACGAAGAGCACGAGCCGCCAGGCCGGAGCGGCGCGGAGGATGACGAGCGCGACGAACAGGCCGAGCGTCGCCACCGTGCCGACCACGCCCGACAGGCGGCGCGCCCGGATCTCCGCCGGACCGATGTTGCAGACGCCGGGCTGGTAGGCCGGTTTGGTGGCGGTCATGCGGCCATGGTGCCGCGAATCGGCGAGACCTGCATTCCTGACGTGAATTGACAGGATTGACCGATACCGTTGTCGGCAACAAGCCGACACACGAAGAAGGGTCACACCGATGCTCTCCACCGAGTTCCTGCGCACCATGGCCGACGAGCGCGAGCGCCAGGTCGTGGATCAGCTGCGGGTCCGCAGCCTCATCCGCCCGCACCGCG
>JBBQMC010000237.1:0-2303 GCA_038328565.1 Candidatus Limnocylindria bacterium
CGCTGGGGCGTGGGCTGTGAGGTGGCGGCGCCGGCCATGTGCTGAGGCTAGCGCGTACCAGTGGTGGCACGGTTGTGCGCGGGCGTGCCCGCGGAGATGATGCGCCGGATGCGCCTGCCCTGGATCGTGGCCGCCGGCATCATGCTGCTGCTCGTGAGCGGCGGGGTGCTCGACGCCCTGTCCGGTCATGGCTCGGGGGTCGCGTTCGCGGTCGTGTGGTCGGTGGCCGCGCTCGTGTCGACCGGCTTCGGCCTGGTCGTGGCCCTGCGGCGGAGGGAGAACCCGATCGGTTGGCTGCTGCTGGCGAACGGTGGGGTCGTGGCGGCGATGGGATTCGGAGCCGGTTACGGCGCGTACGCCGTGCTCGGCCACCCCGGCTCGCTGCCGGGCGGCGACTGGGCGATCCTGCTCTCCGACCGCCTGTGGCCGATGCTGTTCGTCGGCGTGACGGCGATCGCCTGGGTCTTCCCCGACGGCCGGCTGCCGTCGCCGCGCTGGCGGCCATGGGCGATCGGCGCCGTGCTGTCCGTCGCCGGCCTGATCGTGTGCACGCTGCTGGCGACCGAGCCGTACAGCGAGCCGTTCCGCGACGTCACCGACCGTCCGCTTCCGCAGCTGCCGGAAAGCGTCATCGGCGTGCCGCAGATGCTCACCTCGCTCGGCGCCCTCGCCGCCCTCGTCGGCGCGGTCGCCGCGGTGACGGTGCGGCTACGGCGCTCCTCGGGCCTCGAGCGCCGCCAGCTGCGGTGGCTCGCCTACGCCGCGGCGGTGATCCCCGCCGCCGTCGCGGCGTGCGTCTTGGAGATCGCCGTGACCGGCGACGACGGGCCGGTCACGCTCGTGGCCTTGATCCTGGCGCTGACGGCCGTGCCGGCCGCGGTGGGCATCGCGATCCTCCGCTACCGGCTCTACGAGATCGACCGGCTGATCAACCGGACGCTGGTCTACGTCGCGCTGAGCGCCGCGCTGGCCGCGATCTTCGCGGCGATCTCGCTCGGGATCGGGGTCGCGGCCGGCTCCGGCTCGACGCTGGCCACGGCAGCGGCGACGCTCACCGTCGCGCTCCTCTTCGGGCCGTTGCGCGCACGTCTGCAGCTGCTCGTCGACCGCCGCTTCGACCGCGACCGCTACGCGGGCCTGCGAACGGTCGAGCACTTCCTCGAGGAGCTGCGCGCGGGACGCGCCGCGCCTGAGGCGACCGGCGCGATGCTCGCGGAGGCGCTCGGGGACCCTGAGCTCGAGCTGCGCTTCCGCCTCGACGGCGATGTCGAGGTCGACGCCGCCGGCCGTGTGATCGCGGGCCCCGATCGAACCTCGCGAGTGCGTACGCCGGTGCGCCGCGGCGGCCTCGCGCTCGCGACCGTGGTCCACGATCCGGCCCTTGCCGAGCGACCCGATCTGCTGGACAGCACGATCGGCGCGGCGGGGCTGGCGATCGAGATCGCGCGCCTGCGCGTCGAGGTGCGCCGCCAGCTCGCCGAGGTCGAGGCGTCGCGCGCCCGCATCGTCACCGCCGGCTACGAGGAGCGCCGCCGGCTCGAGCGCGACATCCACGACGGCGCGCAGCAGCGGCTCGTCTCGATCGGCCTCGCCCTGCGCCACCTCCAGCACCGGCTGCCAGACCCGGGCCCGGTCGACGCGGTCGTGCTCGAGCTCTCGCGCGCGATCGAGGAGCTGCGCGAGCTCGCCCGCGGCGTGCGCCCGGCGGGGCTCGACGACGGGCTGGGCCATGCCCTGCGCGAGCTGGCCGCGCGCTCGCAGCTGAAGACGCGCATCGACGTCACCGACGAGCGCTTCGAGGACCAGATTGAGACCGCGGCCTACTTCGTCGCCAGCGAGGCGCTCGCGAACGCCGCCAAGCACGCCGGCCCCGCGACCGTCGCGGTCGCCGCCACGCGCCGTAACGGCAGCCTCGTCGTACGGGTCCGCGACGACGGGATCGGCGGCGCCGTGCCGTCGGAGGGCTCCGGCCTGGCGGGAGTCGCCGACCGCGTCGCCGCGCTGGGCGGCAGCGTCTCGGTCAGCAGCCCGCCCGGCGAGGGGACCGAGGTCGTTGCGGAGCTGCCGTGCAGGTCGTGATCGCGGAGGACCAGGTGCTCCTGCGCGACGGGCTGGAGCGGCTGTTCGAGGACAACGGGCATACGGTGGTCGCCGCCGTGGGGGATGCCGACCGGCTGCGCGGCGCAGTCAGCGAGCACGTGCCCGACCTGGCCGTGGTCGACGTGCGAATGCCGCCGACCCACACCGACGAGGGCATCCGCGCCGCACGCTGGATCCGCGATGCCCATCCTGTGGTCGGGGTG
>JBBQMC010000238.1:0-2296 GCA_038328565.1 Candidatus Limnocylindria bacterium
CAGAGCTGGGGCACCGGGGGCCACTATGACGAGGGATCGGCCGTCAGCGGGGTGGGAACTGCAGCGGCGTGGGCGGCGGCCGCTCCGCGGGCGGCGCGTCGGTCGTCCGCGCGCAGGGCCGGCACGAGCCAGTAGGTCGCCGCGGTGAGCCCGCCGCCCAGCAGGCCGCCGGCGAGGAGGGTCGCGTCGGCGCCCGCGAGCGCGACCATCGGCGCGGTCAGCGCGAACGAGAGCGGGGACAGCCCGATCGACACCAGCCAGTCCAGCGCGCTGACGCGGCCGAGCATCCCGGGCGGCACGCGGGTCTGCATCAGCGTGGCCCAGACCACCATGCCGGCGGCGACGCCGGCACCGAAGACGAGGTCGAGGAGGGCCAGCTGCCAGACCGCCGAGGCGACGGCGTACCCGGCGATCGCCGTGACCCCGATCGCCCAGCTCACGAACAAGAAGCGCAGCTTGCGCACGGGCAGCCCGCGCTGGCTGACCACCAGGCCGCCGAGGATGCCGCCGATGCCGCCCGTCGCGAGGACGAGTCCGAACGCACCCGCCGAGGCGTGGAGGTCATGGCGCAGGACGTAGGGCAGCAGCACCTGCTGGGGCCCGATCGTGAGCATGATCCCCAGCGCGACCGCGGTCAGCGTGGCCCAGAACCACGGCTCGCGTCGCGCCCAGCGCAGCCCCTCGCGGATCCCCCCTTGCACGGCCCCGGCGATCGCGGCCTGGGTCGCGGGCAGCGGGCGGATCGCCAGCACGCACGCGATGGCCACCGCGAAGGTCGCGGCGTCGACCAGGAACGCGGTGCCCGCCCCGAACGCCGCCACCAGGATCCCGCCGAGGGCGGGGCCCGCCAGGCGCATGGTCGCGGGGCGCATCACCTCTTGGAGCGCGTTGGCCTGCACGAGCTCCCCGGGGGCCACGATCTGCGGGATCAGCGCGGTGAACGCGGGGGAGAAGAAGGCCTCGCCGACGCCGAAGAGCGCGGAGAGCACTGCGAGCTCCCATACGTGGGCGCTGCCGGTGACGGCCAGGACGCCCATCGCGAGCACCGCGACTCCCCGCACGGTGTCGGCCACCACCATCTGGAGCCGCCGGTCGACCCGGTCGGCGACCGACCCCCCGAGCAGCAGGAAGCCCACCATCCCCAGCGACCAGGCGAAGCCGACCAGCGAGAGGGCCGCGGGCGAGTCGGTGAGGTCGTAGACCTGCCAGGCCAGGGCCACGAGGTAGATGCCGTCGCCGAGCAGCGAGACCGTCATCCCGGTCCACAAGAGCGCGAAGTCCCGCTGCCGCAGCGGGGTCAGGAGGGCAAGGCGAGGCACGGGACGCTTCAATGGTCCCATGCTCGTCGCCATCGACGGCCCCGCCGGGGCCGGCAAGTCCACGGTGGCCCGAGCCGTCGCGCAGGCCCTCGGGTTCACCTACCTCGACACGGGCGCGATGTACCGCGCTGCGGCGCTCGCCGCAGGTCAGGACGCCCCGGACGACCTCGCCGCGATCGACATCGCCTTCGCCGGGGAGGTCGTCCTCCTCGACGGGGAGGACGTCTCCGCGGCGATCCGCACCCCCGAGGCATCGCAGGCCGCCTCGCGCCTGGCGACCGATCCCGCGGTCCGCGAGGCGCTCGTGGCCAAGCAGCGGGTGCTGATGAGCGACGGCGACTGGGTCGCCGAGGGTCGCGACATCGGCACGGTGGTCGCCCCGGACGCCGAGCTCAAGGTCTGGCTCACCGCCGCCCCTGAGGAGCGCGCCCGGCGTCGCGAGATCCCCGTGGCCGATCTCGTCGAGCGCGACGAGCGCGACGCGAACCGCGCGGTCTCGCCGATGGTGGCGGCCCCGGACGCCGTCGAGGTCGACACGACCGAGCTCGCGCTCGAGACGGTCGTCGAGCGGATCGCCGCGCTCGTCGCGGAGGCCGGGTGAGGGCGGCGGAGATCACCTGGGCGTTCGGGCGGCCGACGCTCGGCACGGTGGCGAGCCTCGCCTCTCGCCTTCGCGTCTACGGCGCGGATCGCGTCCCGCGGGACGGCGGCGTGGTCGTTGCGGCGAACCACTTCAGCTGGCTCGACCCGGTCGTGCTCGGCGCCGCGAGCCCGCGCGTCCTCTACTACATGGCGAAGATCGAGGCACATCGCGTCCCCGGTCTCGGGGCGCTGATCCGCGCCTTCGGCTGCTTCTCGGTCAGGCGTGGCGAGTCCGATCGAGAGGCCGTCCGGATGATGCGCGCGGTGGTTGCCGGCGGCGACGCGCTCGGCCTCTTCGTCGAGGGGTCGAGACAGCGCTCGGGCGTGCCCGGCCC
>JBBQMC010000239.1:0-2244 GCA_038328565.1 Candidatus Limnocylindria bacterium
CTGCTTTCCGAACTCGAGCCCTACCGGGCCGACGTCGGCCCCGGGCTGCGTGAGGGACGCCGGGAGCGGGCGGACCTGGTTGAAGGCGTTCGAGCCCCAGCACGCGACCGCGCCGTTGCGCCTGACCGCGCAGTTGTGGAAGTCCCCGGCGCTGGCGGAACGGAAGGTGCCGGCCGGCGGCGTCGCCTGCCCGACCGTGTCATCGCCCAGGCAGGCGAGCTTGAGGGCACGTCGCATCGCCCGACCCATCCGAAGCCTCCTTGCTCGCTGTGCTGGGCCGCGACGATTTCGCGAAGCTCAGGCGCCGACTTTCCCACGTCGCGGCACGGGGGGCAAGGGGGCGTCGACGCACGTCGTGGTCCCCTATCCACGCGGCCGGCCCACGCCGACCCGGAGCAGGCACCGATTAACGGGAACCTCCCTCCGGGATCATCGGGGCTTGCGATGGCCGCGCACCTCATCGTCCGTGCGACCGAGACCTCGATCTGGTGTCCGACCCACCCGAGACAACCTCGAATCGCTCGCTGATCCGCTGATCCGCTGATCGAGCGGGACGCTCGGCTGCAGCGCAACCCTGAACGCGGCATCGACGCCGAAGTCCGGAACGCGCTGCACAAGTTCGCACGATGCGGGGCCACTTCGTGCTACGCCGCAGCAGGCATCCACGCCATGAGCGCGTCGGCAAGGGACCGCGCGAACGCAGGGTCGTTGATGTCGCAGTCGAGCTCGACCAGCTCGACCTGCCCCGCGCAACCGGCGCGGACGGCGTCGAACAACGCCGCGTCCGCCCGGGGGTCGTGGAACGGGGCGCCGGCGACGGAGAGCGCGGACACGCCGCGCAGGGGCAGATGGATGCTGACCGGCCCGGTGGCGCCGCGGGCGCGCTCGGCAAGGCGTGTCCCCAGCTCCGCGCACTCCTCCGGGCTGGTGCGGACGAGCGTCACCAACGGGTTGTGGCGCACGGTGAGCCGGCCGGCGAGACGGGCCGGGACCGTCTCCGGCGGGCCGAAGTTGACCATGTCGAGCGCGCCGACCGAGATGACCTGCGGGATGCCGCGCCGGCCGGCGGCCCGGAGGCGATCGGGACCGGCCGGATGGATGCCGCCCACGAGCTCGTCGGCGAGCTCGGTGGTCGTCGCGTCGAGCACGGCGTCGACCAGGCCTTCGTCGATCAGTCGCTCCATCGAGTCGCCGCCGACGCCGGTCGCGTGGAAGGTCAGCACCTCGTTGCCGGCCGCCTCCAGGCGCTCGCGCGCCGCGGTCACGCATGCCGTCGTGACGCCGAACATGGTAGCCGCGACGACCGCGCGCGAGCTCGCCGGAACCGGGACGGCCGCCGCCCGGGCCATCCCGACGACAGCTCCCGCGGCCGCGCGCAGGACCTGCTCGATGACCCGGTTGTCGCCGACCACGTCCACCACCGGGTAGCTCATGGTGATGTCGGCGCCCTGGACGTAGGCGCCGACGTCGCCGCTGGCGATGGTCGACACCATCAGCTTGGGCACGCCGAACGGCAGCCCGCGCATCGCCTCGGTCGCCAGCGCCGTTCCGCCGGACCCGCCGAGCGCGGCGATCGCGTCCAGCTCGCCCTCCGCATGCAGCCGCCGCACGATCGCTGCCGCCCCGGCCGCCATCGCGCGCACCGCCGTGCCACGATCGCCCGCCGAACGAAGCGCGTGGAGATCTGCCCCCGCCGCCCACGCCACCGCGGCAGCGTCGATGTCGGCCTCGACCTCGCTCTCGCCCAGGATGCCCGCGTCAACGAGGGTGCAGCTCGCGCCGGCAGCCTCGATCAGCTCTCGCCAGCGCGCGTACTCGCGGCCCTTGGTGTCGAGCGTCCCGACGAGGACGACGTTGATCATGCGGTGCTATCCGGCGTCGGCCTGGAGCGGCACGTCCTTGAACGCCCGCACCGTGTCGCCGATCGCCTGCTCCACCGGCAGCCGCTCCATCGTCGAGGCCCCGACGAAGCCCTGCGCGGACGTCCGCGTCAGCACCTCGCGGACCTCGACGGGCGTCGCGATCGGGCCGCCGTGGGTGAGCACGATGACGTCGGGGTGCTCGGCGCGTGCGACATCGGCCATCTGCTGGGTGCGCTGGACGGCGTCGTCGAGCGAGGGCGTGTTGGCGGGATCGGCGCCGATCAGCCCGCCCACCGTCGTGCCCAGGTGGGCCACGACGACGTCGACCCCCACGGACGCCATCTGGCGCACCTCGTCGTCGGTGAACGTGTAGGCCATCGTG
>JBBQMC010000240.1:0-2244 GCA_038328565.1 Candidatus Limnocylindria bacterium
AAGTCGGCGAAGTAGCGGCTGGCGGTGGGATCGGTCTGGCCGCGGTAGCGCGAGCCGATGCGAGCGTCGCCATACGCCACCTCGACCGGCGAGCTGAGGCGCTGGAAGCTGATCTGGCCGATCTTCATGCCGTCGTAGAGCATGATCGGCAGGTTCGCGACGTTGCTGAGCTCGAGCGTCAGCGTTCCCTCCCAGCCCGGATCGACGTAGCCGGCGGTCGAATGGATGAGGAGCCCGAGGCGGCCGAGGCTCGACTTGCCCTCGAGGCGGGCCACGAGGTCGTCGGGCAGGGCGACGCGCTCGAAGGTGGCGCCGAGCGCGAACTCGCCGGGATGGAGGACGAACGGCTCGTCGCCGGTGATCTGCACCAGCTCGGTCAGCTCCGGCTGCTCGGTGCGCACGTCGATGACCGCGGTGCGGTTGTTGCGGAAGACGCGGAACTTGTTGCCGAGGTGGAGGTCGACGCTCGACGGCTGGACCGATTCGGGGCCGAATGGGTCGATGACGATCCGCCCTGACTCGATCTCAGCGCGGATGTCGCGGTCGGACAGGATCACCCGCCTACTCTGCCACGCCCTGACGCTGTCGGACGAGGCGATCCACCTCGCGCTTCAGGGTGTCGATGTCCTCGAATCCCTCGTAGACCGATGCGAAACGGATGTACGCCACCTGGTCGAGGTCGCGGAGCGCCTCGGTCGCCAGACGGCCGATCTCGGTGGACGGGATCTCGGCCTCGTTGCGAGCGCGCAGGCCGGACTCGATGTCGTCGACCGCGGCCTCGATGCGCTGGAGCGTCACCGGCCGCTTCTCGAGGGCGCGGAGCAGCCCGTTCATCAGCTTCGCGCGCTCGAATTCCTCGCGGCGGCCGTCGCGCTTGACGACGACCATCCGCGCGCCTTCCGGCCGCTCGTAGGTCGTGAACCGATGCGCGCACGCCTCGCACTCGCGCCGGCGCCGGATCGTGCTGCCCCCCTCCAGGTCGCGGCTGTCGATGACCCGCGTCCCGACCTCGTTGCATCGCGGACAGCGCATGCAGGACTCCGTTACGAGCTACACCAGTGGTGGTACCGCGGAGCAGGATACCACAAGATATGGTATCAGGCTTCGGTTCCGGTCCCAGATGCGCCGCCGAACCGGATCGTCGAGCTGCGGAGCCGCCGTTCCGCGGCGGACCCGGCCGGAAGGCCGGCCAGGGTGAGGGCGTCCAGCGCCGCGCCGAGGACCGGGGGCTCGCGAAGCACCCGCACCATCGCCGCGGGCGCCGCGGCCCGGATCCCAGCTCCGACGCGCGCGATCAGGCGCGGCTCGCCACCGGCGAGCATGCCGCCGGCCAGCACGACATCCACCGGCCGGCGCAGGAGATGGAGGCGTCGTAGGAGGGCGATACCCATCGCGGCCAGCTCGTCCGCCAGACGATCCACGATCTGGCCGGCGACGGGATCCCCGTCCCGCGCCACGCGGTAGACGAGGGGGGCGACCCGGCGCAGGCGCGACTCGCTGAGCCGCCCGCGATAGAGCGCCATCGTGACGTCGAGCGGTCGCTTGAGCCCGAATGCCGCCGGCACGGCCTGCTCGAGGCGGGTTCGCGGCCCGCGGCCGTCGCGCGCCCGGACCGCCGCCTGGAGCGCCGCCATCCCGACCGCCGAACCCCCGCCCCAATCACCCGAGATGTCGCCGAGCGCGGGGAAGGCCGCCTGGCGGCCGTCCTGCGTTCGGCCGACGGCGTTGACGCCCGCGCCGCAGATGATGGCGATCCCCCAACCGAGCGGCGCGCCGGCGCGCAGGGCCGCCAGCGTGTCGTTCTGGACGGTGAAGCGGGCGAAGAGATCGCGATCGGCGATGGCCCTCGTGATGAGCCGGACGTCGGCCGGCGTGTCGGCGCCGGCGACGCAAAGGGACCCGCTGGCGGCCAGGGGCCGTTGGGCCGGATTCAGGCCCGCCCGCCGCGCAGCGCGCGCGAGCAGCCGCTCCAGGTTCTCCATGGCGACCTCGATGCCCACCGCCTGGTGCGAGACGGTCGGACCCGCCTCCGCGGCCAGCAGCGTGCCATCGGTGGCGGCGATGACGAGGTGCGCCTTCGAGTTCCCGCCGTCGATCCCGACGACGAGCCGGGCTGGCGCCGTTCTCCGCATCAGCTGGCCCCGGGCGGCAACCGCTCACCGGGCTGCGGATCGCCGATCGGCGCCAGCCCGGGCGGCAGGTCGTGCGCGTCCACGGCGACGAACGTGGCTCCGGCTTCGGTCA
>JBBQMC010000241.1:0-2187 GCA_038328565.1 Candidatus Limnocylindria bacterium
GGCGCCAGATCGCCGGAGGCGCCCAGGGACCCCTGCTCGGGGACCACGGGCGTCACGTCGCGGTTCAGCATCTCCACCATGAGGTCGATCAGGACCGGCCGCACCCCGGAACGGCCCAGGGCCAGCACGTGCGCGCGCAGCAGCAGCATCGCGCGCGCCTCCTCACGCGAGAGGGGTCGCCCCACCGCCGTGGAGTGCGAGAACACGATCCCGTGTTGGAGCTCGGCCGCCTGGGACGGATCGATCCTGGTGTCTGCGAGCGCCCCGAACCCGGTCGTCACCCCGTAGACGGTCTCGCCGGCGGCGACGACGCGTTCGATGACGGCGCGGGCAGCCTCCACGCGCGTGCGAGCCCCTGCGGGGAAGGCCACCTCCGCGCCGCGAGCCACCGCGACGACGTCGTCCAATGTGAGTAGCTCCCCCACCTGCACCGGCACGGCGAGAAGGCTACCCCGTCCGCCGGTCGCCCGGCGTGATAGAACGCCCAGCGTGACGATCGTTCGAGCCGAGCTCGTCTTCGCCGAGGACCGGTGGATCCGCCGCTGGGCATTCGCCATGCAGGGGGGCATCGTGGTGGCGACCGGTTCGCCCAAGGAGCTCGCGCAGCGCCTGCGGGACCACGACACGGAGGATTGGGGCAACGTCGCGGTCCTGCCCGGGACGGTCAACGGCCATGCGCACTCGTTCCAGGCGCTGCTTCGCGGCTTCGGCGACGATCTGCCTTTCGCGCAGTGGCGCGACCGTGTCCTGTACCCCTACAGCGAGCGGCTCGACCGCCGGGGGATCCACGCGGGCGCGCTGCTGGACTTCGCGGAGATGCTGAAGGCCGGGGTGACCTCGGTTGCCGACTTCTTCTACCTGCACGACGGCGGCAACGAGAACGCGATGGCCGTGGTCGAGGCCGCGGCGGAGGTGGGGATCCGCGTCGTGCTGGCGCGGGCGATGTACGACTGGACCGGCGCGCCCACCCGGTATCAGGAGTCGCCGGCCGACAGCGTCCGCCGCTTCCACGAGCTGGACGCGGAGCTGCGGGGAAACCGGCGAGCGTTCGCGCAGCCGGCGCCGCATTCGCTGCACGCGGCGAGTCCCGAGATGATCCAGGCCGGCGTCGACATCTCCGAGCGGCTCGGTATCCCGTTCCACATCCACGTGGCGGAGGGCGCCTACGAGCGCGCCATGATCTTGGAGCGTCACGGGATGTCGCCCGTGGCGTTCCTGGATTCCCTGGGCGCGCTCACACCCCGGTCGGTCCTGGTGCACTGCGTGTGGTGCGATGACGACGACCTGTCGCTGATCGCCGAGCGCGGCGCGCGGGTCGTGCACAACCCCGGCGCCAACGCCTTCCTGGGCGACGGCATCGCGCCGTTCCGCAAGATGCTGCAGCGCACGATCCCCGTGTGCCTGGGCACGGACGGCGGCTGCACGAACTCCCGGCAGAGCATCTTCGACGACATGCGGATGGCGGCGCTGCTCGCGAAGGCCGTGGAGGCAGAGGCGAGCGCGATGCGTGCCGAGGACGTCCTGCTGGCCGGCACCGCGCGCGGTGGCGAGATCCTTGGGCTTCCGGTCGGGCGCATCGCCCCCGACCACGCGGCCGACCTGGTGGTGCTGGACCTGGACGCCCTGAGCCTGCAGCCGTCGATCACTGCCCCGTCGCAGATCGTGTACGCGATGCAACCCGACGCGATCGCGCGTGTCCTGGTCGCAGGCGAGACCGTCGTGGAACGCGGCCGGCTCACCGGGATCGACGAGGCCGAGATCGTCGCGCGCGTTCGCGAGACCACCGAGGGCTGGACCCCGCCGGACTAGGTCGTCAGGAGGCGCGTCGGCAGCGGCTCCTCGACCGCGCCGCCGTTGCCGGGCGACACGCGGTACGCGCCGGCCCCCTCCTTCGCGGCGACCGCCTCGTGAAGGTCCGTGCCCACGAAGTGCGCGGCGACGAAGTCGTCGCACGCAATGCCCGGCGGAAGGGCGCCTGCGTCGATCAGGCTCTGGAACGAGGGGCGCCGCTCCTCCTCGCCGTCGTAGTGGGGACAGAAGCTGCCCGACAGGAACCCGAGGCCGTCGACGAGCGGGTCGGCGCGGTGGACCAGGAACGAATCCGTCGTCGAGGCCTCGGACCAGCAGTTCGCACCGGCCGACGCGCCGCACAGCACCACCCCAGCCCCCCACGCCGCGCGCAGCGCC
>JBBQMC010000242.1:0-2186 GCA_038328565.1 Candidatus Limnocylindria bacterium
CTGGGTGCATCGGCGGCGGGATCTCGGCGGCATCGTATTCGTCGATCTGCGCGACCGCGACGGACTGGTGCAGCTCGCCTGCGATCCGCGGTGGACGCCGCCGGACGTTCTGCGGGTGGCCGCCGGCCTCGGCGCGGAAACGGTCATTCTGGTGCGCGGGGAGGTGGCGGTCCGACCCGAGCCCGCGCGCGACGCGACGATGACGTCGCGCGAGGTCGAGGTGAGGGTGGTCGGGCTCGACGTAGTTGGGCCCGCCGAGACGCCGGCCATTCCCGTCGCGCGGAAGGAAGGGGAGGAGCTGGCTGCCGAGGAGCTCCGCCTGCGCCACCGCGTCCTCGACCTGCGCCGGCCGGAGCTCCAGGCCAACCTCGTGCTGCGCCATCGCCTCCTGCAATGCGCCCGCCGCACCCTCGACTCGCTCGGCTTCCTCGAGATCGAGACGCCGATCCTCACGAAGCCCACGCCCGAGGGCGCGCGCGACTATCTCGTGCCGAGTCGCGTGCATCCGCACGAGTTCTATGCGCTGCCGCAATCGCCCCAGATCTACAAACAGCTGCTGATGGTGGCGGGGTACGACCGGTACTTCCAGCTCGCCCGATGCTTCCGCGACGAAGACCTCCGGGCCGACCGCCAGCCGGAGTTCACCCAGATCGACCTCGAAGCGTCGTTCGTGAGCGCCGAGGACGTGCAGCGGGTGGTGGAGCGGGTGCTGGTCGATCTCTGGGCGGAGGCGGGAGTCACGGTCGCGCACCCCTTCGCGAGGCTGGCGCACCGCGACGCCATGGAGCGCTTCGGCGTCGACAAGCCGGACCTCCGCATCGCACTCGAGATCGAGGACTTCACTCCGGAGGTCCAGTCCGACGCGGCGCCCTTCGTGCACGAGGCCATCGCGCGCGGTGAGCGCGTGCGCGGGCTCGTCGCGGGCGGCGCCGGCGCGGCCACGCGGAAAGAGATCGACGCGCTGGCGGCAGCCGCGAAGGCGGCCGGCGCGGGCGGATTGATGTGGGCCCGGCGGACCGGGACCGCATGGGAGGGGCAAGGCGTCAAGGCGATGGGAGCCGGGACGCTCGCCGGTGTCGACGCGCCCGACGGCTCGCTGCTGCTCGCGGTCAGCGGCCCGGACTCGGTCACCTCCCCGGCATTGCACACGTTGCGCACCGCGCTCGCAGCGCGGTCCGGCGCTCCCCGCGTCACGGAACACGCCTTTACCTGGATCGTCGACTTTCCGCTCTTCGAGGCCGATGCCGGCACCGGGGCGCACGTGCCGGCGCACCATCCGTTCACCGCGCCCCATGCCGACGACCGCGACCGGCTCGACGCCGCGCCATGGGAGTGCCGGGCCCAGCATTACGACGTCGTCTACAACGGCAACGAACTCGGGAGCGGGTCCATCCGGATCACCGACCCGGCCATTCAGCATCGGATTTTCGAGCTGCTCGGCATTCCCGAGGATGAGATCCGCCGCCGCTTCGGGTTTCTCCTCGACGGACTCGCCGCCGGGGCGCCGCCGCACGGTGGGTTCGCGCTCGGCTTCGACCGGATCGCGATGCTGCTCGCGGGGGCGACCTCGCTCCGCGACGTCATCGCGTTCCCCAAGACGACGACGGCGCGCGCCCTGTTCGAGGGAGCGCCGACCGCGGTGAGCCCGGCCGACCTCGCGGCGCTTCACATTCAGACCGGCGCCAGGCCGTAAGCGTGGAGGCTTTCTGCCCGATGACGTGATCCAGCGCATCTCGACCGAAGGCGCCGACCCGCTGCTGCTGGCGGGGGTCAACGACGCGAATCTGGTGGAGATTCAACGCTCCCTCGGGGTCCGCGTTGCCTTTCGCGGCGACACGCTGTCGCTGTCGGGGGCGGCAGACCTGGTCGAGCGGGCGGTGCCGCTCGTGCAGGCGATGATCGACCTCGTCCGGATGGGTGAGACGCTGACGACCGACGACGTGGCCCGGCTGACGGCGGACGGGCAGGTCGCCGAGCCGTCGAGCAGCGCCAGCGAGGGCCGCATCGTCCTCCCCGGCCTCCGCCGCGCGATCGTCGCCAAGACCCAGGGCCAGCGCGACTATCTCCAGGCCATCGCCACCCACGATATCGTGATCGGCATCGGTCCCGCGGGTACCGGCAAGACCTACCTCGCGGTGGCGATGGCGATCGAGGCGCTGGCGCGGAAGCGGGTCAAGCGGATCATC
>JBBQMC010000243.1:0-2171 GCA_038328565.1 Candidatus Limnocylindria bacterium
GGTGCGCAGGGCGACGCGCGCGATCCAGCGGCGATGGGAGAGCCAGAGGAAGAAGGCGCGCAGCGGGGCGTCGAGCATCCGCGGCGGAGTCTAGCCGCCCTCGCGCCGACCGTGGCTCCAGCCGCGCGCCCGCTCCACCGCAACGCGGATCAGATCCTTGCTCGGGAACCCGCTCCCGCCGTACTGCCGCGCGTGGAGGCCGACCTGGCCGGCACCGCCCGGATCGACATCGACGCCGTCAATCCGGATCGTCGGGGAGCCCGGAAAGGCCAGGAAGTCGGCGTCCTCCTCGGACGAGACCGCGATCATCTGGATGGTCGTCTCGAACGCGTCCTCGGTGAGCACCTCGACGAGGTTCTGGCGGGCAGACATGTAGCCGGGGTCGCCGTCCCAGTAGAGGAGCTCGACTCGCATCGGTCAGGTGGTCGCGAAGAAGGCGAGCAGGCTGATCACCGCCGCGATACCCAGCGCGACGCCCGCCCAGATTCGGCGCCGCTCCTCGCCGGTCATTCCCTCGCGCGTTGAGCCGGTTACGCCGCGGGGCGCCCGCCCGCGCCAGGCGAGGTAGCGCTCCGCATTCAGGTCGCGGGCCCCTCGGCTCCGATAGCTGCCCCACGCCGGCCATCCGACGAGGTACGCGGCGCTGCCGGCGACGAGGGCGCCGAGCAACCAGAGCAAGGGGCTCACGGCGGGAGGCTAGCTCGCTCCACCGGCCGCGGCCGCGTCGACCAGCCACTCGATGTTGGCTGCCCCGAGGCGGGCGGCGGGCAGCTCGACATCCCCGGCGCGCACGCGCCGGAGGGCGTCGGTTTTGTCGGCGCCAGTGACCACGAAGAGGATCTGGCGCGCGGCGTCGAGGACCGGGAAGGTGAGCGTCATTCGCCACGCCTCCTGGCTCGGGGCCCAGTTGCCGACCACCCAGCGATCAGTGACCTCGAGCGCGGTGCTGCCGGGGAAGAGGGAGGCGGTGTGGCCGTCGGGCCCCATGCCCAGCCAGACGAGATCGAATGCCGGAGGGTCATCGCCTCGCGCTCCGAAGGCGAGCCGCAGCTCGGCCTCATAGGCGAGGGCGGCAGTGTCGAGGTCCGAGGCCTCGGCGGGCATGCGATGAATTGCCTCAGGCCGAACGTCGGGCAGATGGGCGATCAGCATCTGGTAGGCGACTCCGAAGTTCGACTCCGGATGATCCGGCGGCACTGCTCGCTCGTCCCCCCAGAAGAATTCGACACGGCTCCAATCCACCGCCTCGACTCGCGGCGGGGCGACCAGCAGCGGGTAGGCGCGCTTCGGGGTGCTGCCGCCCGAGAGCGCGACCAGGAAGCGGCCACGCTCCTCGATCGATTGCCGGGCAGCTGCGATGAATCGGTCCGCGGCTGCGACCGCAACCGCTGACGCGTCGGGCAGGACTTCGAAGCTCGCCCGAGACTCCGCCCTCACGCCGGCGCTTCCCGGGCGGAGGCGAGGAGGATCGCGGCCGCGCGCAGGGCATGCTCGTAGGTCGGATCCACGCGATCCATCATGAGCTGGGCGGCGATCAGCTCCGGCTCGCCGGGCATGTCCATCGTGACGCGGCGCAGCATGGCGGTCATCCCGTCGGCGTTGGTGGCGACCGTCGCCTCGTCGCCGGATCGGTCGATGATGAACTCGGCAGCCCCTGCTTCCCCGTAGGCGCGCAGTCGAACGCTGGTCAGCTCGCCGGGGCGCACGTCATCGCTAACCACCGGCTCGATCAGCAGATCGACCATCTCGTAGCGGCCCTCGAGCAAGAGGCGGAGCCGCCCATCGGCAAGGGGCTCGACGCTTCGCGCGCGCTTCCAGCCCAGCCGCGTCGCGACCCACCCGGCGTACAGGAGGGCCTGGACAAGCGGCGACGCGCAGCCAGGGGCGACGTCGGGATCGTCCGCGGCCGCAGCCTCGCCGGGCGGGGCGACCGCGTACCGCACGTGGAGGCGGCTCAGGTTGGGCAGGAAGCGGCGAAACCGCGGAGCGTCGAAGAACTGGGCGCTCAGCTCCTGCCACCACGCCAGTCGGCCCCACGTCAGGTCGCCGACGCCACTGCGGCGGCGCAGGTTCGAGAGCCGTCGCAGGCCGGTCAGCAGGTCGCTGAAATCCGAGGAGTCGACGATCAGCCGATCCCCCATCTCGACCAGCTGATCGAAGATCGGGTTCTT
>JBBQMC010000244.1:0-2161 GCA_038328565.1 Candidatus Limnocylindria bacterium
GAAGTCGCGGTAGTTCGTCACCCGCTCCGGGGTGAACATGATGCAGCCCTTCGGCCCGACGTTGATCGCATAGCCCGGCAGCCCGAACTCGTCGAGCACCGCCTGGCAGCCGGCGGTGAGCCGATCGGCCATGGCATGCAGCCGCGGATAGGCGTCCTTGGTGAGGATCTCGGTCAGGGTCACGAGGCCGGCGGTCATCGACAGCGGATTGCCGTTGAAGGTACCGAGGTGCGCGACGCGGTTCGGCACGTACGCGATCGTGCTCGTCAGCTCGCTCCGATCGCTGCGGTCGAAGGAGGTGATCGGCGCGTCGGCATCAGGGTCGCCGCCCTCGATGGCGAGCATGACCTCGCGCCGGCCGCCGAAGGCGCCGATCGGGACGCCGCCGCCGATGCTCTTCGCCAGGCAGAACAGGTCCGGGGTGACGCCGAAATATTCGCGCGCCCCGCCGTAGGCGATCACGACCCCGGTCTTCACCTCGTCGAAGATCAGCACGATCCCATGCTCGGTGGCGAGCTCGCGCAGCCGCTCGAGGAAGCCGGCCACCGGCGGCACGACGCCGATGTTGAACTGCACCGGCTCGACGATGATCGCGGCGATCTCGCCGCGGTGCGCCTCGAGGATGCCCTCGACGAGCTCCGGCCGGTTGAACGGGGCGATGATCGTCTCCGCGAGCCGGCTGACCGGGATACCAGCCGACAGCGGGACGGTGTTCGGCGACGCCTCGTCGCCCATCATGTCGCGCGGCGGCTGGATGCTGACGAGCACGTCGTCGTGGTGGCCGTGGTAGCCGCCCTCGAACTTCACGATCTTCTCGCGGCCGGTGAAGCCGCGCGCGACGCGGATGGCGTCCATCGTGGCCTCGGTACCGGAGTTGCTGAAGCGAACGAGGTCGGCGCCGAAGCGGAGCTTGATCTCCTCGGCCAGGCCGATCGTCTCCTCGACCGGGAACGTGTAGCAGGTGCCGTTGGCGACGCGCCGCTGCAGCGCCTCGGCGAGGAGCGGATGTGAATGGCCCGCGGCAAGGACACCGAAGGCCATGTCGAAATCGATGTACTCGTTGCCGTCCACGTCCCAGATCCGGCTGCCACGGGCATCGGTCATGAACGTCGGATACGGGTCATAGGCCTGGAACGAGCTGGCGACGCCGAGCGGGAGCGACTGCTTCGCGCGCTCGTGGAGCTCGGCGCTGCGCCGGGTGCGATCCCGGTAGCCGCGTTCCTCGCGTTCCCCGATCATCCGAACCCTTGCGCGATCCACCTCGCGTGCGGAGACCGTCACGTCGTTACCTCGTGCCCCAGCGATAGCTTTCCTTGACGAACCGCAGCTCGACCATCGTCTCGGTGGCGCGGACGCCGTCGATCCCGGCGAGCTGCTCGGTGAGCACGCGCAGCAGGTGCTCGTTGTCGGCGCACACGACCTCGCAGATCATGTCGAAGCGCCCGGCGGTGACGACCACGTACGTCACCTCCTCCAGTTCGGCGATGCGCTCCGCGATCTCGTCGAGGCGGGCGGCGTCCACGTGCAGGCCGATGAACGCCGGCTGCTGGAATCCCATCGCCAGCGGATCGGTGACGCCAACGACCTGGACCACGCCGCGGCTGATGAGCCGCTCTGCGCGCTGCCGGACCGTCGCCTCGGGCACCTTGAGCTCGCGACCGATCTGCGCGTACGGGCGCCGACCGTCCAGCTGGAGGCACTTGATGATCGCCTTGTCGAGGTCGTCGAGGAGCGGCCGCCGTGAGCCCGCCGCGGGCAGGGAACGCATTGCCATGCGCGAATCGTACCGGAGGGCCGGTTCGGTCACAACCTTCCGCAGGTACTGGGCCTGGTTCTTGCGGAATCCGGCGCGGGTTGCGGATTCCACTGTGAGCGATTACTCGCTGGGAGACCGCTGACCCAGCTCCCAGGCCCCGGTCGCGTCGGCGAGCAGCTCGGCGACGTCGCGGACGGCGACATCGGTCCGTTCGAGGTCGGTCGTGCCGTCACGCAGCATGATCAGGCAGTAGGGGCAGGCGGTCGCGATCGCGTCCGGGTTGAGCTTCAGCGCATGCTCGGTGCGGCGATGGTTGATCCGCTGCCCCTCGTGCTCCTCCATCCACATCCGCGCGCCGCCGGCACCGCAGCACATGCCCTTGCGATGGTGGAGCTCCATCTCCGC
>JBBQMC010000245.1:0-2149 GCA_038328565.1 Candidatus Limnocylindria bacterium
CGCTCATCGCCGCGGCGGGATAGTCGTCCTCGCGGATGGCCGCCTTCGTGCCGGGCCACAGGACGACGAACGCGGCGATCACGACGAGCGCGGCGGCGCCCATCTCCATCAGCCGCCGCGCGCGGGCGATGCGCGCCGGCCGCTCGCGTGGCGGAGTGACGAAGCGCGACTCGATCCCGATCCCGAGCGCCGGCGCCGCGAGGATGGCGGCGAGCGGGACGTTGCGCAGCGAGACGAGGCCGGCAACGACCCCCACCCAGCCGAGGAAGACGAGCCACCCCGGCGCGCGGCGGCCGCCGTTCGCGATCAGGGCCACGATGAGGAGCAGGAACGCCCAGTGCGCCGGGTCGTGGAAGTTCGGTGACTGCCACTCCTGGATGTTCGCGAGGCCCCAGTCGCCGGCATCGATGTAGCGCAGCGGGTAGAGGATGCCGGCCGGACCGGCCGGAGTCAGCATCGTGGCGAGCGCGGAGAGGGCGAACGCGAGGAGCATCCGGCCACGCGCCGCGGCCATGGGCGTGCGGTCGGCGAGCGTGAAGGCGGTGTAGATGCCGACGATACCGAGCCCAACCACCCAGAGGCCGTGGAGGTTCGCCCACGCCACGAACAGCAGCGGCAGGAACAGCGCCGCGCGCGAGCGCTCGGCGCGCAACGCGTCGATCCAGCAGACGAGCGCCGCCAGCAGCGCCCAGGAGAGCGCCTGCGGCCGCACGGTGAGGTAGCTGGCGAGGATGCCCGCGCCGAGGATGACCGGCACCGCCACGGCGAGCGTCCGCACGCCGCGGCGCGCGAGGAGGAGCGCGACCAAGCCGAGCGTCACCAGGCCGAGGAGCCCGAAGGCGACGAGCACCCCCATCGGTCCAACCGCATCCTGCACGACGCTGATGAGCACCTCGCCGAGCCATTCGTGCGGCGTCCACGGCTGGCCGAACCAGGTGAACGAGAACGGGTCGACGCTGGGGATGCCGCTCGTCGTGATGAGGCGCCCGACGGTGACATGCCAGAAGTAGTCAGGGTCGTTGATGCCACGACCGATGACGACGGCGAGCAGCACGAGCCCCGCGGCGGCGACGAGGACCACGGTCGGCGACGGCAGGCGGCGCAGGCGGGACATCGCCGGTGAGTCTAGAGGCTGCCCCTCGCGGCGCGAGCGACCGAAGGTACCAGCGACAGGCGCCGGGCCCGCGGCGATACCCTTGCCGCTCGTGAAGCCCCGACTCCCGATGAGCGCGATCGCCGTGATGGCGTTCTTCGCCCTCGTCGTGCTCCCGCGCACCTCCGTGCCGCTCCTCGACGGTGACGTGTGGTGGCACCTGCGCGCCGGCCAGTCGGTGCTCGACATTGGCCGCGTGCCGACCGTCGACTCGTGGACGATCGTCGGCGACGGGATGCGCTGGATCAGCCAGGACTGGCTCACGAACGCCGCCATGGCCGCCGTCCTCCGGCTGGGCGGCTCGCTCGGGATGACGCTGCTGTCGCTCCTGTTCGCCGGGCTCGTCGTCGCCGCGTTCGCGCTGCTGTGGGTGGCGATCGGACGGCGGACGGCGGCGCGCGTGGGGTGGCTGGCGCGGCTCGGCTGGCTGACACTGGGGCTCATCGTCGCCGGACCGATCGCCGGGGTCCGGGTCCAGACCGTCGACCTCTTCTTGACGGCGTTGGCCGCCTTCGTCCTGTGGAGCTACCTCGCCGACCGGCGTGCGCGGTGGCTCGTGGCGCTCCCCCTCATCAGCGTCGCCTGGGTCAACCTCCACGCCGGCTGGCCGCTGCTCGTCGCGCTCATCGGCGGCGTGGTCGTTGGGGAGGCGGGCGATCGGCTGGTTGCACGTGGAACGGGGCGCGCGCCGCTGCAATGGAACGAGATCCGGCGGCTCGCGCTCGCCGGCGTGGCGGCGCTCCTCGCGGTCGTGCTGAACCCGAATGGCCTCGCGATGTTCGGCTACCCGTTCGCGACCGCCTCCATCGCCGCGCACCGCGACTTCATCTTCGAGTGGTCGCGGCCGGACCTCAGCTCGTTCCCCGGGCAGATGATCTTCGTCCTCGTCATCGTGGCCGTGATCCCGACCATCGTCCTCGCCCGTCGCACGATGCCGCTCGCCGACGCCCTGTGGCTGGTCGGGCTCGCCGCCATGGCCCTCACCGCGGTCCGCTT
>JBBQMC010000246.1:0-2130 GCA_038328565.1 Candidatus Limnocylindria bacterium
TAATGTCGAGAAACACCAGCTCGTCGGCGTTTGCAGCGTCATAGGCGCGAGCGATCTCGACCGGGTCGCCGGCGTCGGTCAGCGCGACGAAATTGACACCTTTGACGACACGCCCGCCGGCGACGTCGAGGCAGGGGATGATGCGGGTGGCGAGCGTCACGCCGCTGTTTTCGGGTCCGCGAGGCTGTCGCCCGCGCGCCTGAGCGCGTCCGCGAGATCGAGCCGCCCGTCGTAGATGGCGCGCCCGACGATGACGCCCTCGATGCCTTCGGCGACGTGCAGGCGAAGCGCGTCGATGTCCTCCGGCCCGGCGACACCGCCGCTGGCGAGCACAGGGATGCCGACCGCGCGGGCGAGGGCCAGCGTCGCCTCGGTGTTGACGCCCTTCAGCATGCCGTCGCGGCCGACGTCGGTGAACAATAGCGACGCGACGCCAGCGCCTTCGAAGCGTGCCGCCAGCTCGGCGACCGGCATCGTCGAGGTCTCGGCCCAGCCGCGCGTCGTCACCATGCCGCCGCGCGCATCGACCGCGACGACGATGCGGCCGGGGTGGGCCTTGGCCGACTGGATGACGAGGTTCGGGTCGGCAAGCGCCGCGGTGCCGAGCACGATGCGCGCGACACCTTTTTCCAGCCAGGCTTCCAATGCAGCCCGGCTGCGGATGCCGCCGCCAAGTTGGACGCGGCCCGGGAAGGCCGCGACGATCCGCTCGACCGCCGCGCCGTTGACGCTGTTGCCGGCGAACGCGCCGTCGAGGTCGACGACGTGCAATGCCGCCGCGCCGGCCTCGGCGAACAGCTTCGCCTGTGCGGCCGGGTCGTCGCCATAGTCGGTGGCGCGGTCGAGGTCGCCCTCAGCCAGCCGCACGACATGACCGTTATGGAGGTCGATGGCAGGATAGAGTGTGAAGGTCACGAAGCGAGCCAATCGCGGAGGAAGTCGAGCCCGTAGGACTGGCTCTTCTCGGGGTGGAATTGGACGCCGGTGACATGGCCGCGCCGGACGACCGCAGCGAACTCGCCGCCGTGGTTGGTGGTGGCGACGATGTCGGCCTCGTCGTCGGGCACGATACGGTAGCTGTGGACGAAATAGCCGCTGCCCTCGGCGAACCCCGGCGTGCGGGCCTGGACGTCGTTCCAGCCGATGTGCGGGACCTTGAGCGCGGCGCCCGACGGCTCCAGCCGCACGACCTCGCCGGGGATCCAGTCGAGGCCGTCATGGACGCCATGCTCGCGGCCGCGCGAGGCCAGCAGCTGCATACCGACGCAGATGCCGAGGAAGCTCTTGCCGTCGCCATGCACGGCCTTTTCCAGCGCCGCGACCAGACCCGGCTTGGCCCTCAGCGCGCCAATGCACTGCGCGAATGCGCCGACGCCGGGGAGCACGATGCGGTCCGCCGTCGCCACATCATCAGCCTCGCCGCTGACCACGATGCGTGCGGCACCGGCCGCCTCCAGCGCCTTGGCGGCCGAGCGCAGATTGCCCGCGCCATAGTCGACGACCAAAGTGGTGCCGTCAGGCAATGGTCGCGGTCCCGCCCAGCGTGCCCTTGGTCGACGGCACCATGCCCGCCTTGCGCGGATCGAGCGCCACCGCCTGCCGCAGCGCGCGGGCGAGGCCCTTGAAGCAGCTCTCGACGATATGGTGGTTGTTCTGCCCGTACAAAGTCTCGACGTGCAGTGTGATGCCCGCAGTCTGCGCGAAACTCTGGAACCAGTGCTCGATCAGCTCGGTATCCCATTCGCCCAGCCGGGTCGTCGTGAAGCCGGATTTCCAGGTCAGGTGCGGCCGCCCCGAAATATCGAGCACGACCCGGGTCAGCGTCTCGTCCATCGGCGCGTGCGCCTCGCCGTAGCGGGCGATGCCCTTGCGGTCGCCTAGTGCCTCGGCAAACGCATGCCCCAGCGCGAGGCCGACATCCTCGGTCGTGTGGTGCTGGTCGATATGCAGGTCGCCGTCGCAGTGCAGCGTCAGGTCGAACAGGCCATGCCGCGCCAGCTGCTCGAGCATATGGTCGAAGAAGCCGATGCCGGTGCGGATGTCGTAGATGCCGGTTCCGTCGAGGGCGAGGTTGCCCTCGATCTTCGTCTCGCTGGTGCGGCGGGCGATGATGGCGGTGCGCGTCATGGG
>JBBQMC010000247.1:0-2108 GCA_038328565.1 Candidatus Limnocylindria bacterium
GATCATCGGTCAGGTGACCTCGCGGATGTCGACGAGGTCGTCCGCGAAGATCCGGCGCGCTTCGGCGAGGAGCCGATCGGCATCGTCGTCGTGTGGTGTCGGCGGCGCCAGTTCGATGTTCGTAGCGACGCACCGGATCGCTACGGCTCGACCCATGAATTTCGCGACGGCTTCTTCGAGTTGGGCGCGGCGGCGCTCCGCGACATCCTTGAGGAAGGCCTGGTTCTCGGGGAAGCCGAGCGTGATGACGTTCCCGTCGATGGCGATCGGCCGACAGGCCAGGATCAGCGGCTTGACCGCTGGAGATTGGCTCAGCCACGCGGCGATCTCGGGCCAGAGGCGGTATAGCTGCTCGAGCGGGTCGTCGCCGGCCTTCGCTGACGCCTGGGCTGCGGCCGACGCTGGCGCTGCGACCGGTGCCCGCGGTGCTTCCGGGCGGGGCACGACGGGGGGCCGAGCCGGCGGAGGCAGCGCTGGGGCCGCGGGTCGCGGCTCGACCGTAGGCGTGTGTCGCGCCTCGGCTGGGGCCGCGGGTCGCGCCTCGGCTGGGGTCGCCGGTCGCGCCTCGGCTGCGGCCACCGGTCGCGTGGCCGGCGGGGCGGGAGTGACCGGCGGGACCGCGACGGGTTCGGGTTCGACGCGCTTTGGCGAGGGTCGGGCGGGCGCCGGCGCAGCGGCCGCCGGGGCGGTTGCCGTCGCAGCCTGACCGGGCGCGAGCAGCGCAAGCTCGAGCTGGAAGCGGAGGCCGCCGGGGCCGGCGCGGTTGGGGTCGATCGAGGCGAGGCGTCGGGCGGCGGCGGCCAGTCGGTCGGGCGGCGGTCCGCCCACCACCTGATCGGTCAACGTGGAAACGAGCGCCGTCCGAAGCGCGTCGACGACCTGGTTCAGGAACGCGCGCAGGTCGCGACCGCGGTCCTCTAGCGCCTGGAGGATGCGCATGCCGGTGAGGGCGTCGCCGTCGACGAGGGCGGCGATGAACGCGTCGACCCTGTCCCCGTCGACGATGCCCAGCAGGTCGCGGACGTGGTCGGCGGTGAGGCGATCGTGACCGGCGGTGAGGAGCTGGTCGAGCATCGATTCGGCATCGCGCATGCCGCCGGCGGCGAGTCGGGCGACGAGGGTGATGGCATCCGGGTCGGCCAATCGGCCCTCAGCCTCCAGCACCATCCGCAGCTTGCCCTCGATCTGAGGAACGGTCAGGGGGCGGAAGTCGAAGCGCTGGATCCGCGACAGGACGGCCGGGCGGACCTGGCTCGCATCGGTGGTGCAGAAGATGAATGCGACGTGGTCGGGCGGTTCCTCCAGCGTCTTCAGGAGGAGATCCCAGCCCTCCTTGATGCGCTGGACTTCGTCGACGATGAAGACCTTCCGCCGCAGCGTGGCGGGGACGGTGGCGACCCGTGGCAGGAATTCGCGGATGGCGTCGACCGTGTTGTTCGACGCAGCATCCATCTCGATCACGTCGAGGGAGCGTCCCTCGCGGATGGAGGCGCATGCCTCGCACGCGTCGTCAGGTTCGCCGTCGCTGAGATTCGTGCAGTTCAGCGCCTTGGCGACGATCCGGGCCATGGACGTCTTGCCCGTCCCGCGCGGGCCCACGAAGAGGAGCGCGTGCGCGACCTTGTCGCTGCGGACGGCGTTCCGGAGTGTCTCGACGACCGGCTCCTGGCCGACGATCTCGCCGAACGTCTGCGCGCGCCAGCGGCGGTAGAGGGCCTGGTGGGAGCGCGCGCGGGGGTCGGCGGCAGTCGCGGTTGTCACCGGGGGAGTGTAGGGCGCCGGCCCCGTCGGTCGGCCCGTCGACGGACCTCGGCGGAGCTGGGGGCGAAAGTGCCGTGCACCCTCTGTCGATCTGGGCGTCCCCGGGCCAACCAGCCCGAGCGGCTCGGGCCAGGCCTGACCGCGGCACTCGACGAAGATCGCTTAGTGCTGCTTCCTTCCGGACCTGACACGGTTCGCGAGTCGCCACTGCGCGGGACCCAGCCCTCAACGTCGCTCGGGGCGGCGGCGGTCGAGAACGGAGACCTCGAGAGGGAATTCAGCCCTGCTGGAGCGGATTGCAGGTACAGGGCACCGCTAGTTCCCCGCCTAGCACGGCTCCGGAAGGA
>JBBQMC010000248.1:0-2066 GCA_038328565.1 Candidatus Limnocylindria bacterium
AGGTCCGCGAGATCTCGTTCAACGGTCGCCTTGCGCGCGAACGCGGGCAGCAGGTCCGCTACATCACCGAGCGTGCCGTCTTCGCGCTCGAGGGCGACGGCCTCGTGCTGATCGAGGTCGCGCCGGGCATCGACGTGGAGCGCGACGTCCTTGGCCAGATGGGCTTCCGGCCTCGCGTCGCGTCGGACCTACGGACGATGGACCCGCGGCTGTACGCGACCGGGTCCATGGGCCTCGCCGCGGACTTCGGGCGGGCCACGTGACGCTGATCGACCTGCGGCTTGGACGCGTGGCGCGACTGACGCTCGTCAACCCGCCCCTGAACCTCGTCACGCGCGCTCTGCTTGAAGAGCTGGACAACGCGCTCAGCACCCTGGGCGCGGCGGATCCGGGCGACGTCCGGGCCGTGGTCGTGACCGGCGATGGCGAGCGCGCCTTCTCGGCCGGATCGCACGTCGGGGAGTTCGAGGAGCAGCGTGGGCCCGGCGGGCGGGCGCGCCACGAGCTCGAGTCGGGGGTCGCGCGGCGCCTGGCCGAGCTGCCGATGCCGACCATCGCCGCGATCGAAGGCAACGCCCTCGGCGGCGGCCTGGAGCTCGCGCTGTGCTGTGACATCCGGATCGCGTCGGAGCGTGCCCGTCTCGGCCTGCCCGAGGTGCGCCTCGCGGTCACGCCAGGCGCAGGTGGGACGCAGCGGCTGCCGCGCGCCGTGGGCTCGGCCAGGGCCCGTGAGCTGATCCTGACCGGGCGGGTCCTGACCGCGACCGAAGCCGAACGTATCGGCCTCGTCCACGAGGTCGTGCCCGTGGGCGAGGCCGTCGCGCGGGCCACGGCCGTCGGTGAGGAGATCGCGCTGCGCGGGCCGCTCGCCGTGCGTGAGGCCAAGCGACTCATCGATCTGGCGTCGGAGGTGGACATCGATGCCGGCCTGGCTGCGGAGCTCGACGCCTCGGACCGGATCTTCCAGAGCGACGACATGCTCGAAGGCGCCAAGGCCTTCTTCGACAAGCGTGACCCGGAATATCGCGGCCGCTGAGGCCGCACCGTGGAGGTGGTTCGCACATGAGTGAGGTCGGACGGTTCGGGGTCTTCCTGCCGTCGTATGTCTGGGAAGGCGATGGCGCGGAACGCGCTCGGGGTATCAAGGCCTTCGCGCGGACGGTGGAGGAGCTCGGGTTCGATTCCCTCTTCATCACCGACCACCTGCTGGCCGCGAAGCGGTTCTACTCGGTGAACTGGCTGGAGCCGCTGATGGCCCTCGGCGTCGCCGCCGGCGCGACCGAGCGGGTGCGCCTCGGCACCTCGATCCTGATCATGCCGCTGCGCAATCCGGTGCTGCTCGCCAAGGAGCTCGCCACGCTGCAGTTCCTCTCGGACAACCGGGTCGTCCTCGGGGCTGGCGTCGGCTGGAACGACGCGGAATACGAGGCGGTCGGCGTCCATAAGTCGGAGCGCGGCAAGCGGACTGACGAGATGCTCGACATCATGCTGCCGCTGCTCGAGGGCGAGCGGGTCACCTATCACGGCGACTTCTACTCGGTCGACGATGTGTTCATCGAGCCCCGGACCTCGCAGCGCCCGGCGCTGTGGGTCGGGGGCGGCTCGCAGCTGGCCGACCCGAAGTCTCCGGACGTGCCCAAGTTCGTCACGTCGGTCAAGGCCCGCACGCTCCGGGCGGACGGCTGGATCCCACGGCCGACCTGCCCACCGCCGGAGATCGCTCGGGACTGGCAGGAGTTGCAGACGTACTTCCGCGAGAACGGGCAGGACGCGAGCGAGGTCGCCGTGGCCCACGAGAATTTCCTGCATCTCGTCCTGACGAACGATCCGGTCAGGGCCCGCGAGGAACAGCACCGGGCGTTCCTCAAGGTCATGAGCGGCGAGCGCGGCCCGAACTATCTCGAATCCGTCTATCTCTTCGGCACGCCGGACGAGATCGTCGCCTCGCTCCAGGCACGGGTCGATGCCGGCGTGGAGCAGTTCATCCTGCACACCATGACGCCGGACCCGATGCAGCTCCAGCAGTGGGTCGACGAGATCGTCCCCAACGTCGTCTTCCCTTCGAC
>JBBQMC010000249.1:0-2051 GCA_038328565.1 Candidatus Limnocylindria bacterium
GCTCGCCGAGGTCGTGCGCAACCTCGCGATCCGCGAGCAGGACAAGGGTCTCTCCACGGGTGAGAAGCAGATGTTCACCCGCGCGAAGAAGATCCTCGCGTCCGAGCTGATGTACGCGCTCGAGATGGGCGAGGAGCAGGCCGAGGACCACCTCGACGAGCTCCTCCAGCGCTCCGGCGAGGAGAAGCTGGCGAGCGTCTAAGACGTTGGCGGTCGCCCTCCTGGTGGCCGCAGGCAGTGGCGAGCGCCTTGGTGCCGATCGGCCCAAGGCGTTCGTCGTCCTGGCGGGCCGCCCGATGCTCGAATGGAGCGTCGAGGCGCTGGTGGCGGCGGGGATCGAGGAGATCGTCGTCGCGCTGCCGCCGGGCGGCTCTGCGCCGCCCGGCTGCGTCGGGGTGGCCGGCGGGACCACGCGCTCGGCCTCCGTGCGGAGCGCGCTGCGCAGCGCGCGCGCGGATCCCCGCGTGATCGTCCACGACGCGGCGCGCCCGCTCGTCACGCCTGAGCACTTCCTCAGCGCTCTCGCCGCGCTGGAGGATGCCGACGCCGCCATCGCCGCGGCGCCGATGACCGACACGGTCAAGGAGGCGGGGGAGGACCGGCGCGTCGTGGCGACGCTCGACCGCCGGCGGCTGTGGGCGATCCAGACGCCGCAGGCGTTCCGGCGCGAGGCGCTCGAGCGCGCGCTCGACGTCGACGACGCCCTGCTCGCCCGGGCCACCGACGACGCCTGGCTGGTCGAGCGCACCGGCGGCACGGTGCTGGTGGTCGAGTCGACGGCGGAGAACTTCAAGGTCACCACGCCGCACGACCTGCGCGTCGCCGAGCTGCTGCTGGGCGAGCGCGGGCGCGCGTGACGCGCCGCCTGGCCGCCGTCGGGGCCGTCGCCGGGGTGCTCTCGGGCCTGCTCGGCATCGGCGGCGGGATCATCATCGTGCCCGGCCTGATCTGGGGCGCGGGGCTCGACCGCCATACGGCGTCGGGGACCTCGCTGGTGGCGATCCTCCCGATCGCCATCGTCGCCGCCGTCACCTACGCGCTGGCGCCCGGCGGCGCGTTCGAGCCCGAGGCGAGCGCGGTGTTCGTCGCCGGCAGCCTCGGCGGCGCCGTGCTCGGCGCGCGCGTCAACGCCCGCATCTCCGAGCGCGGGCTGCGGATGGCGTTCGCGCTCATCACCGGCGTGTTCGGCCTGCGGCTGTCGATCCCGCTCGGCTTCGGAGCCGGCAGCGACACGCTGGCCCTCGACCTGCCCACGGTCCTGCTGCTGCTGGTCCTCGGGCTCAACGGCGGCTTCCTGGCCGGGCTGCTCGGCGTGGGCGGCGGAGCGATCGCGATCGCGGTGATGGTCTTCGCGCTCGGCACGACCCAGGTGCTGGCGCAGGGGATCGCGCTGGTGGCGACGATCCCGACGGTGATCGTGGGCGCGCTGCAGCACCGCCGCCAGGGCACCCTCGCGCCCGGCTCCGGCCTCGCCGTGGGCGTCGCGGGCATGGCGACCGCCGTCCCCGGCGCCTTCCTGGCCTTCGCGCTCCCCGTCGAGCTGCTGCGCGTGCTGTTCGGGCTGTTCCTCATCGTCGGCAGCGTCCGCATCCTCCAGACCCTCCGAGCAACTCGCCCGGAGCCGATCCCGTAACCATCCCGGACAGGGGGGTATTCCTTGTCAACCGACGGTCAACAAGGAGGACGCTGTCATGCCCGACATCACCGACGCACCGAGGGAGAAGACGTTCCTGCTCGCCCGCCACGAGGGCCGGGTGCTCGAATGGCTGGCCCACCGGCTGCCCGCCCGCGTGACGCCCGACCAGATGACGCTGCTCGGCGTCTTCGCCGCGCTCGGCATCGGCGCCGCCTACTGGGCGGCGCTGCACGACCCCGCCTGGCTGTGGGTCGCCAGCGGCCTCCTGGTCGTCCACTGGCTCGGAGACTCGCTCGACGGCACGCTCGCCCGCGTGCGCCGGATCGAGCGGCCGAAGTACGGCTACTACCTCGACCACCTCGTCGACGCCGGCGCCACCATCGTGATCGGCGCCGGGCTCGGCCTGTCGCCCTAC
>JBBQMC010000250.1:0-1960 GCA_038328565.1 Candidatus Limnocylindria bacterium
TCACGAGGATGTTGTAGGGCGCGAAGACCAGCGCGAAGGCTTGCAGCCAGGCGTCGCTCATCGTCGGCTCACCAGGCGATGGGCTGCAGCACGCCCCAGGGCAGCGGCACGCGCAGCAGCTTGTAAAACGCGAAGTGGATCACGAGCGTGAGGACGATCGCGAGCGGTACCAGGCGCCGCAGCGGCACCCGCAACACCGCCATCAGCGCGGCGAGATAGATCGAGCCGGTGACGATGAAGCCGAGGCGGTCGACCGCCAAGAGATAGAGCAGGTTGACCGCGATCAGCACCGCGAAGGCGAGCAGGTGGCGTGGCGAGCGCGACCATTCCGGCAACTCGACCCACGCGGCCGCAGCGACACCGGTGCGCCGGCGCGCGAGCAGCGCCCGAATGGCGAGGATCAGGCCGCAGACCGCGAACCCGATACCGAGCAGACCCGGAAAAAGGCCCGGGCCGACCTGCTGGCCGGGGATGCGCGGGAAGCCCTGCACCACGACCACCAGGGCGACGCCGAGCGCCATCAGGAGGGCGCCCCATATCGCGTCGTCCAGCTTCACTTGGCGATGCCGACCGCCTTCATCGTCGCGCCGAGATCGGCGTCCGATTTCGCCATGAAGCGGCCGAACTCCTCCGGCCCCTGGTAGACGACGCCGAATCCGCGGCTCGACATGAAGTCGTTGTATTCCTTGCTCGCGGCGATCTTGCGGATGGCGGCGACGAGCTTGTCATGCGCATCCGCCGGCATGCCTTTGGGTGCCGCGATGCCGCGCCAGGCGCCGATCTTCCAGTCGCTGCCGGTTGCGGCCTTCAGCGTCGGCACGTTCGGGTATAGCGTGGCCGGGGTTTCGTTCATGACGGCCAGGCTCTTCACCTTGCCGGCATCGATCAACGAGCGCGCTTCAGGCAGGGAGCACGGAACGACCTCGACGCCGCCGGCGACGAGATCCTGCAGGCCGGGCGCGGCGCCGTTCGACGGAACCCAGGGCGCGGCCGACGGATCGACCTTGAGGTCCTTCAGCATGCCGGCGATCGCGAGGTGCCAGATGCCGCCCTGGCCGGTGCCCGAGGCCTTGAACTTGCCGGGATTGGCCTTGATCGCGGCGACGAGGTCGTTCGCCGTCTTGTAGGGCGCGTCGGCACGGACCTGCAATCCGGCAGGGTCGGAGTTCACGAGCCCGATCGGCGCGTACGAGGCGCCCGAGAGCTCGGTCAGGCCTTGCCAGTGCATCATCCCGATCTCGACCGTGATGAGCCCGATCGTGTAGCCGTCGGGCGCCGCCGCCGCGATCGCCTGGTGCCCGACCACGCCGCTGCCGCCGATGCGATTGACGACGTTGACCGGCTGTCCCAGATCCTTTTCCAGCAGCGAGCCAATGATGCGCGCCGTCGCATCGGTGCCGCCGCCCGCGCCCCAGGGCACGATCAGCGTGACCGGCCGCTCGGGCCAGGCCGCCTGGGCCGTGCCGGCCACGCTGGCGAGGACGCCTGCGGCGACGCAAGAAAGTAGGGATCTGCGGCTCGGCATGGCGTCGTCCTTTGTCGGTGGGGCACGGGGCTCGAATCCGTCGCAAGCATGCGGGAAGCACGCGCGCGGTTCGGGCCCGATGGTGCCGAACGCCGATCGACGACGCTACCGGGCCGACCCTAGGCGGTCGACGGTTGGCGCGTCCAGCCGTCCCCCCGGGTGACGCTTCAGTCCTGCCCTTCGGTCAGGGCGTCGAGCTGGAACCGACCGTCCTTGTGGACGAGCCAGATCTCGGTGTACTTGACCTGCTTGCCGAGCTTCGACGGCACCGGCATCGGGCTGATGCGATAGGTCATCTCGCGCACCGCGGCGGTCACGTCGGGCGCATGCGAGGGGCCGCGCACGACCTTCACGTCCCGGGTCTCGCCGTTCTCGTCGACCGTGGTCTCGAGCACCACGACGGCGTGGATCAGCGGCGGCAATCGGCCGTGAAAG
>JBBQMC010000251.1:0-1885 GCA_038328565.1 Candidatus Limnocylindria bacterium
CTTCAAGGGCGTCAACGACCTCTTCGGCCACGCCGCCGGTGACGCGCTGCTGATCGCGCTCGGCAGCCGGATGGCCGCCGCCGTGCGCCCCGCCGACACGGTGGCGCGGTTCGGCGGCGACGAGTTCGTGGTCGTCTGCGAGGACGTCGACGAGCGGACCGCCCTCGCGCTCGGCTGGCGCGTGGCGGCCGCGGTGCAGGAGCCCTCGCAGCCCGGCGCGACCCAGCTCTCGGCCAGCATCGGGATCGCCTTCGGCACCAGCGCCGACACCGACCCCGACGTGCTGATCGGGCATGCCGACGCCGCGGCCTACCGGGCCAAGGAGCGCGGCAGCGGGGGCGTGGAGATCTTCGACGAGGGGCTGCGCCTGCGTGCGGCCGAGCGGGTGCAGACCGAGACCGACCTCGAGGGCGCGCTCGAGCGTGCCGAGCTCGAGCTCGTCTTCCAGCCGGTGGTGTCGCTCGCCGACGGCACGACGGTCGGGCATGAGGCGCTGCTGCGCTGGCGCCGCCTCGGCGGCCCGGCGATCGACCCGGCGGAGTTCATCCCGGTCGCAGAGGAGTCCGGGCTGATCATCCCGATCGGCTCATGGGTGCTCGAGCACGCGTGCCGCCAGGGCAGCGCGCTCGCCACCGAGGACGGCACGTGGATCTCGGTCAACCTCTCCGCTCGCCAGGTCGCGCAGCCCGACCTGCTCGAGGTCGTCGCCGGCGCGCTCCGCGCGGGCCACCTCCAGCCCTCATCGCTGTGTCTGGAGCTCACGGAGACGGCGCTGCTGGGCGTGACGCCCGCGATCGTCACGAACCTCCAGCGGCTCGACGAGCTCGGCGTGCGGCTGGTGCTCGACGACTTCGGCACCGGCTACTCGTCGTTCCAGCACCTCAAGGACTTCCCGATCGACATAGTGAAGATCGACCGCTCGTTCGTCGCCAACCTCGGGCGCGGCGAGCAGGACGCGGCGATCATCGAGTCGGTGGTCTCGATGGCCTCGGCCCTCGGTCTCGGCGTGATCGCCGAGGGCGTGGAGAGCGAGGCGCAGGCCGACTCCCTGCGCCGGCTCGGCTGCCCGCTGGCGCAGGGGTACTACTTCGGCCCGCCGGCATGACGCGCGGCGGGCCGAGGCGCAGCTACCAGTAGTGCCTTCGGCCGCCCACGCCGCGCTGCATGGAACCCATCACCCACAGGACGGCGCCGATGACGATCAGCACCAGCCCGAGCACGTACAGGATGTTGATCGACAGCACGATGCCGAGGAGCAACAGGACGATCCCGAGAACGATCACGAGTCCTACCTCCGATTTGACCTGCAGGATGTGCAAGGAGGATGCCCGCGCAGAGGGGTGTCCAATCCGGTTGTCAATTTGACTTGACGCGCGTCGTCAGTCGTCGAGACCGGCTGCGGCGCGCAGCTCGGCGACCTGCGCGGTCAGCTCCGAGACCGCGCGTTCGAGCTCGTCGATGCGGGCGACGTCGGAGCGCGGCGCGGGCGCCGCCCGCGCGGCCGGCTGGAACGGCGCCGGCGCGGGCGTGGCGGCGGTGGCGTCGTCCTCGAGGTCCTCGCTCAGGCGGTGCCCGTAGCGCTCCTCCTTCTGGCCGGGACGGCGCGGGTGGCGGGCGATGAACCCGCGCTCGATCAGGCGGTCGAGCGTCGCCTGGAAGGCAGCCTGGTCGGGGAACGCGTAGAGCCGGTCGACGCGCTGGCGCAGCTCCCCCGGGGTCTGCGGCCCGCGCAGCATCGGGATCGCGAGCAGCGCCTGCTCGTCGGTCGTCAACCCCGGCGTCTCGTCGAGCAGGTGGCGGTACTTCGCGGCCCGCGCGCCGCTGGCGAAGCGCGTCCAGCGGCGGCGGCCGAGCCGGTGCAGCGCGTCGCGGATCGCCTCCTCGT
>JBBQMC010000252.1:0-1884 GCA_038328565.1 Candidatus Limnocylindria bacterium
CCTCCGCGGCGGGCCGCCGCGCCCCCCCCCCGCCCCGCGGGGGCGTTTTGTCTGTGTGCTGGGGTCGGGGGGCCCCCGCGGGGCCGCCCCCCCCCCCCCACGACCACGTGCTCTCGCTCGGTCCGATGACGCTCCCGCACCAGCTCGCCCGCGTGGTTCTGTTGGAGCAGCTCTTCCGCGCCCACAAGATCCTGGCGGGCGAGCCCTACCATCACTGACGTGCCCCTGGGACCCCTGGAAGAGCTCCGCAGCGCCATCGAGGACGCGGCGGCCGAGCTGCGCAACGGCAAGCCCGGCACGGGAGTCCGCCCGTCGCTGGAGCGGCCGAAGAAGGCCGGCTTCGGCGATTACTCCTCCAACGCCGCGATGCTGCTCGCGCCGGCGCTCGGCGCGCCGCCCCGGGAGATCGCGGAGCGGCTGGCGGGGACGCTGTCCGGCGCGCTGGGCGAGCGCCTGGACCACGTCGAGGTCGCCGGCCCGGGCTTCCTCAACGTCTTCCTGTCCGAGGGCTGGTTCGCAGCGGCGCTCGAGGACCTGCTGGCCGCCGGCGAGGCGTTCGGCACGGGCGCCCCCGAGCAGCCCGAGAAGGTCCTGATCGAGTTCGTCTCCGCCAACCCGACCGGCCCGCTGACCGCCGCCAGCGGCCGCCACGCGGCGTACGGCGACGCGCTGGCGCGGATCCTCGGGCTCGCCGGCCACGCCGTCTCCCGCGAGTACTACTTCAATGACTCGGGCTCCCAGGTCGACCGCCTCGGCGAGTCGATCCTCGCCCGGGCCAAGGGCGAGGAGGTCCCGGAGGACGGCTACCCGGGCGACTACGTCGACGAGCTCGCCCAGCGCATCGACGGCGCCGCCGGCCTCGACGCCTCGGTGCTCGCCCAGCATGGCGTCGACGCGATCATGACCGGCATCCGGGCGACGCTCGAGGCCTACCGCGTGACGTTCGACTCGTGGTTCCTGGAGCGCAGCCTCCACGACGGCAAGCCGAACGCCGTCGAGCGCGTGATCGCGCTGCTGGAGGAGAAGGGCCACGTCTACCGCTCCGAGGGCGCCGTGTGGCTGCGCACGAGCGCGTTCGGCGACGACAAGGACCGCGTGCTCGAGCGCTCGAGCGGCGAGACGACCTACTTCGCCAACGATCTCGCGTACCACGAGGACAAGCTCGAGCGGGGCTATGACCGCATGATCAACCCGCTCGGCTCCGACCACCACGGCTACATCGCTCGCATGAAGGCCGGGATGGGCGCGATCGGCATCGACCCCGACCGGCTCGAGATCCCGATCCTGCAGTTCGTGCACATCGTCGAGGGCGGCCGCCGGGCGTCGATGTCCAAGCGCCGCGGCGACTTCGTGACGCTCGAGGACCTGATCGCCGAGATCGGCGTCGACGCGACCCGCTTCTACATGCTCAGCCGCTCCCACGAGTCGACGGTCGACCTCGACCTCGAGCTCGCGCGCGAGGAGTCGAGCGAGAACCCCGTCTACTACGTGCAGTACGCCCACGCGCGGATCGCCTCGATGCTCGCCAAGGCGGGCGACGAGCGCGTCGAGGCGGCGCTCGGAGCGGGCGCGCGGCCGGAGGCGCTGCACCCGGCCGAGCGCGAGCTGATCAAGAAGCTGCTGGCCTTCCCCGCCGAGGTCGCCGAGGCGGCCGAGCGGCGCAGCCCGCACCGCATCGCCGCCTACGCGCTCGAGCTCGCCCAGGCCTTCACGGCCTTCTACCGCGACTGCCACGTGGTGGGTGCGGAGCCGCCGTCGCTCGAGGACTTCCGGATCACGCTGAGCGTCGCCGCCCAGCGCGTCATCGCACGGGCGCTGGGCCTGCTGGGGGTTGCGGCGCCGGCATCGATGTGACCGCGTCGTAGAGGGCGACCTGGCGCTCCA
>JBBQMC010000253.1:0-1883 GCA_038328565.1 Candidatus Limnocylindria bacterium
TCCGGGTGGCGGCGCGCAGTTAGCCGGAGATCCGCCGCATCGTGGCGGCGCTGTCCAGGGTCCTGACGGCGCCCGCGCGGCAGGCACTCGCCTTGGCGGCAGCACCACATCGGCTCGGCCCGGGGGTGGTACCGGGCGGCCTGGTGCGGGATGATCGCCCGATGCTCGTAGAGTTCGCTGCGGGCGTCTTCCTCCTGGCGGGCGCTGTCGCATGCGCCGGCGCTGCGGTGCGCGGCCGCCGGACGCGCGGCGCTCGCGTGGCACTCGCCCTGGCGCTCGCGACGGCGGGCGTCGGCGACCTGGCGGGCGACACCCGATGGTCGACCGTCGCGGCCTGCGCGCTCGCCGCTGTGGCCGTGGCGCTGCTGGTGCTCGCCCGGTCCGGGGCCGTGAGCCGGCTGTCCTGGCTGGACGCGGCGATGGGCGCGTCCTCCGCCGCCGGCCTGGTCGTGGTGCTCGGCGCCGGCGCGGCCGGGGCGGTCGGTGCCGGCGGGGTGGCCGGCGGCCTCGCCCTGAGCCGCTGGCGGCCGGGTTGGTCGATCTTGCCCGCTGTCGTTGGCCTCGCGGCGCTGGGTGCCGGGGCCGGGCTCGCCCCCGTTGCGGCGCTCGGGATGGGCGCCGCGGCGTGGGTCCGCGAGCCTCCGCCCGAGCCGGGCCCCGAGTTCAGCCCGGTCGTCCTCACGGCGATCCTGACCTTCGCCACCGTCGCGCTCACCCTGCTCACGGTCGGGCAGTTCATGATGATCGACGATGTCGCGATCGCGCTCGCGATCGCGACCGTGCTGACCGGCATGGCGCGGGCCGGCCTGACCGTGATCGAGCGGCTGCGCGAGACGCGCGCGCAGGCGCTCACCGATGACCTCACGGGCCTGGGAAACCGCCGCCACCTCGTTGACGCGCTGGACGCCACGATCGCGTCCGCGACCGAGCGCGACGGCGAGCTGGCGCTGCTCCTGATCGACCTCGACGGCTTTAAGGAGCTCAACGACACGCTCGGCCATCACGCCGGCGACGAGGTGCTGCGCCAGATCGGTCCCCGCCTCAAGGAGCTCCTGCGGGAAGCGGACACGCTCGCGCGCCTCGGCGGCGACGAGTTCGCAGTCATCCTCCAGCCGGGCGACGAAGCCTCGGCCAGCACCGCCGGGCTGCGCCTGCGGGCGGCGCTCGAGCACCCCTTCGCGGTCGGCGGCATCCGCGTGCACATCGACGCCAGCGTCGGCATCGCGCTCTTCCCTGAGCACACGCGCGACGCCATGGGGCTGCTTCAGCGCGCGGACGTCGCGATGTACCAGGCCAAGCGCATGCGTACCGGCCACGAGGTCTACCTGGCGGGTCGTGACCGCCACAGCCGCCAGCGTCTCGCGCTTGTCGGCGAGCTCGGCGCCGCGCTGGATGCCGGCCAACTCATCCTGCACTATCAGCCGAAGGCGGAGCTGCCGACGGGAGCTGTGCGCGGCGTCGAGGCGCTCGTGCGCTGGGACCATCCGCAGCGCGGCCTGCTCGGCCCCAGCCACTTCCTGCCGCTGGTGGAGCAGAGCGGCCTGACGCGGGCGCTGACCGCCTTCGTCCTGGATCGCGCGCTCGAGGAGCTGGGGCGGCTGCGACAGCGCGGCTACGACCTCAGCGTCGCCGTCAACCTCGGCCCCGCCGACCTGCTCGATCTCGGCCTTCCGTCGGACGTCGAGCGCCTGCTCGGCCACCATCGCATCTCGGCCGAGCACCTCGAGGTCGAGGTCTCCGAGGAAATCGTCATGGCCGACGTCGACCGCACGGTCGACGTACTCGCCGGCCTGCGCGCGATCGGTGTGCGCACGGCGCTCGACGACTTCGGCGCGGGCCACGCCGGCCTCGGGCATCTCAAGCATCTCCACGTCGACGTGCTC
>JBBQMC010000254.1:0-1883 GCA_038328565.1 Candidatus Limnocylindria bacterium
GTTGCCGTCCCGGCCGCCTGTTCCAGCGCCTCGAGCAGCGTTGCTCCCACCCATACAGCGTCACCGGCGTCGGCCCCTGCCGCTTCCGCCAGTGCCATGTCCAGCCACGACTCCATGAGCGCTTCGCCGAGAGCCTGTGAAAAAAATCCGGCCTGCCGGTCAGGCGGGCGTTGATGAGCCGAAACGCGCGGGCGGCGAAGGGGCCGAGGGCGGTGGCAGAGCCTTCGGACGGTGCGCCGAGGCGGGAGATGGATCGGCCGTGGGTGTGGCGGAGTCGGCGGCGGTTCCGTCAGGCCGTCCCGAGCGCCGCCCGGAGACTGGCGGCCCGGAGCAGGTTGTGACCCAGGGCGTACCAGGTGAGCACGGCTCGGGCTCTGAGCCTGCCCCGGACCGCGAAGGCCCGCAGGCCACGGTTGCGGGCCAGGGCGTTGACGCACTCGGCGGTCGATGCCCGCTCGCGGTAGATGCGCTTGGCGTCCTCGGTCGCCATCCGCGCCCGCCACTCGCTGACCGCCGGCGAATCGCCGTAGTGGCGGCGGTGGCGGTCGAGCGTGCGGTTGTGCGGCGTCGGCAGGGGCATGTAGACGGTCGTGCCGCAGGGCGGTCCCGCGACCTCGGTGAGGCCGTCGCGATTGACGTAGCCGCCATCGACGAGATGCTCCGCGGGAGCCCGGCCATAGCGGCCCCGGAGCTGGTCGACCATCGGTGCCAGCTGGCGCTGGTCGCTCTCGGTGACGAGGTCGAGGCCGACGATGATCTGACTCCGGGTGTCGGTCGCGAACTGGACGTTGTAGGCGGGCCGGGAGCCGCCGTCGGAGAACTTCATGAACGTGGCCTCGGGGTCCGTACTCGACGCCGTCGCCGGTCGGTCCCGGCGACCGCTGTACGTCGGGCGGAGCTTGCGCGCCTCGATCCCGGGCAGCCGCGCGAGCGCCCGCCGGGCACGCTCGGCGCCCTCCCGGGCGGCACGCTCGCGCGCCGCCGCCACCCGCCGGCTCGTCGCGCCCGGGTCGTCGTCGAGTTCGGCCCGCAGCTTCTGGACCTGGGCCTCGGCCGCGCGCAGCGCCTCGTCGAGGCCGTCACGCCGGCGGAACGAGTGGCCGCCCGCCGAGGCGCGCACCCGGACCCCGTCCTGGGCGACCCGCTCGAGGTGCACGAGGCCCTCCGCCATGAGGGCCGCGACGCTCTGGCTGAGCAGCCGATCGAAGAGTTCGCCGTGGTCGACCCGGAAGTCGGCCAGGGTGTGGTAGTTCACCGACACCCCGCCGCACAGCCAGCGGTACGCGTCGTGCTGGTCGCACAGGCGTTCGAGCGCCCGCGCGCTGCCGACGTTCTCGACGGTCGCGTACAGCCAGAGCGCGGTCAGGATCGCGGGATCGATCGGCGGCCGGCCGGGCTCGCCCTCGACCGCCCGGATCGCGTCGTACAGCGGCCCGAGGTCGAGCCCCTCCACGAACGACCATACGAGGCGCGCGCGGTGATCGGCTGGCAGCAGACCATCGAGATCGATCGCCCGCAGCTCCAGCTGGGCCCGATCGGGGCGCTGCACGCGCGGCTGGCCGCGCGTCCGCTGCAAATCGTCGGTGGCCGTTGTCGGGGCGATATCGATCAGCTCGTCCATGACGTGAATCGTAGCTGCGCGGATTCCGGCTGGGAATCCCCGAGTTTGGAAAAATTCACAGGCTCCGGACGAAACGCCCGACAGATCGCAGGGCGTCGCACGAGCAGGCCAGCCGGCCACAGCACCAACCGAGGTTCACTGATGAATCTGCAACCAACCATCCGCCAGATCCTCGATGCGCCCGCCGCGACCAGCAACCGAACCATGGGCGAAGCCGCGACCGCGGACGAACTGCTCGCCCGACGACCGCGCGCCCCGCTCT
>JBBQMC010000255.1:0-1872 GCA_038328565.1 Candidatus Limnocylindria bacterium
GATTGACCGCGTCCTGGCCGGTGAGGCTGTCTGCGACCAGCAGCACCTCGTGCGGATTGGCGGCGCGCCGGACCTCGGCCGCCTCGTTCATCATGTCGGCCATGCTCCGGTGCATCTTCAGCAGCTTGTTGACCTCTTAGACCTTGGAACCGGCGCCCGCGGCGATCCGCTTCTTGCGGCTGGCTTTCAGGATGTCGGGATGCTAGCGCTCGCCCGGCGTCATCGAATCGATCATCGCCTTCTGGCGGCCGAGCAGTTTCTCGTCGAGGTTGGCGTTGGCGAGCTGGCTCTTGATCTTGCCCATGCCGGGCATCATGCCCATCAGCCCCGCCAAACCGCCCATCTTCGCCATGCCGACGAGCTGCTCGCGCATGTCGGTCAAATCGAACTGGCCCTTGCGCATCCGCTCGGCGGCGCGCATCGCCTGCTCGCGGTCGATCGAGGTCGCGGCCTTCTCGACCAGGGCGACGATGTCGCCCATGCCGAGGATGCGCCCGGCGATCCGGCTCGGGTCGAAGTCCTCCAGCGCGTCCATGCGCTCGCCCGTGCCGATCAGCTTGATCGGCTTGCCGGTGACCGCGCGCATCGACAGCGCCGCGCCGCCGCGGCCGTCGCCGTCGACGCGGGTGAGCACGATGCCCGTCAGGCCCACGCGCTGGTCGAACGACCGCGCCAGATTGACCGCGTCCTGGCCGGTGAGGCTGTCTGCGACCAGCAGCACCTCGTGCGGATTGGCGGCGCGCCGGACCTCGGCCGCCTCGTTCATCATGTCTTCGTCGAGCGTGATGCGGCCGGCGGTGTCGAGCAGCACCACGTCGTAGCCGCCGAGCCTGGCGGCCTGGATCGCGCGATTGGCGATCTGGACGGGCGACTGCCCTTCGACGATCGGCAAGGTCGGCACGTCGATCTGCTGGCCGAGAACGGCGAGTTGCTCCATCGCCGCCGGGCGGCGCGTGTCGAGCGAAGCCATCAGCACCTTGGAATTGCGCTCGCGGAGCCTTCTCGCGATCTTCGCGGTGGTGGTGGTTTTGCCGGAGCCCTGCAGCCCGACCATCATGATCGGCACCGGAGCCGCGGCGTTGAGGTCGATCGGCTGGGCATCGGAGCCAAGCGTCGCGATCAGCTCGTCGTGCACGATCTTGACGACCATCTGGCCGGGCGTGACCGACTTGATCACGTCGACGCCGACCGCGCGCTTCTTCACCTGGTCGATGAAGGCGCGCGCCACGTCGAGCGCGACGTCGGCCTCCAGCAGCGCGCGGCGAACCTCGCGCAGCGCCGCGTCGACGTCCTGCTCCGACAGCGCGCCGCGCCGGGTCAGGCCGTCGAGAATGCCGGATAGCTTTTCCGACAGGTTGTCGAACATGCAGTCCTCTTACGGCGCCCATCCTTCGAGACGCCGCTCCGGCGGCTCCTCAGGATGAGGTCCAAAAAACAACTTCACGCCCGAGGGCGCATCGCGCTGTCGGGCGGGGGCCTCCGGCCTCGCGGACCGGTCGGCAGTACGGGAATTCCAGCTCTTTTCGAGAGCGGGCGGACCATACGGGCCGGGCCCCGGATCGTCAATCATTTGGGGGCTCCCGCCGTGGTCGCAAGCGGATTCGCCGGCTATTGAGGCCAAATGGGGCCTAGCGGGCCATTCGCCGTCGCCATCCTTCGAGACGCGCGCTGCGCGCGCTCCTCAGGATCAGGCGGAGTTTGTGGCGGACCAACACACTCGCCCTCATGGTGAGGAGCGGTCCGAAGGACCGCGTCTCGAACCATGGCCGCATTCCAGGATGGCGACGGGCTTTGAGCCGCCCCGCTACTTCAGCAGCACGAAGATGGAGATGTCGAACTGGTCCTCGCGCGAACGCGGTGGGCGAGATCGGC
>JBBQMC010000256.1:0-1857 GCA_038328565.1 Candidatus Limnocylindria bacterium
CCTGGAACGCAGCGCGAACGGTCATCGCATGATCCAGGCCGACAAGGACGACGTCGAGCTGCTGGGCTACCTGAAGCTCGACGTGCTGGGCGTGCGGATGCTCAGCTCGATGCGCCATGCGGTGGACGAGATCGCGCGCACGACCGGCGAGAAGATCGACCTCGATCGGATCTCGCTGGACGACGAGCCCACCTTCGAACTGATCCGGCGCTCCGACACTCTCGGGTGCTTCCAGATCGAATCGCCCGGTCAGCGCGAGCTGCTGCAGAAGCTTCAGCCCACCCGGTGGGAGGACCTGATCGTGGACATCTCGCTGTTCCGTCCCGGTCCGGTGAAGTCCGACATGATCACGCCCTACCTCCGCCGCCGCGCCGGCATGGAGCGCCCCGTCTACGCCCACCCCGATCTGCGACCGGCCCTGCAGGAGACCTTCGGCGTGATCGTCTTCCACGAGCAGGTGATCCGCACCCTCGCCGCCATGGGCGGCTACGACGAGACCACCGCCGACCACATCCGCCGCCACCTGCACCGCGAGGATCTGCTGCCGGCGTTCCGCCGGGACTTCCTGCGCGGGGCAGCGACCCGTGGCGTGGATCGAGCGACCGCCCAGCACACCTGGGACGCCGTGATCCAGTTCGTGAGCTTCGGGTTCTGCAAGGCCCACGCGGCGGCGTTCGCCGTTCCCACCTACCAGTCCGCCTGGCTCAAGGCCCACTACCCCGCGCATCTGATGGCCGGCCTCCTCACCCACGATCCCGGCATGTACCCCAGACGCCTGATCGTCGAGGACGCCAGACAGCACGGCATCCCGATCCTGCCCCTCGACGTGAACCGCAGCGAACCCGACTACACGGTGGAGGCCGTCGCGCAGCCCGGCGTCGAGCCGAACGACGAGGCCCCCCTCTTCGGGATCCGCCTGGGCTTGCAGGACGTGGCGGGGATCTGCGATGCCGAGACCCGCTCGATCGTGCAGGCCCGGTCCGAGCGCGCGTTCGCGGACGTGGGGGACTTCCTGCGGCGCACGACCGTCGCGCGGCCGGTCACGGAGGCCCTCGCTCATGCCGGCGCGTTCGACCGCCTCGCCGGTGGGAACCGGCGGGCGCAGCTGTACGAGGCCATGACGACCCAGATCGCGCGGGAGGGGGATCAGCTCACGCTCGTCTCCGCCGAGGCCGAGCAGGACTCGCACGGGTTCAAGGACTACTCCGACGCGGAGGTGGTGCGGGCGGAGCTCGAGGTGATGGGGATGGATGCCTCGCGGCACATCATGACCTTCTTCGAGCCGCTGCTGGCGGATCTGGGGGTCACGCGCGCGAGGGATCTGCGGACGGTGCGGGGGGGTCGGCGGGTCATGGTGGCGGGGGTGAAGGTGGCCTCGCAGACCCCGGCGATCCGCAGCGGACAACGGATCATCTTCCTGACGCTCGACGACGCCACCGGCCCCGTGGAGGTCACGGTGTTCCAGAGCGCGCAGCGCCCTCAGCTGGTGAAGACCGTGTTCCACTCGTACGCGATGGCGGTGTGGGGGCAGCTGCGGCGCACCGGCGTGGGTGGCGTCGGTATCATCGCCGAGGAGGTCTGGGATCTCACCGCGCTGCATCGGGCGCGGGGACGCGGGGAGCTCCGGGAGGCGCTGGACGCGCCGGCGGATCCGCAGCGGCCCGCGCGCAAGCTCTGGCACGCCAGCGGCGGCTCCGCCGGATGAGCGCGCCGATAGGTGTGCCGAGGGAGGCGAACCGTGACGACGGAGCGGCCGGCTGAGCCGATCCTGCACGTGGACCTCGACGCCTTCTACGCCTCGGTCGAGGTCCTGAAGGATCCCTCGCTCGCGGGCAAGCCCGTGGTGGTGGGCCACGA
>JBBQMC010000257.1:0-1822 GCA_038328565.1 Candidatus Limnocylindria bacterium
GCTACACGGAGATGCTCGCCAACCGCCTCAACGCGCTCGACGCGACGGCGGTGAGCCTGGCGATGGACAATGACCTCCCGATCGTCGTGTTCGACATGACGAAGGAGGGGAACATCGTGCGCGCGGTACGCGGCGAACGGATCGGAACGCTCATCGCAGGCGAGGTGACCGAATGACCCACCCGGTGCTCGCCGAGATCGAGCCGAAGATGCACCGCGCGGTCGACGCCATGGAGCGCGACCACGCTGGCATCCGGACGGGCCGCGCCTCCACCGCGCTCGTCGATCGCATCACTGTCGACTACTACGGCACGCAGACGCCGCTGAACCAGATCGCCGGCATCAGTACGCCGGACGCGCACCTCATCGTCATCCAGCCATGGGATCGGTCCGTGCTCGGCGCGATCGAGAAAGCCCTCACGAAGAGCGACATCGGGCTCGTCCCCAACGTCGACGGCACGGTGGTGCGCCTCAACGTGCCGCCGCTGACCGAGGAGCGTCGGCGCGAGATGGTGAAGCAGGTCCGCAAGCGGGCGGAGGATGCCCGCGTCGAGATCCGCCACCACCGCCGCGAGGCGGCCGACCTGCTGAAGAAGGCACAGCGCGACGGCACCGTCACCGAGGACGAGGAGCGCCGCGAGCTCGATGCGCTCCAGAAGCTCACCGACCGGTACATCGTCGCGATCGACGAGCGGACCGAGCGCAAGGAAGCCGAGGTGATGGAGGTCTGACCTCGTCGCCGCCCAGTCACGGCGCACGCCACGTCGCCATCATCATGGACGGGAACCGGCGCTGGGCCGCCGCGAAGGGGCTGCCGAGCATCGCCGGCCACGTCCAGGGTGTCGAGGCGATCCGGCCGATCGTGCGCATCGCGCCGGACCACGGCATCGAGGTCCTCTCGCTCTACGTCTTCAGCCAGGAGAACTGGCATCGCCCACAGGACGAGGTGACGGGGCTGTTCGGCCTCATCGACGCCGCGGTCCAGCAGCACACCGCCGAGCTCATCACCGAGGGCATCCGGGTGCGCGTCATCGGCCGGCTGCACGAGGCGCCGGTCGACGTGCAGCGCAGCATCCGCGCCGCCGAGGATCGCACCCGCCAGGGGACCCGCATGGCGCTCAACATCGCGTTCAACTACTCCGGCCGGACCGAGCTCGTCGACGCGCTGCGCGCGCTGATGGCCGCCGACGTGCCGCCGACCGACGTCGACGAGGCGCGGATCGCGGAGCACCTCTACACCAACGGCCAGCCGGACGTCGACCTGTTGATCCGCACCGGCGGTGAGCAGCGGATGAGCAACTTCCTCCTGTGGCAGACGAGCTACGCCGAGCTCGTCTTCACGCCCACCCTGTGGCCCGACTTCGCGGAGGCCGATCTCGTGGGTGCCCTCGACGAGTTCGCGCGCCGCCAGCGCCGCTTCGGGTCCTGACGATGCTCCGCACGCGCGTCCTCACCGCCGCGATCCTCGGGCCGATCGTCGTCGCCGCCGCCTGGTTCGGCGAGCCGTGGCTGGCCCTCCTGCTCGGGGTGATCGCGTTCCTCGCGCTGATCGAGGTGATCGCCCTGCTCGACGCCGGCGGCTTCGAGCCGCCGCAGGTCCTCGGCCTCGTGGCGGGGCTCGCCGTGACCGCGGCGGGGATCGTGGCCGCCAACGCCGCGCTCGTCGGTGGGCTCCTCTCCGACCTGCTGCGCCAGACCGATCCACCCGGCCTCGTCACGATCGCCGTGGCCGGCGCGATGATCCTCCTCGCGGCGGTCGCGTTCACGCGCGCCGACGCGCGGGCCGGCTTCCTGTCATGGGCCATGACCTCGTTCGGGATCCT
>JBBQMC010000258.1:0-1790 GCA_038328565.1 Candidatus Limnocylindria bacterium
GCACTCCTGGAAGCGGACGCGCAGCTTCCACCAGATGGAGCGGTCGTCGCTCACCGCGGTGCTCGCAGGACCTCGAAGACGGCGGCGACCTCGCTGCCGCCCAGGCCCTGTCCGCGGGCGCGATCGAAGTAGCGGGCCATCACGGACGTCAGGGCGTGCTCGGCGCCGAGCTCGATCATGGCCTCCTCGGCCATGTAGAGCGCCTCGGCGTGAATGTCGAGCGTGGCCAGGTCGCCCTGGTAGTCGCCCGCCTCGATCTGCTCGCCGCCCCGCTCGATCGCCTCGCGCGTGAGCTCGAGGATCGGGCCGGCCATCCGCCGCCACTCGGCCGCCGGCAGCCCGAAGCGGCTGGCCAGCGCCGCCGCCTCGTAGAACCCGCCGAGGGCGAGGTGGTGGAATACGGTCACCATGCTGAAGGCGAGCGCGTTGGCCGCGCGGATGTCTTCGGCGACGAGGCGGCAATCGCTGCCCATGCTCTCGAGTGCCGGGCGCGCCCGTTCGAAGACCGCCGGCGGCCCGGAGTAGAACGTGTTGCTGTGGGCCGTCCCGACCCCGTCCGGGTAGGCACCGACGCGCCCGTCGAGATACTCGGCGCCGTGCGCGGCGAGCCAGGCGTCCATCTCGGCCGCCTCCTCGGGCTGGCCGGTGGTGAGGTTGACGACCACCGTCCCGCGCAGCTCCGCGGGCGCCCCGTCCGACTCGAGGATCTCGCGCACATCCGCGTAATGGGGCACGATCAGTACGGCGACGTCGGATGCCGCAAGCGCGCCGGCGGGATCCGGCGCGTGCTTGGCGCCGGCGGCCACGAGCGGTTCGGCGCGCGCGGCGGTCCGGTTCCACACCGTGACGGCGTGGCCGCTCTCGAGCAGCGCGCGTGCGAACGCCGCGCCCATCGCGCCGAGGCCGAGCACGGAGACCGACTGGCCGGCCATCAGTAGCTCGATCCGCCGTCGACCGCGAGCGTCTGGCCGCTCACGTAGGAGGCGTCGTCGGAGAGCAGGAACGCGATCACGGCGGCGATCTCCGGCGGCTCCGCGAAGCGGCCCAGCGGGATCGCCCCGATCCAGGTAGCGCGGATCGCCTCGTCCACGGCCTGGACCATCGGCGTGTTGACCGCGCCGGGAGCGACCGCGTTGCAGCGCACGCCGTGGCGCGCGTGCTCGAGCGCGACGGTCCGCGTCAGGCCAACGATCCCGGCCTTGGCGGCGGCATAGTTGGCCTGGCCGAAGGCTCCGTGCCGTGACTCGGAGGAGAGGTTCACGATGCTGCCGCCGCCGCGCTCCTTCATCACCGGCACCACGTGCTGGCAGCCGAGCCAGTTGCCGCGCAGGTGGACGTCAAGCACCGCGTCCCACTCCTCGTCGGACATCCGCAGGAGCGAGCGGTCGCGGGTGATGCCCGCGTTGTTGACGAGCCCGTCGATGCCGCCCGCCTCGGCGAGCACGGCCTGGGTCATCTCCTCCCAGGAGGCGCGGCTGGCGACGTCGTGCTCGATGACGAGCGCCCGGCCGCCGTCGGCGTCGATCCGCCCCGCGGTGGCTTCGGCGCCGGCGCGGTTCACGTCGGTGACCGCCACTACGGCGCCCTCCGCCGCGAGCCGCTCCGCGGTCGCTGCGCCGATGCCCGAGCCGCCGCCGGTCACGATGACGACGCGGTCCTGCAGGCGGTCAGGGCTCACGCTGCATCCTTGGTCTCGATCATCAGCACGTCGGTGCCGGTCTGGACGACGTCGCCGTCCTGGTTGCGGACCTCGACGGCGAGGTTGGCGATGCCGGTCCCGGGGCGCGACC
>JBBQMC010000259.1:0-1788 GCA_038328565.1 Candidatus Limnocylindria bacterium
CGGTCCCACCGGCCGCCCCGACGCCACTGCCGGCGTTCGCCAGTTCGCGGTCGCTCTTGGTGCCCAGCAGTCCGACGCTGCAGTGGATCCCACACTCCTTGTCGGTCTCGGACTCCCACCACCACCGGCCTGCGCGCTCGCTCTCGCCGTGCTGCACTGGTCGCGTGCACGGCGCGCACCCGATGGAGGCGTACCCGCGATCGAAGAGCTCGTGGTAAGGCACGTCGTTCTTGCGCACGTGGTCCCAGACCTCGTCGGCGGTCCAGTCCGCGAGCGGGTTCAGCTTCACGATGCCACCGTGGTCGCGGTCGAGCTCCACCTTCGCGATGTTCCTGCGCGTGCGCCACTGCTCGCGCCGCAGGCCTGCGACCCACGCGTCCAGGGTCGAGAGCTTGCGTTTCAGCGGCTCCACCTTGCGGATCTCGCAACACGCCAAGCGGAGGTCGACGCTCTTGTACATCAGGTTCGGACCGTCGGCGTTCACGATCCGCTCCACGGCGGTGCGCTCCGGGAACTCGAACTCCACGTCGATGCCGTAGCGCTGGCGGACCTCCTCGAAGAGCTGGTAGGTCTCGGGGGGCAGCCGGCCGGTGTCGAGCGTGAACACACGGACCTCGGGGTTGATGCGCCACGCCATGTCGATGATGGCCATGCCGTCGACGCCGCCGGCAGCGCTGATCGCCAGGCGTGGGTGGAATCGATCCAGACCCCACTCCAAGATCTCGGTGGCGCGGGAATGCTCGAACCGTTCCGCGGCGTGATGCACCCAGTCCGCCTCATCGGCGAAGATCGGCAGCGTGGGCTCGTGGATCGGCTCGCGCTGAGTCATGCGGGGCCCCCGATCCGGAGCAGGGACAGTTCGAACACGCGCTCACAGGACTCGCAGCGCCAACCCGTCGGATCCGCCGGACGGATCTCCTGCTCGCCGCAGAAGGGGCAGTAGAACGGGACGGCCCGAGGGTTCGCTTCGCTCATCGCAGCTCCATCCCGGCGTGGTCGGGCGGTGCCGCGAAGCGCGCGAGAGCCGCGTCGTCCAGCGAGTTCACGTGCTCGGAGAAGGACGATGCAGCATCCCGCTCCTGCAGGTACCGGCGCACGAGCGCCTCGAGGTAGTCGGCCGCGTCCTCGGCGTAGATCTTCACGCCCTTCACCTTGCGGCCCAACGCCGCGTCGCTGCCTATCGTTCCACCCAGGTGGACCAGGAACGCCTCCGAGCGCGTGCCGTCGGGCCGCGGCTGCAGCGCCGACATCAGCCCGATGTCGGCGACCTGGAAACGCGCGCACGAGTTCGGGCAGCCGTTCACGTGGATCCGGATGTCCTCGTCGAAGGCCGGCAGACGCGCCTCCAGCTCCGTGTACAGCCATTGCGCGCGGCCCTTCGTCTCGCCGATCGCGAGCTTGCAGAACTCGATGCCGGTGCAGGCCATAATCCCCTTGCGGAACGCGTGTGGCCGCGCGCGCAGGTCCAGGTTGTCAAGCTGCTTGACCAACTCATCGGCGCGCACCGGCTCCACGTCGACGATCACGAGCTTCTGCTGGGCGGTGGCGCGCACGCCGCCGCCGCCGTACGCGTCGGCCAGATCGGCGGTCGGCGCAGCTGGTGACCGGCGATCCGTCCGGCCTTCGGTGCGAACCCCACGTAGACCCGACCGTCTCGCTGCGGGAACACGCCCACGTGGTCGCGTACCTTCATCGTCGCGGCCGCCGAGGCCGTTCCGTCCGGGAGCGGTGACTCCAGGAACTCGCTCTCCAGAACCTCCCGTACCTTCCGGGGCCCCCAGTCCTTCA
>JBBQMC010000260.1:0-1774 GCA_038328565.1 Candidatus Limnocylindria bacterium
GATCGCCGCGGGCTCGCTCGCGCGCGGAGCCGCGGCTGTTTCGAAAGCAGGGTTCGCGACGCCCGCGCCGCGGCGCGGCGGCACGCTGACGTTCGGGCTCGAGTCCGACCCGGTTGCGATGGCGCCGTACGGCATGGCGCCGGGCGCGGCGCACTGGGGCAAGGAGCACACGTATGACTCGCTGGCGGAGTTCGACAAGGGGCTGAACATCAGGCCCGCGCTCGCCGAGTCCTGGAAGGTGGAAAAGACCGCCATCACGTTCAACCTGCGCAAGGGCGTGAAGTTCCACAGCGGCAAGGAGCTGACTGCGGCCGACGTCGTCTACTCGATCAAGATGATGAAGAACCCGCCGCCGCCCGGCACCGCCGCCGTTGCGGCGAACGTCCCGGCGACGATCACGGACGCTACCGCCATCTCGAAGTACGTCGTCCGGCTGAACCTGTCGGCACCCGACGCGCGCGTGATCGGGTTCTTCGCGTGGGGGCGGTACGGGCCGATCGTCCCGGAGGGGCTCTACGACCAGCTCAACGTGACCCGCGAGGCGAACGGCACCGGCCCCTTCAAGCTGGTCAACTTCACCCCGCTCGACCGGGTCGAGTTGACGCGCTTCGGCAGCTTCTGGAAGCCCGGCCAGCCCTACATGGACGGGATCACGATGAAGGTCATGACCGACGAGCAGGCGCGCGTCGCGGCCCTGCGCGCCGGAGCCATTGACGGAGCGACCCTGTCCGTCGACGTCGCGCGGTCGCTCAGAGGCGATTCGAACCTGCAGGTGCTGAGCAACGGGAACGCGGCGTTCCGCGAGCTGCAGATGACGCTGAAGCCGGGCAAGAACGAGCCGTGGGCGGACCAGCGCGTCCGCCAGGCGGTCAACTTCGCGATCAACCGCCAGCAGATCATCGCGAACGTCTACAGCGGCGAGGCGGCGTACACGTCGTACGTGCCGCCCGGCTACGGCCCGTGGCCGCTCTCTGAGGCCGACCTGAAGCGGAAATACGCGAAGTTCGACCTTCCGCAGGCGAAGAAGCTGATGGCGGCCGCCGGCATGTCGAAGGGCTTCTCGGTCGACATGACGATCGTCAACCTGCAGGACTACCCGTCGGTCGCGGCGCTGCTCGTGCAGCAGATGAAGCAGATCAACATCGACGTCAACATCAAGGGCACCGAGATCGGCACCTTCGCGTCGATCTTCAGAGCCGGCACGTACGACTGGTTCCTGAACGGCCGCGGCATGCGCGGCGACGTCGACGGCTTCGTGCAGGAGTTCCATCCTGCGTCGGCGACGTTCAAGATCCAGACGCCGGCCTACCGGAACCTCAAGGCATGGAGGGCGATCGGCAACGGCCGGATCCAGCTCGACGACAAGAAGCGCCTGCCGATGTACAAGACGGCGCAGGAGGCCCTCTGGGACAACCCGATCCAGATGCCGCTCGTGTCGATCCGGAAGTACCAGGTGTTCAACAAGCGCGTCCGCAACATGTACGTCGCCTTCACCGACTTCAACCCCGGCCTCCGCACGTCGTGGCTGGCCTCGTAGCGGACGACAGTCGGCAGTACCCGGAGGGGCGTCGCACGCGCGGCGCCCCTCCTCGTCTCCGTCCGTGGACGCCGCGCGCCGAGGACACGTCGCGCCGATCCGACGGTCGACCGATGGGAGGACTGATTGGAAACGACCCTCCAGGCCGGAGCCGCCCGCCGGGCGATCAACCCGCAGCTCGGCACCGGTAAAGCCGGGCTACGGCTGTTCGGCTCGCCGATCCAGGCGATCGAAAGC
>JBBQMC010000261.1:0-1759 GCA_038328565.1 Candidatus Limnocylindria bacterium
CATCGTCGACGCGGCACACACGCAGCCGGTCGGCGTTGGGATGGGGCTCCGCCGACTGCACCAGGCCGACGACGATCCCGGACAGATCGGCATGGACCGGCTCGATCGCGTCGGCCGGCGCCCCGAGCAGTGCCAGGCGCGCCGCGACATCCGCCGCGTCGAGGGGGCGCCGCAGAAACTCGGAGAGCCACCGCGTCGAGACGTTCACCGATCGAGCCCGGCCAGCTGCGACAGGGCGCGCATGTCGCCTTCGTACAGCAGGCGTATGTCGGGAATCCCGTAGCGGAGCATCGCGATGCGATGCGGGCCCATGCCGAAGGCGAATCCGGTGTAGCGTTCCGCGTCGACGCCGCAATTGGTCAGCACGTTGGGGTGGACCATGTCGCAGCCCAGGATCTCCATCCAGCCCGTTCCCTTGCAGGCCGCGCAGCCGCGCCCGGCGCACAGCTGGCAGGCCACGTCCATCTCGGCCGACGGCTCGGTGAACGGAAAGAATGACGGACGGAACCGGACCGCGGTGTCGGGCGCGAAGAAGCGCCGCGCGAAGTGCGTCAGCGTCGCCTTGAGATCGGCGAAGGAGATGCCCTCGTCGACGGCGAGCCCTTCGATCTGCGCAAAGGCCGGCGCGTGCGAGGCATCGAAGGGATCGTTGCGGTAGGCCAGCCCCGGAATCACGACGCGCACCGGCGGCGGGGAGTCGAGCAGCGTGCGAATCTGCACCGGCGAGGTGTGGGTGCGGAGGAGCAGCCGGCCACCCCGCTCGCCCGCGACCGGCGGGGCGTCGATATAGAGGGTGTCGTGCATGTCCATCGCCGGATGGTCGGCGGCGAAGTTCAGCGCGCCGAAATTGTACCACTCGGTCTCGACCTCGGGGCCGAGGGCGACGGTGAAGCCCAGCTCGCGGAAAATCTCCACGATCTCGGCAATCACCCGCGTCACCGGATGCTCCGCCCCGACCCAGCGCGACCGCCCCGGCATCGACAGATCGACCTTCGCCGTCGCTTCCGATCGCCGCTCCCGCTCCAGCGCTTGGGCCCGGGCCTCGAAGGCCGCTTCGAACTCGCGCTTCAGCGCGTTCACGGCGGCGCCGAACGTGCGCTTCTCCGCGTCTCCCATCGTCGCGACCGTCTTGAGCAGCTGGGTGATCCCACCCGCCTTCCGCCCGAGGACGGCGATCTTCTCTTCCTCGAACTCGGCCGCGCCAAGCGTCGCCACGCGAGCGAGGCGAGCGCTGAGCTCCGGCAGATCCGGTGCGCCCGGGGAAGTCATGGTCGCGACGCTTTCTCGACGGTAGATACGGCCGGGGCTGCCTTCGAACGAAGGCAGCCCCGAACAGCTGCTATCGAACGCCTGGGGCCGGCGTTCAGCCCTGCGCGCTCTTGGCCAGGTCGGCGATCTTCCCGAAGGCTTCGATATCGTGCACCGCGAGGTCGGCCAGCACCTTCCGGTTGATGTCGACGCCGGCAACCTTGAGCCCGGCCATCAGGCGGCTGTAGCTGAGGCCGTGCATCCGGGCCGCGGCGTTGATCCGGGTGATCCAGAGCGCGCGGAACTCGCCCTTCTTCTTCCGGCGGTCGCGATAGGCGTAGCGCATGGCGCGCTCGACCGTCTCCTTCGCCGCCTTGTACAGCTTGCTCCGGCCGCCGCGAGCACCCTTCGCGGCCTCCATGATCTTTTTCTTGCGGGCGTGGTGCGCCGGCCCGTTCTTTACGCGAGGCATCGGAGATCCTTAGGTATTGAGCAGGCGGCTGACGCGCGG
>JBBQMC010000262.1:0-1753 GCA_038328565.1 Candidatus Limnocylindria bacterium
GAACCCCGCGCCAGAGCCAAGTCCCGAACGAAGCACGTGCGCCTCGATCAGCTGCTGGTCGAGCGTGGGCTCGTCGAGACGCGCAGTCGCGCGCAGGCGCTCGTGCTGGCGGGCAAGGTCCGCGTCGGTGCCGGCGACGGGGCCCGGCTCGATCTCAAGCCCGGCGATGCCATCGATGCCGCCAGCGAGATCGCGGTCGCCCAGTCGGAACCGTACGTCAGCCGGGGCGGGCACAAGCTCGCGGCGGCGCTCGACGCGTTCGAGATCGACCCGACGGGCCTGACCGCGCTCGATGTCGGCGCGTCGACCGGCGGCTTCACCGATGTGCTCCTGCAGCGCGGCGCGCGCCACGTCTTCGCCGTGGACGTCGGTCGCGGGCAGCTCGCCGAATCGCTGCGCCGTGACGAGCGGGTCACCTCGCTCGAGCGCACGAACGCCCGCACGCTCACCGCCACGACCTTCCCCGACCAGATCGACCTCGCCGTCGTGGACGTGTCGTTCATCTCGCTCGACAAGGTGCTCGGCCCCGTCGTCAGCACGCTCGCGCCACGGGCTCCGATCATCGCGCTCGTCAAGCCGCAGTTCGAGGCCGGCAAGGGCCGCACGGACCACGGCGTCGTCCGCGATCCGGCCATCCACCGCGAGGTCCTCGAGCGGGTCGTCGCCGCGGCCGCGGAACGGGGTCTCGGCACGCGCGCGGTCATCGCGTCGCCGCTCCTGGGGCCGGAGGGTAACCGCGAGTTCCTCGCACACCTCCAAGCCGGTCCAGGCGGCGCCGAGATCGGCGACCGCATCGCCGAGGTCACGGCGCCCAAGCAGCCGGACGCCTGATGGCCGTTCAGCGCATCGGCTTCGCCTACAACCCGACCCAGGACCCGGCCGCGGAACTCGCGGAGCGCGCCGCCGGCTGGTGCCGGATGCGCGGCATCGAGGAATGGCAATCCCCGGCCGGCGACATGGAGCAGCTCCTGCGCCAGCTGCCAACGACCGACGCGCTCGTCGTCCTCGGTGGCGACGGCACGTTCCTCCGCGCGGCACGCGCTGTCGCAGAGGTGGACGTCCCGATCATCGGCATCAACCTGGGCAAGGTCGGATTCCTCTCGAAAGCCGAGGCCGGCGACCTCGAGACCGTGCTCGAGCGGATCGCCACCGGCGAGTTCACGTTCGATGAGCGCATGGTCATCGAGGGTCGGATCATCCGCCGCGGCGGGGAAGGGAACCCCGAGCCCTATATCGCCCTCAACGACATCGTCGTAGCGCGCGGAGCGCTGGCACGCGTGTGCCGGCTCGACGTCTCGATCGATGACACCCACCTCGCGACGTTCATCGCCGACGGGCTCGTCATCGCGAGCCCGACGGGCTCGACCGGATACTCGTTCTCTGCCGGTGGCCCGATCCTCGACCCGGTGAGCCGCAACGTCATCGTCACCCCGATCGCGGCGTATCTCTCGGCCTTCCGTTCGGTCGTCGTGAGCCCAGAGCAGGTGGTTCGCTGCCGGGTCATGGATGCGCACGAAGCCCTCGTCTCGATCGACGGTCGCGAGGACCTCCCGATCGCCGTGGGCGACATGGTCGAGGTCCGCGCCCTCGAGCGGCCGATCCGCCTCCTCCACCCCCGCGGCGCCCTGTCGTTCTGGGACCTGCTCCGCCACAAGGTGGAGCTGCTGCCGTCGTGAGCGAGACCGCGGCGGCGCCCGGGCGTCTCCTCGAGCTGACGGTGTCCGATCTCGCGCTGATCGATCGACTGCGACTG
>JBBQMC010000263.1:0-1729 GCA_038328565.1 Candidatus Limnocylindria bacterium
CACTGCAGACGGGCTTCGTCGACGAGACCGATTGGAGCAAGATCGCACGTGTCATGAACGAGATGCATGCCGCGCCGATGTGGATCGACGATTCGCCGGCGCTCTCGGTCATGGAGCTGCGGACCAAGGCGCGCCGGCTCGAGGCGGAGCAGCACGGGATGGACCTCATCATCGTCGATTACCTCCCGCTGATGCAGGCGTCGACCCCGTCGCGCGTCGGGAACCGCGTCCAGGAGGTGAGCGAGATCAGCCGCGGCCTCAAGCAGCTCGCGCGCGAGCTCAAGGTGCCGGTCATCGCCCTCTCGCAGCTCTCGCGCGGCGTCGAGCAGCGGACGACCGCCGAGCCGAGGCTCTCGGACCTCCGGGAGTCGGGGAGCATCGAGCAGGACGCGGACGTGGTGATCTTCTTGTACCGCGAGGCCGAGCAGAACGCCGACGCGGAGGTCGAGTCGGTGAAGGCGAAGGTCGCCAAGCACCGGAACGGCCCGATCGGCGAGGTTGCGCTCCAATTCCGGAAGCAGAACACCCGGTTCTACGCGGTCGCGCCGCGCGACGACGTGGCGGCGTACTGATCGGCCCAATCCTCGTGCGCGCGTTGTCGCGCTTGAGCGCCCGGTGAGCGAGCGGTCGAGTGGCTTGTGGGCGGGTGTACACTCGGGCGCTGTACAGCCGGTCGAGATCGCTCGGCCGGCCGAACACGGAGGCACGAGGGTCAAGGTGTACGCCGACAAGACGCTCCACTGTCGCGACTGTGGAGCCGAATTCGTCTTCTCCGGTGGCGAGCAGCAGTTCTTCGCCGAGAAGGGCCTGACGAACGAGCCCCAGCGTTGCCACAGCTGCCGCGCCACGGCGAGGCAGAACCGCGCGCTCGGCATCACGAATGGCGGCGGGAGCCGGGAGATGCACGCCGCGGTGTGCGCGGAGTGCGGTGGCCAGGCGCTCGTCCCCTTCCTGCCGCGCAACGACCGGCCCGTCTACTGCTCGAGCTGCTTCGACAAGGTCCGGGCCCGGGCCTGACGCGCCGCCGCGCACGAGCGCGGCCCGATCCACCCACCAGAGCGCCGCCGCCCAGGCGGCGTTCTCGTTGCTAGGATGACCGTCTCCCACCGCATCGAAGGTCCGCCGACCCTCCATGTCCGTCATCGCCGTCGTCGGCGCCCAGTGGGGCGACGAGGGCAAGGGCCGCGTGGTCGATTACCTCGCCGCGGACGCCGACCTCGTCGTGCGCTACCAGGGCGGCAACAACGCCGGCCACACCGTCATCAACCGCCACGGCCACTTCAAGCTGCACCTGATTCCGTCCGGGATCTTCTACCCCGCGACGCGCAACCTGCTCGGCAACGGGGTGGTCATCAACCCGCCGGCGCTCGTGACCGAGCTCGACCAGCTCGCCGCGTCGGGGATCGCCACCAGCAGCCTGTTCATCAGCGACCGCGCGCACCTCGTCATGCCCTACCACGTCCTGCTCGACCAGCTCGAGGAGCGCGAGCGCGGCGACGCCCGGCTCGGGACGACATCGCGCGGCATCGGGCCGGCATACGTCGACAAGGTGGCACGCCGCGGGATCCGGATCGTCGACCTCATGGATCCCGATGCGTTTGCGGCGCGCCTGGCGACGAACCTGGCCCGCGTCCGGCGCCTCGTGACGGGCTACTTCGGGGCCGGCGGGCGGGAGGACGGGCTCCGCGACGCGATCGCCGCGGCGACCGACGAGGAGGCGATCCGCATC
>JBBQMC010000264.1:0-1722 GCA_038328565.1 Candidatus Limnocylindria bacterium
GCGGATCGTTCTTCCAGGCCGTCCCCGGCACGAAGAAGAAGGACCGATGGTCGTCGCCGTCGTGCACGACGCGCAGCGGCCTGGCCGCGAGGACCCGGTCGCGCCAGACCTCTCGCATCACGACCGCCTCGCCCGCGCGCCGGCGCGGAGGCGAGTTGCCGCCGATGGCGCTCGCGGTTCTCGCCCCCTCAGGACGCGCGTTCGGCGAGGACGGCGAGGATCCGATCCGTCGCCCAGTCCAGGTCTTCCGCGCTCACGCAGAGCGGCGGCGCCAGCCGCACCGTGGTCTCGCGAGTGTCCTTGGCCAGGACGCCCATCTCCATCAGCCGCTCGCACACGGCGCGGGCCGGCGCGGCCTGGGGCGTGAGCTCGATCCCGACCCACAGGCCCTTGCCTCGCACCTCGGTGACGCTCGCGGGCGCCTGGGCGCGGAGCCGTGCGATCAGCGCGGCGCCCAACTCGTCGGCGTTCCGTTGGTACTCGCCGGTGCGGAGCAGTCGCAGGACCTCCAGGCCGACCGCGCACGCGAGCGGGTTCCCGCCGAACGTGCTGCCGTGCTCGCCGGGGCGGAAGACCCCGAGCACGTCGCGACGCGAGACGACCGCCGAGACCGGCACGATGCCGCCGCCGAGGGCCTTGCCCAGGATGTACAGGTCCGGCACGACGCCCTCGTGCTCGCACGCGAACGTCCGTCCCGTGCGCCCGAGGCCTGTCTGGATCTCGTCGGCCAGAAGCAGCACGTCGTTCGCGTCGCACAGCTCGCGGGCGCGGCGCAGGTACCCCTCGGGCGGCACGACCACGCCGGCCTCGCCCTGGATCGGCTCCACCAGGAAGCCCACGACCTCCGGGTCAGCCAGCGCGCTCTCCAGCACCGCGGCGTCGCCGTAGGGCACCTCCACGAAGCCGGGCGTGAACGGACCGAAGCCGCCGCGCGCGTCCGGGTCGGAGCTGAAGCTGACGATCGTGATCGTGCGGCCGTGGAAGTTGCCGCTGCACGTCACGATCTTCGCGTGGTCCATCGGGACACCCTTCACGTCGTAGCCCCAGCGGCGCGCGGTCTTCACCGCGGTCTCGACGGCCTCGGCGCCGGTGTTCATGGGCAGGACCATCTCCATGCCGCAGAGCTCCGCGAGCTCCTTGCAGAACGGCCCGAGCCGGTCGCTGTGGAACGCCCGGGATGTGAGCGTCACGTGGTCGAGCTGCTCGCGCGCGGCGCGCACGAGGTCAGGGTGGCGGTGGCCGAAGTTCAACGCGGAGTAGGCGGCCAGCATGTCGAGGTAGCGCCTGCCCTCGACGTCGGTGACCCAGGCGCCCTCGGCGTCGGCCACCACGACGGGCAGCGGATGGTAGTTGTGCGCGCTGTAGCGATCGACGAGGTCGATCAGCTCAGCGGAGGACGGGAGTGTCTCGGACGTGGCGGAGACGTCATCGTGGTCTGCCACCCTCGCCATCTCGGGACCCCCCCTTCGGCGTCGCGGACGGACGCCGCGCACCCCGACCGCATGCTACCGCCCGTTCAGGGGAGGCGCCCGATCCTCCAGTATCGACCCATCGGGCCGTCGGAAGACCGGTCGACCGTGGAGCAGCTCCAGACCGAACCTGCCCGGTCGGTGCACCATCCGCCCAGCGTTCGAGCGCTTCCTGCGCGAGATCGAGGAAGCAGGCTACGGCAACTCTCTCCGCTTCGACTCGGTCTTCAACGGCGCATGTCGGCTCAGATCG
>JBBQMC010000265.1:0-1717 GCA_038328565.1 Candidatus Limnocylindria bacterium
ATCTCGGACAGCCTGGCTCTCCACCCCGGCCTCAAGCCGCTCGTGGACATCTTCAACAAGGGGCAACTCGCCGTCGTCGAGGGCGTCGAGTACCCGCACCCGAACTTCTCGCACTTCCGCGGCACGGAAATCTGGATGACCGCCGATGACAAGAACGTCGGCTCGCTCGGCTGGATCGGCCACGCGCTCGACCACCTCTCGAATCATCCCGCACTCGTCGCCGCCTCGCTCGGCGTGACGACGCCCCGCGCCCTCGTCGGCATGCAGCCGACGGATATCGCCCTCGGCGGTCAGTTGAAGGACTTCACCTACAAGCCCGTCGGCAAGATCGACCCCGGCGCGGTCTCGGCGATCTACGACTACATGAACAGCGTCACGACCTCGGACAGCAAGTACGCGAAACTGATCACCGCGAGCCACGCGATTGCGCAGGACGCGATGGCGGGCGTTGCGAAGGTCGCCGTCGGCTATACCCCGGCGGTCGCCTACCCGAAGACGCAACTCGGCGCGGGGCTGCAAACGGTCGCGCAGATGATTCACGGCGGCGTCGGCGCGCGGGTGCTCTATCTCGCCACGGGTGGCTTCGATACCCATTCGAACGAGCGCGAGACGCATGACCGGCTGATGCAGTACCTCGGCGACGGCCTCGGCGCGTTCTGGCAGGACATCAACGCCCACGGGCACGGCGACAACGTCGCGCTGATGACCTTCTCCGAGTTCGGCCGCCGCCCGACCGAGAACGCCTCGCGCGGCACCGACCACGGCAGCGCGGCCCCCCTCTTCGTGATGGGCGGCAGCGTCAAGGGCGGCATCTACGGCGACACGCCGAGCCTGATCGACCTCGACAACGGCAACCTGCGCGTGCAGCAGGACTTCCGGCAGGTCTACGCGGCGATGCTCCAGAACTGGCTCGGCTTCGACGCGGCGGATGTGCTGCCCGGCGGCCCGTACACGCCCCTGCCGCTCTTCAACTCCTAATTTCGCTCACTCCTTCCTCCTCTTCCCCTGGCCCCTGTCCCCACAGGGGCCTTTCCTATTCCTCACCCCGTCTCTTGTTCAGGGCTTGAACGAATCGGAAGAAACTGATACATTGATCATTACTTCAGATACAGCATCGCTATGCGGGCACGTCGCCGCGCAAGAGTCAGTATGAGGAGGGGAAGCAATGGCGGCACCGACTGTTTCGAGCGTGGGAACCAGGAACCTGCCGGAGGAGAGCGTTCAGGCATTCAAGGCGAGTTTGCGCGGCGAACTGCTCCGCCCCGACGATGGCGGATTCGACGACGCGCGCACGGTCTACAACGCGATGATCGATAAGCACCCCGCAATGATCGTCCGCTGTGCCGGGGTTGCGGATGTGATCGCTGCGGTCAACTTCGCCCGCGAGAGCGGCCTGCTCGTCGCGGTGCGCGGCGGCGGGCACAATGTCGCCGGCAATGCGATGTGCGACGACGGCATAGTGATCGACCTGTCCGGGATGCGCGCGATCCGCGTCGATCCCGTGAATCGCACCGCCCGCGCCGAGTCGGGCGCGACCTACCGCGAGTTCGACCGCGAGACGCAGGCATTCGGCTTGGCGACAACCGGCGGGACGATCTCCGCGACCGGCATCGCCGGGCTGACGCTCGGCGGCGGACTCGGCTGGCTGATGCGCCAGCACGGCCTCGCCTGCGACAACCTCCTTTCCGTCGATATGGTGCTCGCCGATGGCCGCTTC
>JBBQMC010000266.1:0-1705 GCA_038328565.1 Candidatus Limnocylindria bacterium
TCGTCGAGGCGCCGGCGGATGCAGACGCGGTCGGCCCCGGCATGCTCGTGACGATCCATGCTCTGGACGAGGACGATCCCGAGGACGAGACCTACCTTCTCGCCGAACATCCCGAGGAGCGCGCCTCGGGTGCGCGCACCATCACCACCACCTCCCCGCTCGGGGCGGCGCTGATGGGGTCGACGGTGAACGGCGAGATCGTGTACGAGGCGCCCGGCGGCAGCTTCCGATACCGCGTGGTCGGGTTCGAGCCGCACGCCGGCTAGTGGACGGCGCCGCGCGGGACCCGCAGCAGGATGCGACGCGGGTCCGCGACCTGCCCGCCCCGCGGAAGAGCCGCAGCGCCGCAGGAGGAACCATCCAGCGCTCCATGGCGTGGCCCTACCGCGCGATCCTCGCGTTCCTGTTGTGGACGCGGGTGCGCCCCCTCCAGCTGACGCTCCTGTCCCTGGCGCTGAACGTGGTCTCCGGGCTCCTCATCCTGCGGGGCGAGTGGTTCACGGCGGGCGGGGTGCTGTTGTTTGCCGGGCTCGCGGACGTCTTCGACGGATCGGTGGCGCGCCAGCGCGGCACCGAGGGCCGCTCCGGGGCGTTCCTCGACTCGGTGCTGGACCGGGTCTCGGACATGATCCTGTTCTCCACCCTCTTCTGGGTGCTGGCGGAACGAGGGGACACCACGTACGCGGCACTCGCCCTCGTCACGCTCGTGGTGAGCTTGCTCGTGAGCCACATCCGCGCTGAGGCGGAGGCGGTGGGACTCTCGCTCACCGAGGGCATCTTCCAGCGACTGGAGCGGTTCCTGGCGCTGATGGCCGGACTCATGATCCCGGGCGCCATGGAACCGGTGTTGGTGGTGCTGGCGGCGCTCGGGGCGGTCACGGTCCTGCAGAGGCTGTGGTCGGCGGTCCGGCAGCTCGCCTAGGTCTGGGTAGGGTGGAGGCCATGGACTTCATCCGCGTCGGTGCGTTGGCCGAAGTCCCCGACGGCGAGCTGCGCGCGTTCGAGACTCCGGGCTGCCGCGTGGCTGTGGCACGCCTGGAGAACCATCTCTTCGCCTTCGGTGACGAGTGCACCCACGCCGCGTGCTCGCTCGCAGACGGCGAGCTCGACGACCGCGACGAGACGGTCTCCTGTCCCTGCGACGGAAGCGTCTTCGACGTGAAGACGGGCGAGCCCACCGAGGGTCCTGCCGTCGATCCCGTGCCGGTGTACCCCGTGCGCATGGTGGACGGTTGGATCGAGGTCCTGCCGGTGGCGGGGGGCGAGTCCTGACGTGGGCGTTCCCATCCCTCCCCAGGCGATCGTGATCTTCGGTGCCTCCGGCGATCTCACGAAGCGCAAGCTCCTGCCCGCCTTCTACCACCTGTTCCTGCAGGGACTGCTGCCGGAGGGATTCGTGATCGTGGGTTACGCGCGCACCGAGATGGACGACGAGGGCTTCCGCCAGCACGCGCACGACGCCATCGCCACGTACGGTCGGCGAGCACCCGAGGGCCAGGCGTGGGCCAGCTTCGCGAAACGGCTGGAGTACGTCACCGGCGAGGTCTCCGATCGCGGCGCGATGGACCACATCGTGGAGTACCTGCAGGACGCCGACACCCGGCACGGGACGGGCGGAGGCCGCTTCTTCTACGCTGCCACGCCCGCCTCCGCCTACCCCGACATCGTGGCCAGGATCGGTGAGGCCGGGCTGGCGGAGAGCGCC
>JBBQMC010000267.1:0-1704 GCA_038328565.1 Candidatus Limnocylindria bacterium
CTGGTGCAGACGCCGGCGGAGGCGCGCACCGTGCAGCTGCGGGATCCTGACCACGTCTCCTACCTCACCCAGACCACCCTGTCGGTGGACGAGACGAACGAGATCATCGCGATCCTGCGGGATCGGTTCCCCTCGATCGAGGGGCCGCCGCGCGATGACATCTGCTACGCCACGCAGAACCGCCAGGACGCGGTGAAGGAGCTCGCGCGGCAGGCGGACGTCGTGCTGGTGATCGGCTCGGACAACTCCTCGAACTCCAAGCGTCTGGCCGAGGTCTCGCGCGAGCTCGGTACCCCCGCGTATCTGGTCGACGATGAGAGCGAGGTGGACCCCGCGTGGCTCGCGGGCGCCGAGGTCGTGGGGCTCACGTCGGGCGCGAGCGCCCCGGAGTGGCTCGTAGAGCGGATGCTCTCGTGGCTGGCCTCACAGGGTGCGGCCGAGGTGCAGGAGATCCGTCTGGCCGAGGAGAGCGTCCGGTTCTCCCTGCCGCCGGGGGTGCGCTCGACGAGCTCGCCCGGCTACTCCCAGGCCGAGAACTGATCGCGGTCCTCCTCGGGTTCCTCGAAGCGGATCGCCACGAGGGTCTCCGTGGAGACGACGCCGGGTAAGCCGTGCAGCTGCTCGATGATGATGCCGCTGGCGACCTCCCAGGGTTGCGGGATCGCCACCAGGAGGTCGTAGCGGCCTCCGAGGACGGCCAGTCCCGATACCTCCTCGGATTCCGAGAGTCGCTCCACCAGCCCGGCGACCGCGCCCGCCTGGGCCCGAACGTGCACGAAGCAGGCGTCGGCGATTGGTACCGGCGTCGTGGTCTGGATGCCCCATCCGATCCCGATGCGATCCGGCGGCACGACCGGCGCGGTGTAGGTCCGCTGCACACCCTCGATCTGGTGCAGCTGCGCCAGCACGACCTGTCCGATGGCGCCGAGGTCCGTCCCCTCGACCAGCGCCATGACGTCCCACTCACCCACCACGGTGACGGCGCGCCGGACGCCGTTCTTCGAGCCGATCTGGGCCATGACGCGCGGGACCACCCCCGGCGCGACCTGCAGGTACACGTATGCCTCCATGCGGCGCAGGCTAGGTCACCGTGGAGGCCCGGACAAGGACCGCCCCACGAAACCGCCCGGACGGGTCAGGCGTCGGCGGGCGCGGGGACGCCACACAGGACCTGCAGTTCCCCCTCGCCCTCCTCAGGGCCCACGGAGATCAGCCGATCGCCCTCCCGCAACTGGAAGCCGGCGCGCGGTCGGTAGATCCATCGCGAGCCGCGCTGCACGGCCAGCACGAACATACCCGTCTCGGTCTCCACGCGGAGCTCCTTCAACGAGCGGCCGTCGGCGGGGGACCCACGCTCGACCACGGTCTCGGCGCTGGTCTCCTCGGTCTCCTCCAAGGCCATCTGCACGACCGGGTGCAGGGGTTCCCCGTGCTCCACGTACCACGTCAGGTCGCGCGCGGCGTCGCAGATCGATTCCGAGGCGCTCGCCAAACGGAGAAGGCCGCGCAGCTCGTCGGGGTTGCGCGCCTCCGGCGCCGCCCGCAGCACCCACGACTCCAGCTCATCATGGAGGATGTCGCTGCGGGTCTCCAACGTGCCAACCTCCGCGGCGAGGGCGCGGTTGTTGAACAGCAGCGACGAGTACGCCAGTCCGACGGCCGCCTCCGCCAGATCCTTCATCTCCACGAGGATGTCCACGGCCC
>JBBQMC010000268.1:0-1684 GCA_038328565.1 Candidatus Limnocylindria bacterium
TCCGGGCCGATGCCGCGGAGCTGCTAACGGCGGCGCAGACGCTGCCGCAGGGCGCGGGGCGCGTGGTGGCCCACGGCGACCTCCACCTGCGTCATCTCATCCTCACGACCCTCGGCCGGCCGGCGGGGGTCATCGACTGGGGCGATCTCTGCCTCGCGGAACCGAGCGTCGACCTCGTGCTCGCCTGGGGGCTGCTGCCGCCCGTCGCGCGACCGGCGTTCGGCGCCGCCTACGGACCGATCGACGAGGACGCGTGGCTCCGCTCGCGCGTCCTCTCGCTCTTCCTCGGCCTGGTGCTCGCCCTCTTCGCACGCGACACCGGCGACGGCCCGCTCGAGGCCGCGTCGGTTGCATCGGCGCGGCGCACGCTCGAGGGCACGGTGCCCGGTCCGGCATGATGGCGGCATGACGCAGCGTCCGCTCAAGGTCGGGGTCCAGCTCCCCGAGGTCGAGTACGTGGCCAGCTGGCCGGAGCAGCGGGCGATGGCACTCGCCGCGGAGGAGATCGGGCTCGACTCGGTGTGGGTCGGCGACCACCTGCTCTACCGCGGCGACGGGCTGCCGGACCGCGGGCCATGGGAGGCCTGGTCGACGCTCGCCGCCCTGGCGACCGTCACCGAGCGGGTCGAGCTCGGACCGCTCGTGGCGGCGACGAGCTTCCACAACCCTGCCCTGCTCGCCAAGAAGGCGGCCACCGTCGACGAGATCAGTGGCGGGCGGCTGATCCTGGGCCTCGGGGCGGGCTGGAACGAGGCGGAGTACCGGGCCTACGGCTTCCCGTTCGACCATCGCGTCAGCCGCTTCGAGGAGGCGTTCGCCATCATCCGCGGGCTGCTTCGGGACGGGCACGTCGACTTCGCCGGCACGTACCACCAGGCGGAGGACTGTCTCCTCGTTCCGCGCGGACCGCGTCCGGCGGGACCGCCGCTCATGGTCGGCAGCATGGGAGAGCGAATGCTCGCCATCACGCTCCCCCAGGTCGACGCCTGGAACGCGTGGTTCACCTGGTTCGAGAACACGGTCGACGGCTACCGCGAGCTCCGCGCGCGGATCGACGACGCGTGCCGGGCGGCGGGGCGCGACCCCGCCGGCGTCGAGCGCACGGTGGCACTGTTCGTCGGCTTCGAGGGCGCCAGGGGCCGCCAGCTCGGCGACCTGAAGCGGCCGGACACGGCCGCCATCCCCGGCGACCCCGCGACGCTCGCCGCCACGCTGCGCGCCTTCGCGGCGGAGGGAGTGGCGCACGTCCAGCTCGTCCTCGACCCGATCACCGAGACCACGATCCGCGCCCTCGCCCCGACGCTGCGCCTCTTCGACGCCTGAGGCGGGCGTCCGGGAGCGGCGGGGTCGCCTGCTATGCTCGCGGCCATGGATGCCCAGCCTCCCGCCCTGCCGATCGGCCGCCGCGGCGACCTTCGCGCCGAGCCGGTGACGAACGTCGCAGGTGAGCACGCGGTGCTGGTGCGGGAGGGGGATCGGATGCGCGCCCTCCTGGCCGCCACGCGCACCGGCGGCACCGAGACGCTCCTCGTCATGCCGCTCGACCACGAGGTCGAGGTGCGCGTCGACGGTGACGCGCTCGCGATGTACGTCGCCTCGGGCTCCGTCAGCGTCCCGGGCCGGCGACTCGCCGGGGTGCCGGCATGGGCAGGCGCCATCGGTGTCGTGCTGCTGCTCGTCATCG
>JBBQMC010000269.1:0-1658 GCA_038328565.1 Candidatus Limnocylindria bacterium
GGGTGAGGACGCGGCCGTTTCGCTGGCGCCCGGGATGCCCAGGCGCGTCGCGCTCGAGTGGGTCCTGAAGGAGCTGGCCGAGGGCCACACCGCCCCGTCGAGCAAGTGGCGCCGCCGCTGGTCGCTGCTGCTCGGCCTCGACCGCCTGCTGTCCCAGGACGAGCCCACGCTCGTCGACGGCACCGTGCTCTCCGCCCACCAGGTCGACGCGCTCTCCGGCACGCTGACCGCACTGCTCGCCGAATCGCAGCGCGGCGCCAACGGCAACGGGCGCGCCAACGGCGCCACGCTCAGCGACGAGCCGCTGATGCTCGCCTCCGCGGCGATCCCGGGCGAGGAGGACCTGCCCGAGGAGCTCGTCGAGGACGAGCCCGACGAGGAGCCGCTCGACTGGACCGATCCCGAGCCGGAGTCCGAGGAGGAGGGGCAGGCGGCCGAGGCGGCCGAGGACCCCAACGCGGCCAAGCGCTTCTGGTTCGAGCACGCCACCGGCGCCGGCAAGACGGTCGCCGCGCTCGGCTTCGTCGAGGCGTCGCGCACCGGCGGCATCCTGATCCTCACCCACCGGCGCAACCTGGTCGACCAGTTCCTCGGCGAGCTGCGCGCGCGCGGCTACCGCGACCGCATCTCGGCGGCGCTGCTCAGAAACGGCGGCGGCGAGCCGCCGGCGGGCGGGCCGGTGACCGTCGAGACCTACCAGTGGTTCGTGCGCAACGCCGGCAAGGTTTCGGACGCCTACACGATCGTCATCTGCGACGAGGCGCACACCGCGCTCGGCGAGAAGACCAGCGCCGCGATCCGGCAGTGGCTCGGGCCGGTGTTCATCGGGATGACCGCCACGGGCGCGCTGATCGCGCGTCACGTCACGGACCTGTTCCCGACGCAGACCTCGCGCTTCGACCTCGCCCAGGCCGCGCGCCGCGGCGTGATCGCGCCGCTGCGCTGCGTGCGCATCCCGCCCGGGGTGGGCGTGCGCTCGATCGCCAACGTGCCGCTTCGGCGCGGCGAGGTGGACCAGGACTTCGACCAGGAAGAGCTGGCCGCCCTGCTGGACCAGACGCCGTTCAACACGGCGGTGGCCGACCTCTACAAGACGCGCTTCAAGGACGTGCCGGGCGTCGTCTACTCCGCGGGCGTCAAGCACGCCCACAACGTGGCGAAGGCCTTTCAGGAGGCCGGGATGAAGGCGAAGGCCGTGTCGGGCGAGACGCCCAAGCGCGAGCTGACCCGGATCCTGGCGGCGTACGAGCTCGGCGAGGTCGACGTCCTGGTGAACGCACAGCTGCTGGCGGAGGGCTGGAACTCCCCGCGGGCGACGGTCTGCATGCACCTGGCGCCGACGGCCTCGAAGCGCATCTACCAGCAGCGCGTGGGCCGCGTGACCCGGCGGACGCCGGGCAAGGAGGCCGGGATCGTCGTCGACTTCGTGCACCCGGCCACGCCGAACGACGACCCGGTGGTGACGCTGCACTCTTTGCTCGATCGCGACGTCTACCGCGGCGGCGCGATCGTGGTCGGCCCGGTGCGGCGCGGACGCGGGCGGCGGCTGCGTGTGGAGCGGCGCGTGGTGCCGGTGACCGCGGATCCGCAGCGGCGCGCGCAGGTATTCGAGCGCGAGCTGTGGCGGATCGCCGTGGAGCACTTGAGCTGGGGCGAGC
>JBBQMC010000270.1:0-1657 GCA_038328565.1 Candidatus Limnocylindria bacterium
TGGACGATGCCCTTGGGCGCAGACGATACGACCACCAGCCGCAGCTCCTGAAGCGCGAAGGCGGGGGCGTTGAGCAGCTGGCGGATGTTGTCGGGCATGTCAGCATTGATGCGCTGATGCCCGGCGGTGGCGACGGTGTCGCCCTCGACCAAAGGACGGCCGGCGAAAGTGCGTTTCAACGCCTCGGCCGAGCCCTGCAGGCGGACGTTGGGCTGGGCAGGAGCGAACACGACTCGCGTGGCGGGCTTGGAGTCGGCCTTTCGTACCTCGACGAAATCACCCGACCCGACGCCGGCATTGGCCCGCTGCAACCCGTCCAAGCCAATGATGTCGATGTTCTCGTCCTCGCCGTACGGGCGGATCGCGCGGGCGGCGGTGGAGCGCTTGCCGACGATCTCGATGACGTCGCCCTCATTGAGAGCGAGCTCGTCCATCAGCTTGTCGGGCAGCCGGGCGAAGCCGCGCCCGCTGTCGGCCGGGGGGAGGCTTGCGACCTGGACCTTGCGCGACTTCACGCGGTCGATCGTGTCTGCTTCAGGCATTTGCTCTCCTCACCCGCGCTTCGTGCCATTCATTGGAACGGCGGCGTCGAGACGCGGTTTCCATGCAGCGGTCAATATTTGATGGCCCCGGCGATTTTGCGCACGGTGGAACGGGGCGCGAAACGGCCGCTGTTCGCTGTGATCTTGTTGATGAGGCCGGGGATCACCACGGCCTTGTTCTTGTCGAGGCCTTTGAGGCCGATCTCGACGACCTCGGCAGCACCCATCGCGAACCGGTCGAATGCGCCGTTGCCGCCGAAGCCCGCGACTTCGCCGAACTCGGTTCGGGTCGGGCCGGGGCACAGGCAGCTGACCCTGATCCCGTGCGGTTTCAGCTCCTCGTGCAAGGCTTCGCTGAGCGAGAGGACGAAGGCCTTGGTCGCAAAATAGACCGCCATCTTCGGTCCCGGCTGGAAGGCCGCAGTAGAGGCGACGTTGAGGATGGAGCCGCCCTTGCGCTCGATCATCCCCGGCGCGACGGCGCGGCACAGGTCGGTCAGCGCGCCGACGTTCAAGTCGATCATCTGGCGCTGGCGCTTCGCGTCGAGCTCGGCGAAGCGACCAATGAGGCCGAAGCCGGCATTGTTGACGACCACGTCGACGACTTCGCCGTGCGCTTCAACGTCGGCGAGCAGCTTGGCGGCGGCGTCCTTCTTCGACAGGTCGATCGCCACCGCCCGGGCATAGCCGAGCTCCCTGGCCAGCTCGTCAAGCCGGTCCTTGCGCCGGGCGGCGAGGACGAGGGCGTGGCCGCGCTTCGACAACTGGCGCGCAAACTCGACGCCGAGCCCGGCCGATGCGCCGGTGACGAGAGCGATTGTCTTCAAGCCGTCGACACCGTTGCCTTGACGATCTTGCCAGGCTCGCGCGGCGGCTCGCCGACGGGGAGCGCGTCGACATATTCCATCCCGCTCTCGACCTCGCCCCACAAGGTGTACTGGCGGTCGAGGAACGGCGAATCCGCCGTCACAATGAAGAACTGGCTATTGGCACTGTCGGGGTTTTGCGCGCGCGCCATCGACGCGACGCCGCGGCGGTGCGACTCGCTCGAGAACTCGGCCTTGAGGTTGGGCAGGTCGGAGCCGTTGAAGCCGGTGCCGGTCGGATCGCCGCCC
>JBBQMC010000271.1:0-1656 GCA_038328565.1 Candidatus Limnocylindria bacterium
GTTCAGGTGGCCCGTCCGCTGACCGAGGTCGATCACGTCCTGCGCCGCCAGTTGCTGCTGCTGTTCATCGTTGGCGGAGCCGGCATCCTGGCCGCGGCCGCCCTGGGCTTCGTCGTCGCCCGCACGGCCCTCGCCCCCATCTCCCGGTTCACCCGCCGCACCGAGACGCTGACCGGCAACCCGGATCTGACGCAGCGGCTCGAGGTCGGTGGCGGCGACGAGCTGGCTCGCCTGGCACAGAGCTTCAACACGACCCTCGATGCCCTGGAGCGATCCGCGCAGGCCCAGCGGCAGCTGGTCGCCGACGCCAGCCATGAGCTGCGCACCCCGATCGCCAGCCTGCGAGCGAACATCCAGACGCTGGAGGATGCCGACCGCCTCCCGGAGTCAGAGCGCGCGGCGCTGCGCGCGGACATCATCGGAGAGCTGGACGAGCTGACCGCGCTCGTCAGCGACGTCGTGGAGCTGGCCCGCGGGAGCAAGCAGGGCGAGGTCCTGGACGACGTGCGCCTCGACCAGTTAGTGGCGACGCTGACCGAGCGGGCCGAACGGCGCACCGGGAAGCGGGTGGCCTTCAACCTCGACATGGAGCCGACGATCGTCAGCGGCGAGCCCGAGCGCATCGGGCGGGCCGTGTCCAACCTGCTCGACAACGCGCGTAAGTGGAGTCCTCCCGGCGGTGAGGTGGACGTTGTGCTCCGCGACGGCTTGCTGACCGTCCGCGATCATGGGCCGGGCTTCGACGAACGTGACCTGCCTCACGTCTTCGAGCGTTTCTTCCGCGCCGACGAAGCGCGCGCCATGCCCGGCTCGGGCCTCGGCCTCGCGATCGTCCGCCAGGCCGCCGAGGAGCACGGCGGGTCGGTCGAGGCGGCGAACGCGGCGGGCGGCGGCGCGATCGTCCTCGTGCGCTTCTTCCCGCAGGCGGGCTGAGCCGAATCGCTCTGGATTGGCCACCTGGCCGAGCGCAGCGAGGGCGCGACCCCGGACGGGGCCGCGCCCTCGTGAGGCTCGGCTCAGACCGTCGCCGGCTGCGGATCCGGGCGCAGGATCACGGTGTCGGCGACCGCCACGATCTCGTCGGCCGGCAGGCCGGCGCGGCTCGCGTGCTCGCGGATCTTCTCCGGGCTCGAGGCCTGGTAGATGCAGACGGTGCCGAGCGAGCCGTCGGCCTCGGCGAGGACATACGAGCGGATCCAGCGGATGTCATCCGACATCTGGTTGTCGCCGACGTCGCCCGAGCGGGCGGCGGCGGCCTGGTGCTCCTCGGGCGAGCGCCAACCGCCGCGGCGGAGGATGACGTACGTGTCGAGCTGCGGTGCGGTGGCCATGTCGGCCCCTTCTCTCTGAAATGGCACGAGCGAGCGTGCATGGACGTCTGGACTACGGGCCACCCGGCGGATCGGATTCACCACCCGTTCGGGCGTGTGGGGAGAGGTCGATCCGCTCCGCCGCGATCGCCTCGGCAGCCCGCCTGCTCTGCGGCAGGCTGACCACCGCCTCGAGGCACGCCGCACCGGTCGCACGCGAGCGCTTGGCGGCCGCGCCCCCCCGCTTCCTGCGACCCGGTCGCATCTCGAACCGCCGTCGCGACGCGGTCGAAGGGCACGCGTCATCGCACGATCCCCAGGGGAGGGAAGAGATGCGCAAACGCCT
>JBBQMC010000272.1:0-1655 GCA_038328565.1 Candidatus Limnocylindria bacterium
CCGATCCGGGCGACGTCGGGCATCACGAGGTCCGAGGCCCCGGCCGCGATGCTCCGCGCCGCCTCGCGTGGACTCCACCAGCTCTCGCCGGCCTGGATCGGCGTGTCGGTCTCGCGCGTCAGCCGAGCCATCCCGTCGATCTCGTCGGCGGCGATCGGTTCCTCGATCCATGCCAGCTGCTCAGCGCCGAGCCGGCGGAGCCGGATCAGGGCGTCGCCGAGCGTGAGGCTCTGGTTGTAGTCGCCCATGAGCGCCGCTCGCCCGCCGACGACCGATCGCAAGGCGGCCAGGAGCTCGAGATCCGAGGCCAGGTCGCCGGCGCCGAGCTTGACCTTGAAGGACAGGTAGCCGTCAGGAAGTTCCTCGGCCGCCTCGTCGGCGACGGCGTCGGCGGCGATTGACCGCAGGCTCGCGTAGGCCGGGATGCGGCCGCCGGCGGCACCGCCGAGCAGCCGGGCGAGGGGGACGGCGGCGGCGCGTGCGACGGCGTCCCAGACCGCCATGTCGATGGCGCCCAGCGCCAGCCCGACGACGCCGGTCGTGCCCAGCAGCGTGAACCTCCGGCGCAGGGCGTCCCGCAGCGGAACGGGGTGGAGTGCCACGCCTTGCAGTGCGGGCGCGAGTCCGCGCAGCATCGCCGTCACGGCCGCCAGGCCGGCCCGGGTGTAACAGAACACGTAGCTCGAGCCCGTCACACCCTCGGCGGATTGCAAGTCCACCAGCGCGAGCGGTGCCGTGCGCATCTCGCCGACCGCGGTCTGCAGGGGGCGCGTCATGCGGACATCGACGGCGCGCACGCGCATCGAGCGCAGCGTCAGAGCGGGTGTCGGCTCGGCGGGCGTGAAGCTCATGCCGCGGCGATGATCTGGGCCGCGACGTCGTCGATGTCGGTGCCGACGATGTCCGGGCGAGCACCGATCGGGCTGAGCGCCATGCCGGGGCGGGCGACGAATGCCGCCGTGCACCCGGCGGCCAGGGCTCCCGTGATGTCCCATGCGTGCGCGGCGATCAGCCGGACGTCGGAGAGCTTGACGTCGAACGTCCTCGCCACGAGCTCGTAGGGCTCGCGGCGGGGCTTCAACGCTCGCACCTGGTCGGCGGAGAGGATGGCGTCGAAGCGATCGCTCAGCCCCGCGTGGTCGAGCTGAGCGCGAGAGACGTCCAGCGGCGAGTTGGTCAGCGCCGCCAGCGTGAAGCCCGCCTCCTGCAGCCGGGTGAGCGCGCCCGCGACCTCCGGGTGGGGGGGAAGCTCGCGCATGCCGCCGACGATATCCGCGGCCGCCGCGTCCGGGAGCTCGACCCCGGCACGGCCGGCGACGAGGACAAGCGCGGCGTTCTGGGCCGTGGTGAAGTCCACGTACTCATCCGTGATCGCGCCCACGAAGGAGAGCTGCAGCATCTGCGCGAACCATTGGCCGCGCAGTGAGGAGTCGCCGAGGTGGCGCTCGAAGCGCGCGTCGAGCGGGCTGAGGTCTAACAGGGTCTCGTTGACGTCGAACGCGAGCACCTGAGGCATCGGGGTCATCGAGGGGCTCCCGCCGGGTCGGCGGCGGCTGCCTGCTCGCGCACGTAGCGGATCATTCCGATGACGTCGTCGGGGAGGAGCCGTCCGATGGCGCCGCTGGAGTACACGCTGACGAGCACGTGCCCGTTGG
>JBBQMC010000273.1:0-1654 GCA_038328565.1 Candidatus Limnocylindria bacterium
CCATGGTGGACCCGCGCGTCGAGGAGATCGTGTGCGCGAACCTCGGGCTGAAGAGCGCCGAGGCGTCCACGCAGATCGTGCAGCGCGACCGGCACGCGGAGTTCATGACGGTGCTGGCCGTCTGCGCCTCGTCGCTCGCCGCGTTCGCCACCGAGGTCAGGCACCTGGCACGGACCGAGGTCCGCGAGGTGCAGGAGCCCTTCGCCGAGGGGCAGAAGGGCTCCAGCGCCATGCCGCACAAGCGCAATCCGGTGCTGAGCGAACGGATCTCGGGGCTCGCGCGCGTCGTGCGCGCGAACGCGCAGGCGGCTCTGGAGAACGTGGCGCTCTGGCACGAACGGGACATCTCCCATTCGTCGGCCGAGCGCGTGATCCTCCCCGACTCGTGCGGCCTGCTCGACTTCATGATCCACGGGTTCACGGAGGTGGTGGAGGGACTGCGCGTGTCGCCCGAGCAGATGCGCGCGAACCTGGAGGCGGACGGGGGCCTCGCGTTCAGCCAGTCCGTGCTGCTGGCCCTCGTGGACGCCGGTCTGCCGCGCGACGACGCGTACCGCATCGTGCAGCGGGCCGCCGCCGACACCTGGGACCACGGCTCGGACTTCCGCGGCTCGGTCGCCGCCGATCCCGAGGTCCGGCGTCTGCTGGGCGCCGAGGATCTGGACGCGTTCTTCGACCCCGCCCGGTTCCTGCAGAACCTCGGCGGGGTGTTCGCCAAGCTCGAGAAGCTCCCGGTCGAGGGGGCCTAGTTCGGATGGGCGTCGCCGGCGAGCTGCGAGCCAGCGGCAAGGTCCGCGATCTCTACGACGCGGGGCCCGACCGACTGCTTCTGGTCGCCACCGATCGCATCAGCGCCTTCGACGTGATCCTTCCCACGCCCATCCCGGACAAGGGCCGCGTGCTGACCGGCGTGTCGCTGTTCTGGTTCGAGCGCACGAGGGAGCTGCTCCCCAACCACCTGGTGACGGCCGACCCTGCGGCCGGCGGGTTCGACGCGAGCCTGGCTGGGCGTGCCATGGTCGTGCGCCGCGCCGACGTCGTGCCGCTCGAGTGCGTCGCGCGCGGCTACCTGAGCGGCTCGGGCTGGACGCAGTACCGGCAGACGGGTGCCGTGTGCGGCGTCGCGCTCCCTGCGGGACTCGTGGAGTCCGATCGCCTTCCCGAGCCGGTCTTCACCCCCACCACGAAAGCCGCCGAGGGTCACGACCTTCCGGTCTCAGCGGAGGAGGCCGCCGATCTGGTGGGGCGGGGCCTCGCCGAGCGTCTGAAGGAGCTCTCCTTGGGTCTGTACGAGCGCGCGGCTGCGATCGCGGCGAGCCGAGGCATCATCCTCGCCGACACGAAGTTCGAGTTCGGCTTCTGCGACGGCGAGCTGATCCTGGTCGACGAGGTGTGCACGCCGGACTCCTCGCGCCTGTGGCCCGCCGACGCGTACGAGCCCGGCCGCGCGCAACCCAGCTTCGACAAGCAGTACGTGCGCGACTGGCTGGATGCGAGCGGCTGGGACCACGAGCCGCCCCCGCCGGAGCTTCCCGCCGATGTCGTGGAGAGCACGGCCGCGCGATACCGCGAGGCGTACGAGCGCCTGACCGGCGAGTCGTTCGGCGTCTATCTGCAGAGGATCGGAGCTGCCCCCGCATGACCGTCTACGGCT
>JBBQMC010000274.1:0-1652 GCA_038328565.1 Candidatus Limnocylindria bacterium
AACGGCGTGTCATTGATCGACGTGACGTCCGGGGTGGGGGGAGCTGGGGCGACGAAGTACTTCGCCGACGTGTGGTCCCGTGGTTTCAACTGGTCCTTGTGCGGACGAGTTTGCGGAGCACGCCGATGGTCACGGCGAGGAGCACGAGTAGCCAGCCGAGCGCGAGGGCCAGTTCGCCCCAGGCGTGGAAGCTCGATGAGAAGCCTCCGCCGACGACGATCCGGGTGGCGCCGTAGTCAGGGAGGTAGCGGGCTGCACCACGCGGCGTGCCGTCCCCGAACATCGGGCTTTGGAGGACGCCCTGGCCGAGCATGGCTGCGAAGAGCGAGAGATAGGTCGCGCCGAGTTGACCAAGGAGCGAACCGGCGATGGCCCCGATGCAGCCGTAGGTGAGACCGACAAGCAAGGTTCCGACGGTCAACGCCGCCCACGATCGCGGGGTGAAATTGAGCGCGGTCACTGCGACGGAGACGCCGACCACGACGAGAGTGAATGCCCCGAGCACGGCGAAGCGGGGGATCAGGGCTTCGAGGGGTCGGAAGCCGGCGACGATGAGTCGGCGGTCTGCTTGGCGGGCTGAACTGACGATGAAGGCGCCGCACAAGCCAGCGAGGAAGGCGACGGTGACGGCAGCCATCGTGACGCCGTGGATGTCGCGCATGGTGGTGAGGATCTGGCTCCCACCGGGGAGGCTGATGCGGCGCGGCAGCGGGCTGGTCTGGGCGATGGCGCGGGTGATGAAGAAGAACGGCACCACGATCAATAGCGCGATTAGCAGCGGTCGGCGTGCCTGTTCGCGAAAGCCGAGTCGCGTGGCGGTAGCGATGCGCTTGTTCACGATCGCCGCCTGGCAGACACGGCGAAGACGATGAAGGCGGCGGCCAAGGCGACTGCTGTGGTCAGGCCGAGAGCGATCCAGTCTCGGCTAGGCGAGGGCCGACCGAGTCCCGCGGCAATGAGCACGTCGGCGGCCTTTCGGCTGATCGCCCAGGGTGCTGCGGTAGTGCTCATCCCGGGTCCGGAGAACACGTCGAGCATGAAGATGAACACGACGATGAGCGAGCCTTCAAGTGTGTCGGTGACGATCGAACCGACGAGTACGCCGACGCCGAGGTAGAGCCAGCCAAAGGCCACGACTGCGAGTGCGGCGTGCCATGGGTGGGCGATGGCGCTGCGGGCCTCGAGGGCTGCGAACGCTGCCACCGAGGCGATCGTCGCCAGCGCGATGGAGGCGACGATTCGAGAGAGCGCGACGCGCGCTGGGCCCAGCCCGGCGAGTGCCAGGCGACGATCGGCGCCGCGTGATGAGGAAGCGGCGAAGAAGCCGAGCGCGCCGGACAGGAACGCTGCGGCCCACCCGGCGGACAAACCCACCGCGGCATTACCGGTGAGCGACCCCCCGAGGGCGCGGGCGAAGTCGGAAAGGACACCGGCGGCGGAGACGACGAACAGAACCGGGACACCGATCAGTAGGACCAGCGTGAACGGAGCGCGCAGCTGCTCTCGTGTGAATGCGATCGTGCGGCTCACAGCAGCGCTGCCCCTCCATCGCGGAGCTCGTAGATGCGGTCGAGGCGGTCGCGTTCGGCGAGGAGGTGGCTGACGATGAGGATGCTCATGCCGGCGTCGCGGCGGCTTGTCGTCATCTCCCA
>JBBQMC010000275.1:0-1637 GCA_038328565.1 Candidatus Limnocylindria bacterium
TTCGCCGTCAACTGCGGAGCCGGCGTCGACGCGGCCGCCATGATGCGCCTGGATGCGAAGTTCCCGAAGACCAAGTCGAAGTTCGACCGCGCCGCGTTCCGGGCCGTGGCGTGGGAGCTGCTGGTGGGCTATGCGGGCCGCTCGCCCGACCTGGAGGTCACGATCGACGATGGGCCGCCGGCGCCCTCGCTGTCGGTGATGGTCGGTCGCACCGACCCGTACACGTATTACAAGGGCATGGGCCTGCGCATGACGCCGGAGGCCTCGTTGGAGAGCGGCCTGGACGTGCTGTCGGTGCGCAAGCTGGCGCTTCGCAGCGTGCCGCGGATCGCCTGGCAGGTCTTCGGTTCCGCCCGGCACGTGCACGGCCGTGACATCGACTACGTCCACGACGCGTCGCGCGTCCTGGTGACCGCGGCGGAGCCGTTCCCCGTGCAGCTGGACGGCGACGCCCTCGGCGTCCGCGAGCGCTTCGAGATCGAGCTGGCGCGCGAGGCGCTCTGGGTCGTGGCGTAGGACCCGGCGGTCGCGCGGACCTACGGATCGAGCCGGATCAGGTCCTGCGTCGTCGTCTCGTCCCTGTGGATCCCGCACTCCCACTTGGCCTTGCCCGCCCAGCGGCCCGCCCGCTCCGGCTCGCCCGAGAACTGCACCCGCGTGCACGGTGCGCACCCGATCGACGCGTACCCCAGGTCGTAGAGCGGGTTGTGCGGAAGCTCGTGGTCGCGCAGGTACCGCCACGTGTCGCTGCGTGTCCAGGCGGCCACCGGGTTGATCTTCACGATCATCCGACCGGGCTCCAGCTCGTACTGCTCGATGAACGGGGCCGCCGCACGCGTGGGGGAGGAGTCGCGCCGGAAGGCCGTCATCCAAGCGTCCAGACCTCGCAGCGCCTCGAACATCGGCCGCACCTTGTTCAGCTCGCAGCACCGCTCGGGGTTGCGCTCGTAGAGCCGCGGCCCCTCGGCGGCCTCCTGCTGGGCCACCGTGCGCTCGCCGACGAGGTCCACCACGTTCAGCGCCAGCGCCTCGGTCAGCTGCGCCTTGAAGGCGAGCGTCTCGGCGAACTGGAACCCCGTCTCCAGGAACAGGATCGGGATGTCCGGACGGATCTGCGTGGCCAGATGCATGACGACGGTCCCCTCCGCCTGGAACGCCGATGCGATCGCCACCCGCTCCAACCCCGACTCCTCGAGCGCCCATCGCACGATCTCGCGCGGGTGCACGTCCTCGAAGGCGATGTTGCGTGCGGTCAGCTCGTCGGCGGGAAGGATCGTCTGCAAGCGGGGCCCCCTCGAGTGCAGGTCGGGCGAGTGTACACGGGAGTCCCGGAACGCGCTGACGGGGCCGTGGAGGCTGCCGACCTGCGGTTTCCGGTACGGTTAGGCGGTCCTCGTCCCCCGGAGAAAGGCTGCTCAGGCATGTCCGACATCTCGCAGATCGACCCTCACGGCGGCACCCTCGTGGACCTCCTGGCCGACGGCTCGGAGGCGGACGCGCTACGCGCCGAGGCCGCCAACCTGCCGACGCTCGTCGTCTCTGAGCGCGAGCTCGCCGACCTGGAGATGCTGGCCGTCGGCGCGCTCTCGCCCCTCACCGGCTTCCAGGGCGAGCGCGACTACCACTCGGTCCTGGAG
>JBBQMC010000276.1:0-1625 GCA_038328565.1 Candidatus Limnocylindria bacterium
CCAGGTCGTCGAGTACTTCCGCGCCTTCCTCGTCGGCCGCGTCGGCTGGAGCCGGCTCGGCTCGCTGCTGATCATCTCGGGGGCCTTCGGGCTCTTCCGCCGCTCGGCCGTCGAGCAGGTCGGCGGCTGGTGGAAGGACACGGTCGGCGAGGACGTCGAGCTCGTGCTGCGGTTGCACCGGCACATGCGCGACGTGGCGAGCCGTACCGGATCGAGTTCGTGCCCGACCCCGTCTGCTGGGCGGAGGCGCCCGGCGACCTGCGCACGCTCGGCCGCCACCGCCACCGCCGCCGCTGGCAGCGCGGCCTCTTCGAGGCGCTCTGGCGCCACCGCGCACTCATCGGCAGGCCCTCGTACGGCGTGCTCGGGCTGGTCGCGATCCCGTACTTCGTCTTCTTCGAGCTGATCGGGCCGCTCTTTGCGCTGACCGGCTACGTCGCGACGCCGCTCGCATTCGCCCTCGGCCTGCTCTCGCTGACGTTCCTGCTCGCCTTCGGCTCGATGGCGATCCTGCTCGGCGCGCTCCTCTCGATCTCGGCGCTCGCGCTCGAGGAGTTCAGCTTCCGCCGCCATCAACGCGGCCGGGACGTGGCGCGGATGCTCGTGCTCTCGGTCGTGGAGAACTTCGGCTATCGCCAGCTGAACGATCTCTGGCGGGCGCTCGCCTTCGTCGATCTCGCGCGGCGCCGCCGCGACTGGGGCGCCCAGAAGCGGCGCGGCCTCGGTGCGCCAACGTCGGGCGAGCCCGCGCTCGACGGCTGATCGTCCCCGGCCGGAGCTTCCGGTCCGCGAGGCGAGGTGCAGAGTCTGTCGGTTCGGGTACGTGGCGCGGGATGGATGTCGAGTTGCCGCTGATCCTGGTCGTCGAGGACGACGCCACGGTGTCGGGCATCCTGCGCCGCTACCTCGAGCGCGAAGGCTTGAGACGGGGCCTGACCGGCCGCATGGTCGTGGCCGGCTCGCTCCACGCCGCGATCGTCGCCACGACCTCGCGCTGCTCGTCTACGCCGCGCTCGCGCTCGGGGCCGGCGGCGCCGTCGGCTCGATCCTGCTGATCCTTCTCTTCACCGGCTGGCTGAACCGGACGATCGTGCGAGGATGTCCGGATCGTCGTGGAACTTCGGCGGCGGTCCGTTGGGTTGGCGGTTAGACGGTAGCGAGCTCGGCGGCCTCCTGGCGGGTTTGGTCGTTCGGGGCGACGTGTAGGGCGTGACGTTCGATCGCGATGACGAGGGTGGCGAGGGCGCGGTAGCCGATGATCCGGCGGAATTGCTTTTCCGCGACGAGCATGCCGGCGGCGGTCCAGCGCTTGCGCATGTCGCCGTCCTGCCAGCGTTTCACGTTGCGCTGGGTGTGGCGGACGATCTCGATCATGCTCTCGCACGGGTTGGTCGAGGAGAGGGTCGCGGCGAGGTTGCCGCTGATCCCGAGCCGCATCAAGGTCAGGGTGTCGTCGAGGCCTTCGCGGAGCGAGCCGGCGGCGTCGGGCCAGGTCTGCTCGAGCTCGCCGGCGAGCAGCTGCAGCCGCTGGGCGGCCAGCAGCGGATCGCTCAGCGACCAGGCCGCCCTGATCCGGGCGCGGACGGTGGCGCGGTCGCGTTCGGGCAGCAGATCGGTGACGTTTC
>JBBQMC010000277.1:0-1616 GCA_038328565.1 Candidatus Limnocylindria bacterium
CCTTCGTCTAGCGGTTAGGACGCGGCCCTCTCACGGCTGAAGCACGAGTTCGATTCTCGTAGGGGTCACCACCGGCAAATCCGTTCTCGCAGGGTTCAGCTTCCGCCTGCTACACAAGCGCGGAAGGAGCCTCATCATGCGCCCAGTCCTGCTCGCCGCCGTCGCCGCTCTTGCCGTCGCCGCAGCCCCAGCGATCGCCAAGTCGCGTCTCTCGCAGGAGGATCAGCTTGCCAAGGCCCTCGCCGGCCGCGTCGCCGGCACGCCGGTCGACTGCATCCAGCAACGCGACATCTATTCCAGCCGCATCTTCGACCGCACCGCCGTCCTCTACCAGATGCGCGGCGGCATTTATTATCTCAACCGCCCGAGGGGCGGCGCCGAATCGCTGAACTGGGACAAAATCCTGGTCACTGACACCCACTCGTCGCAACTGTGCAGCATCGACGTGGTCAAGCTCTACGACCGCGGCGCGCGCATGCAGACCGGGTTCCTCAACCTCGACAAGTTCGTGCCGTACACCAAGCCGCAGTAGCAGCGGCGGGACTTCCCCTCCTTGTCATCCCGACTCAGGCCCGAGATGACACGTGAGCAGTCAATCTAGCCAGTCGACACCGCCCCCCCGCCGGTGCATCTCGCGACCATGGACTTCGAACCCTGCGAAGAGCACCGGATGCTCAAGGACCTCGTCACGCGCTTCGTCGCCGACGAACTCCTGTCCCTCGAAGCGAGCGTGCTGGCGCGCGAGACCGCCGGGCAAAGCATCGAACTCCCCGACACCGACCGCCTCCGCGTCGATGCCCGTTCCCGCGAACTCGGCCTGTGGGGCCTCGACGCGCCGGAGGACGTCGGCGGCATGGACCTGCCCGCGGTCGCCATGGTCGGGGTCAACGAGGAACTGGGCCGGACAATCACGCCCTACACGCTGCCGCCCGACTCGCCGAACCTGCGGATGCTCGCCGCGACCGTGACCGACCGGCAGCGCGAAGCCTATCTGGCGCCCTACGTACGCGGCGAGACCATCTCGGCGATCGGCATCTCCGAGCCCGGTGCCGGGTCCGATCCAGCCGGGATGACGACGCGTGCGGTCCGCGACGGCGACGACTGGGTGCTGAACGGCCGCAAGATCTGGATCACGCGCGCCGCCGAGGCCGACTTCACCATCGTCATGGCGGTGACAGGGCGCGACGGTACCCGGGCATCGATGTCGGCGTTCCTTGTCGACCGGGACACGCCGGGTTTCAACGTGCTGCGCCCGATCCCGATGCTCGGCGGCCATGTCACCTACGAGGTCGCCCTGGAGAATTGCCGGATACCGGGCTGGAAACTGCTCGGGACCGAGGGCGCGGGGTTCGCGCCGATGCAGCTCAGGCTTGGCACGCGGCGCATCGAGATGGCGGCCTGGTCGATCGGGATGGCGCAACGCGCGCTCGACATGATGATCGACTTCGCAGGCCAGCGCGTCACCTTCGGGCAGAAGCTCAGCGAGCGCGGCGTCATCCAGGACTGGATCGCCGAGGCCGCGACCCGCATCCACGCCTGCCGCCTGATGACCTACGACTGCGCCTGGAAGCTCGACGAGGGCCGCGACGTGCGGCTCGAGATCTCGATGATCAAGG
>JBBQMC010000278.1:0-1595 GCA_038328565.1 Candidatus Limnocylindria bacterium
GAGATCCCACACCTGCCGGTCAGCCATGGCGGCAAGATACCAAGCGACATCTATGGTTCCGGCGGTTCGGTTGGCTTCGCACCGCCGACGAACTTGAGGATGTCGAAGGGCAGCGCGAGATACCCCACGGTTGCGATGACCTCACCCGGTACCGACGAGGCATGCGGGGGTCGCCGAGCATGCGCTTGCACAGGACGATGCAGTCCGGGACGAATCCGGCGACCGCCCGCGCGTTCGTGCGCCGCCCGGCAAGCACAAGGCCTGCGACGAAGAGCCCGTAGACGAGGACGACCGCCAGGGCGAGGAACAGCGCCCACTGAGCCATGGATCAGGAGAATCTAGGGCTCGGCGAGCACTGCGGGCACCACGCCCGCGATCGCCGAGCTCACCAGGATCTCCTCGGCGCGACGGAGGTCGGCGAGCGTGATCTCCGCCTCCTCGGCCGCCGGCAGCGACGTGCCGGGCAGGATGCGACCGTCGTCCCGCGGTCGCACGAGGACCCCGTTGCGGCGAATCAGCACGTTCGCCCAGCCGGCCTCCAGCACGGTGCCGTCGGCGTCGACGAGCAGGGGCGTCTGCCGGAGCGCGTCGACCAGCGCGCGATCGCGCCACTTGTGCGCGCCGAGGCCTCCCGGAAGCGTGGAGGGGTGCAACACGATCGGCAGCTCGCGCTGCCGTGCGGGCGCGAGCGTCAGCTCGGCGTCCGTGTCTGGTGCGACGTCGATCCGGAGGCGCGCACGGCCGCGTGCCGTGCCGGCCAGAGCGCGAACGCGGGCCTCGAGGTCTCCGGGCAGCGCCCGCCCGAAGAGCTCGGTCAGGCTGGCGGCGAGCCGCGCGAGGTGCACGTCAAGCCGCTGCGCCTCACCGTCGACCACGAGCAGGGTGTCGAACACCCCGAGCGCGGGATCCGGGCGCCGGCGGCCATGCGCGAGTGCGGCGGGCGGCGCGGCCGCGAGGCTCATCCTCGCCACGCCAGGGCTGAAACGGTGCGATGCGCCCATTCGCCCGGCGGCGTCAAGTATCCGGAGGCGAGAATGGCCTCAACCGACCGCGGCGGGGCGACGGCGCTCGGCTCACCAGCGCTCGCGACCGCCTCGAGGAGGGCGCGCGCCTTGAGGAGCATCTCGTCGTGCTCCTCCTCGGGGACCGACTGAGCGACGATCGCTCCGCCCGTCCCGATCGAGCAGCCCTCCGGGTCGACCACCAGCGTGCGGATGACCACGCTGAGGTCGACCGCGTCGTTGAGTCCCAGGAAGCCGATCGCGCCCGAGTAGACACCCCGCGGGCGGCCCTCGAGCCGGTCGATGATGTCCATCGTGCGCAGCTTCGGCGCGCCGGTCATCGACCCGGCCGGGAAGGCGGCGCGAATGCATTCGACCGGCGAGACGTCGTCGCGGCGGCGGCCGCGGACCGTGGAGACCAGCTGGGGGACGGTCCGGTACGTCTCGACATGCATCAGCTTCGGCACCGAGACGCTGCCCAGCTCGCTCACGGCGCCGAGGTCGTTTCGCATCAGATCGACGATCATGAGGTTCTCCGCCCGCGTCTTTTCGCTGGTCGCCAGCACTTCGCGGATCCGGCGATCCTCCGCCGCG
>JBBQMC010000279.1:0-1535 GCA_038328565.1 Candidatus Limnocylindria bacterium
CGATGCCCAGGATCTCCGCTCCGCTCGTCGCCCTACTCCTCGCCCTCGTCGCGTGTGCCGATGCCACACCGACCCCCCGCGGCGATCCAGGTTCTCCCACCGACGCCGCGGTCGCAGCACGGCTCGATGCCTACGAGGCGGTGATCCGCCACCTGGTGGGTTCCGAGCGGGTCGACTGGGAGACGATCTACGTCATGGAACGGATCTGCGTGAATGCGGGAGATGGCGCCGAGCCTCGGGACTGTGATGAGCTCCCTGCCATGGATCAGGACCAGCTTCGGATCCGGCTCGCAGACATCGGAGCTCCGATCCGCTTCGTCCGCGACTACGAGGAGGCTGATCCCAACGGACGGATCCTCGACGGCCGCGAGCGGTCGGTCTTCGTGTGGCTCGGTCCCGTGTCGGCCGGTCCCGAAGGATCCCTCGAGGTGCCGGGAAGCATGGGCTGCGGTGGCCTGTGCGGGACCGGATCCGTCTGGAAGGTGGAGGAGCAGCGAGGAACCTGGACCGTGGTCGGCAGCGTTGAGGGCGCCGGAACCTGGATCGCCTGAGCCCCCCGATTTGGCCGGGCTACCCATCCCGGGTGGTTCCGCGTGCGAACCCTCAAGGACAACCTGGGCGAGGGCCGATGGGAGGGACATGCGAGTCGTGTTGGAATGGCTGGGACTGGTGGAGCCCGATCGCTCCCGCAGGGAGCCGGTAGCCGTCCCCGGCTGGGCCCCGGTGGCGGTGGCCACCAGCGTGGCGTTCCTGGCCGGAGCCGCCTCGATCATGGTCTGGGCTCTGCTCCGCGCACTCCTCGTCTGAGTCTCCCCATCCCGGAGGGACGTCGCCGCCGTCAGCCGGTCCCCGCTCCGGAGATCGGTGCCGGCGGGCATCTCCAAGACATGTCGCGCGCGCAGTGCCCAGACGATGCGCCGCGGTGGCACCGATCGCACGCGGATCACCCGGAGCTCCCCGTCGAGGAACACCACGTCGATCGTCTGCCGCATCCCGAACGTCTGCACGGAACGCGCGCGTTCGAACAGCATCGGGGCGAGGCGGCGTCCACGGAGTCCTCGAGCGCGTTCCGTGCGAGAGGTCGGGACGTCCACGCGGATGACCCGCCCGCCGGGACCGAGCACTGACCGGGTGACCACGACGAGAACGCTAGCCCTCGGGAGTGACACGATCCGCGGCGTCGTCGTCCTCGTGGCGCACGCGCTCCCGGAACTCTGAGAACCGAACCGCCTCGAGCGCGATCAGCCCGACCATGACGGCGGTCAACAGGCCGAGCGCCGCCAGCGCGGGGATCGCGCCTGCCACCGGTATCAGCGCGATCAGCAGGCCGGCCACCACCACGCGCTGCACGGTCAAGTGGCGCCAGTTCCGGTAGCGGAACGCGACGTGCGCCAAGAGGTAGAGGGCGACGCCGCCGTACATGGCGGCCATCGGCAACAACCCAAGCGGCTCGTCCAGATGGTGGACGTCCAGGTCGCTGACGAACTCCAGGACGAGCTTCAGTCCGAGCGCCATCAGGATGATGCCGGCGACCA
>JBBQMC010000280.1:0-1506 GCA_038328565.1 Candidatus Limnocylindria bacterium
CTCCACTGGCCCGATGAGGTGCGCGCCCTCGACGAGCTCAGCCTGCCCGAGGCCGAGATCGACATCAAGCCGGCCGAGCGGAAGATGGCCGAGCAGCTCGTGGCGAGCATGACCGGCGAGTTCTCGGCCGACGAGTACCACGACGAGTACCGCCAGGCGCTCATGGCGGTCATCGAGCGCAAGGTCGGCGGCGAGCAGCCGATCGCGGCCGAGAAGACCGAGCCGACGAAGATCACCGACCTCATGGCGGCGCTCGAGGCGAGCGTCGCAGTGGCGCGCGAGACCCGGCGCGTGACGGCGGAGGCGCCGGCCAAGCCGGCGAGGCGTCGCAAGACCGCCTGACGGCGTGCACGGCGACCAGCTCCGACTCTCGATCCCCTCCCACCCCGAGCCCGACGCGGAGGCGCGCCTGCCGGCGCGGGTGCGCCCCATGCTCGCTACCCCTGTCCCGGCGCCGTTCGACGCACCCGACTACCTCTTCGAGCCGTGGTGGCCCGGGGAGCGCGCCTGGATCAGCGTCGAGGAGGGCCGGCTTCGCCTGCGGACGAACGGCCCGAGCGATGCCCTCGCCGCGTTTCCCGAGCTTCGCCAGCTCGCCGACGCGATCGACAGCGACGGCGTGGTTCTCGACGGCACGCTCCTCGTGCTCGACGCCGTGGGGCGGCCGGACCCCGACCTGCTGCGCGCCCGTCTCGAGGCGGGCGAGTGGGTCGGCTCACCCGCGTACGTGGCGAGTGACCTCCTGTACGACCGCTACCGCCCATTCGGCCGTCGCCCATTCGCGGCGCGTCGCGCCCAGCTCGAGGCGATCCTGCCGCCGGGAGATCGGATGGTCGTCGGGCATGGCTACCCGACCGAGGGGCTGCTCGTGGGAGAGGCGCTGGCTGCGCTCGGCATCGAGGGGCTGTCGGCGAGGCGGCTCGACGCCCGCCACCGGGCCGGTGCCGCCGGCGACGCATGGCTGCGCGCGCCGGTCACGCCGCACCCCGAAGTTCACGAGCGGCCGACGCTGGCGCTCATCCTCCGCCTGCCGCTGGCCTGAAGTCGGGCGCGAGCAGCGGCGCGAGGCTCCACGGAAAGGAGACCGGTCCACGGAGCCGGATCGCACCGCCGACGAGCGCATCGCGCGGGTAGATGCGGAACGCGCTGATGTCGTAGCTCAGGGCCGGCGGATCGGTCGAGCTGGGGACGTCGGGCGGGGCGATGCGCGCGCCGCGAATCACCGCGTCGATCGACATCGGTCGTCCCAGGTCGTCGCCGCGCACGTAGGCGAGCACGGCGGCGAGGTCCCAGGTGAGCGCGTCGTACGGGGCCGCCCGCTCCGCCGCCGCGATCGCCGTCGCCGCGCCGTCGGGCTCGCCGGCCATCTGGAAGGCGAGCGCGCGCACTGCCGATGAGCTGTAGTCGGTGGGCACGATCGGGTCGCCGGCAAGGCGCTGCGCGACCAGCAGGTTGAGCTCCCCATTCACCGGGTCAAGCAGGCGCATCGGTTCGGAGCCCGGGTGG
>JBBQMC010000281.1:0-1502 GCA_038328565.1 Candidatus Limnocylindria bacterium
GGGGTCGGCGCCGCCGGCACTCCAGCCCGTCGACCTCGCCGACCTGGCGCGCGAGACGCTTGCCGCCATCCAACCCTTCGCGCTCGACCGCCGCAGTGACATGGTCCACGACGCCGACCTCCCGGTGATCGTCGCGGGCGAGCGGCCAAGCCTGGCGGCGCTCGTCCGCAACCTCGTCGACAACGCCCTGCGCTACTCGCCGCCGCGAACGCGCATCGATGTGCGTGTCTGGGAGGAAGCGGGCGCGTCCTGGCTGCGCGTCGACGATGCCGGCCCGGGCATCCCGGCGCGCGACCGCCCCCGCGTGTTCGACCGCTTCTATCGCCGCGAGTCGGGCGGCGAGGAGGGCACCGGGCTCGGCCTGGCCATCGTGCGCACCGTGGCCGAGCGTCACGGCGCCGAGCTCCGGCTCGACGATTCGCCCACGGGCGGGCTGCGCGTCGACGTCCGCTTCCCGCGGCGGGGCGACGCCGGCACCTCGTCTTAATCCTCGCTTCATCGACCGCTAACCGAGTCCTAACCGGACATCCGTATCTTTCGCGTCAACCGCGGAATTTCCGCGCCTGACTGAAGGATGTCGACATGAAGATGAGTCCCCTGAGCGCGGCACTTCTCGCCGCGGGCGTCACGGTGATCGGTACTGCCGGAGCGATCGATCTTCCTCACTGGCTGAAGGGCGACTCGCGCCCGGCCGTCGTTGCCCAGGCGCAGGCCGACCGTTCGCAGCAAGGCGAGCGCGTCGTTCCGGCGGAGCCGATGAGCATCCAGCCGGGCCAGGTGCCGAACTACCGCGCCATCGTCAAGCAGGCGGCGCCGGCCGTCGTCGGCATCATGGTCGAGGGCAGCCACAAGGTCTCGATGGAAGAGCAGGGCGGGATGCCGCCCGGCATGGAGAACGACCCGTTCTTCAAGTTCTTCCGCGGCGTCCCGGGCCTCGGCCAGCGCGGCCAGCAGAGCCCGTCGACCCCCTTCAAGGGCCTGGGCTCGGGCTTCATCATCAGCTCCGACGGGCTGATCCTCACCAACGCGCATGTCGTGCGTGAAGCCAAGGACGTCACCGTCAAGCTGAGCGACCGGCGCGAGTACACCGCCAAGGTGCTCGGCATCGACACCGCGACCGACATCGCCGTGCTGCGCATCGACGCGAAGAACCTGCCGGTCGTGCGCCTCGGCGATCCGAAGACCCTCGAGGTCGGCGATCCGGTCCTCGCCATCGGCGCGCCCTACGGGCTCGAGGAGACGGCGACGTCGGGCATCGTCAGCGCCAAGGGCCGCTCGCTGCCGGGCGATGCCGTCGTGCCGTTCATCCAGACCGACGCGGCCGTCAACCCCGGCAACTCCGGCGGGCCGCTCTTCGACGGCAGCGGCTCGGTGGTCGGCATCAACTCGCAGATCTACTCGAGGAGCGGCGGCTTCCAGGGCGTGTCGTTCGCGATCCCGATCAACGTCGCGCTGAAGATCAAGGACCAGATCGTCGCCACCGGCAAGGCCCAGCACGGCCT